>NJDO01000097.1 GCA_002254385.1 Thermoplasmatales archaeon ex4484_6 | reverse complement strand
CTTCGGACATCTCGGAGAGGTTCCTCGTAAGCCCGGGGGTCGGGAATGAGAATAGCGGTGATATCCGATCTCCACGGGAACATGGATGCGGTTTCCGGGATGATGGGGAGTATCGAGGATGCGGACAGGATCATCTGTCTCGGGGACGTCGTGGGTATAGGCCCCGATCCCGCGGAGGTCCTCGAGACCGTCCTGGATGATGAGAGGATCAGCTGGGTCCTGGGCAACCATGATGTGAACACAAGGGACGGGACCGAACTGGGCCCCCTACGAGAGATCAAGAGGAGGCCCCACCATGAATGGGTGCGCGGGGAGCTTGGGGATCTCGTCCTCGGAATAGAGGCCCCCATGTCCCTCTCCCTGGAAGCCTCCGGCAGGACCCTGACCTTCATGCACAGACATCCCGATGACTGCGGCTCCGCCGTCCCCTACTTCGACCACCCCTTCCCCTCGGTGCTCGATGATTTCTACTCGGATGTGGAAGGGGACATCCTCTTCTTCGGACACACACACATTCCGTTGATGGTCTCCGGGTCCAGGCTCTATGTCAATCCGGGTGCTGTGGGTGCCGAGAACGGCGGCATCGCATCTGCCGTGATACTCGACGCGGAGGACGGGATGCAGCTTGCCGTCAGAAGGGTGCGCTACGACCTCGAGGCGGTAAGGAAAAGGTTGAGGGAAAAGGCGGCGCCCTACTACAAGTACATCTCCGCCCACTTCTTCTCGGAGAAGGGTTACACCCCATCACCGTTAATGATTTCTAACAAGACGGGATAGTCATGTCGATGAGGCGTCTCTCCCCCTTCCCGATCGTTTTTCTTGTGATGATCATGGTATTTTCGGGACCCGGGAACGGCGTATATCCCGGGGAGGAGATACTGGACGCCTCCCTTGATGTGCTCTCCTACAGCATCGCCGAGAGAGAGGTCCAGGGATACGGGGATATAGACATCCTGTCGCTCGAGACGTTCGACAGGGTGTACAGCGTCGATGCGTACCTCACGGTCAGGGGGGAGGTGAGGGACGATCTGGGATACATATATTCCATGTCCGTCGGGGGCGTATCCGTCATATACGACAACGGAACCGTCCAGGGAATGACGAGTGAGGGGGATCCGCTTGACGTCGATGCGGAGATCGTGTCCGGGAACCAGATCCATGCCCAGATCCGGAAGACGTGGATGGATGAGGGAGATCCCGTGCTTAACGCATCGGCGCAGCTCTTCTTCCTCGATTACAACGGTGAGAGAAGGTTCGAGAACTATTACGATGTTGTCGAGGGGGATGGAGTTGTCTCCCCCGTATCACGCTACCAGGTCTCCCTGACGGACGGCAGGAACGATGTGAGGTTCTCCTTCCTGGAGAGCGCCCGCGCGGAGCTTCCGGAGATCGATATCGCCTCCCTCGAGGTCAGCCGGAGCGGCGGTGACGTACGCATGGAGATGAGAATTCCCGGGGGAGCTTCCCCGGATGCGGTCTACACATTTCATCTTGGGGACGAATCCTTCGTGATGAGGGAAGGAAGGCTTTCCGGGGAAGGATCGGGCCCCTTGTCGGACCAGGGTGTGGAAGGGGAGGTGGTGTTCATCGAGTTTCGGGGGGACTTACTTCCCGGCGGGACTGCGTACTGCGAGGCCAGGATGGAACGGCAAGACGGAGGGTGGTTCGAGGATGTCTGCCCAGATGAACCCCTGCTGTTCCTGGATATATTCCCCTTCTCGTGCGGGAGCAGGGTGGACATGGAACTCAGGATAGATGACGACCTGTCAGGGGAGTTCCGTGTGATGACCTCCGACCTTCCCGAAGGCATCACGGACGCCATGGACGGGGATTCGTCCGGTGACCTTTCCGCCGAGGAGGTGGATTCCGTTTTCGCCGATGTTGTTTTGGGTCTGGAGGAAGCTGTAAGGTCCGACGGGAGCTCCGTCGTCGAGGACGTTTCCGTCACTGCCGGGGACGATTCGTTCACCGTCATCATGAGCCTGGCCCTCGACACCCTGTCCTCGATCGAGATAGTTCCCATGAGGGAGCTCGTGGGAGGTTCGGGACCGGATGTCGAACTCTCCTTCACAGTGTCCCTCCCCGAGGGGTATTCGGTGATCCCCGACACCCTCCGTCCCGAGGGATTGAGCAATTACCTTACGGATGGTTCAGGGAGCATATCGATGACATCCCGGGAGATCGGGGACCTCTCGCTGATGGCCAACGGGGTCTCCTTCACCGTGAGGGAGAAGACGGACACCACCGGGAATGAGAAGGTATCGTACGAGGACGTTCCCGCATGGGCCTATGTTCTGGGCGTTCTCTTCCTTGCAGGGGCGGCCGTTCTCGTGTACAGGATCGCCAGGGGCAGGAAGGAGCTTCCTCCTCCCGGGGAAGATTATTAGGGAACCTCCCGATAGGGGTGCATGGAAGGAAAAGGGAAATCCGACAGGCATCTCACATTGCTCTCCGACATCGATCTGGCGGAGCTCTCGTCTGTGAGGGACGAGAACGATGTGTTCCTGTCCGTATATCTGCCGATAGGTAGGAAGAGCGATCTGAATGCATCCTACATTGCTTCGAGGAGCAGGGATATATCAAAGGCACTGGGAAAGGACCTGTCCGCCGTATTCGGCGACACGATGGAGATGGTCGGGGAATTCCTCGATGGGCGTCCCGTCCCCGGTGAGAGAGGAAGGGTTGTGTTCGCCTCGAGCAGGACGGGTCTGCTCAGAAAATACAGGATATCCGTGGAACCCGAAACAAGGATGGTCCTGGACACCTCTCCATTCCTCCTCCCCCTTGCCATGCTTCAGGACGAATACGAGGACCTGTGTCTTGTTCTGCTGGATTCCAGGCAGGCAAGGGTCATGACCGTAAGGTCCAACATCCTGGAGGACAGGGAGAGGACCAAGATCGACCTGATGAACAAGCACAAGAAGGGAGGATGGTCCCAGAAGAGGTTCAACAGGCTCAGGAGGGGAGCGATCCATGCTTTCATCAGGGAGGTGGCATCCGATCTGGAATGCATAAGGCAGGAGAGGATGCGCGGGATCATAATCGCGGGTCCCGGTGAGGCCAAGAAGATGCTGGCGGAGGAGCTTCCGAAGGACCTGAAGGACATGGTGATCGGCATGGTGGACACTGACATCGAGACACCGGAGGGGAAGCTGCTCTCCCTTGCGGAAGAGGTGGCATCCATCGATGAGAGGGAGGGGGAGATGAGGTGCGTTGACGAGCTGAGGGCCGCCATCATGAAGGGCGAACCCGCCTCCTACGGTCCCGGGGAGGTTCATACTGCCCTCACCGAGGCAAGGGTCAGGACCCTGATCATCTTGAAGGGGACATCCATTCCCGGGTGGAAATGCGAGAGATGCGGAAGGATGGTGCCGGGGGAGGCTCCTCCTCCGGAATGCCCCGCGTGCGGAGGCGCACCCTCGGTTGTGGATATCGTGGAGGAATTCTTCGAGATGGCGGAGACCATCGGCGCGTTCACGGAGTTCGTGGAGGATTCCCCCTTCCTGGAATCCCTTGGAGGTATTGCAGCTATTCTGAGATATTGAGAGGTAAAGTGAGAAATAGATAAGGATTCGATTCATATCCGTGATATCATCCCTTATCGAGCGGTTGGCGGAATATCTTGCCTCGGTTGTCGCTTCCCATCCTATGGTTTACTGGGGTTCCATCCTGGGGTCCTCAATCCTCGTCGGAATTGTGTTCTTGCTCATCCCACGGAGGAGGAAACGGAAAATGAGGATCAGACCCACATACCACCCCGTGGAGCTTCCTCTGGAGGAACCCAGGATTGCGGATGAGAGCTCCTTAAAGACCTTTCGTGATGTGGGTGTCTGTGGGAGGATGTCTATCGCTGAGGATGTTCAGGTCTCTCCCTCCTCGGAGTAGATGACCTTTCCCATCCAGATGTCGGATCTCACCGCATCCTTGGTGCCATCCCTTGCATCGCACCAAACCCCCACCGTCCATCCCGGGCCGGAGGACAGCGCAAGGTAATCGCCGATGAAGGGACCCCTGGTGTTGTCACCGTCGAAGGGGTGGTCCTGCATCCTCATGTTCTCCCAGGTGAGGCCGCCGTCCCTGGAGATCGCGAAGTAGAGGGAGAGAAGCTTGTTGTCGGGGTCGTCCCGTCTGTCGTAGAACATCACCTGGACGGAACCGTCGTTTCCCACGGCGGTTGCGGGGTAGAACTGGTCGTTGTCCCTTGCATCCGTCGCGTTGTTCACCTTCACTGGCTGTATCCAGGTGTCTCCCCCGTCGTAGGACGCCACCATGTAGATGTCCCCCTCGCCCCTTCTGTAATCGGGCCAGGCTATGTATATGGAACCCGACAGGTTGCTGTCCCTGTTGTTGTCCACCGCCATGTCGCACATGGTGGGGGTTCTGTAATCGCCGTTCGGCAGATTGTAGGGAAGGGGTGTGACGGAGGCGATGGTCCTGACCCTTTCGAAGGACCTTCCACCGTCCGTGGACCTGGTGTAGCGGAGAGCTCCGATATCGTATTCGATCCATGATACATGGACGACCCCGTCGGACGTGACCTCCACCTGGGACCCCTGGACCTGTCTCTCCTTCCGGGTTACCTCCGAGATTATCTGCGGTCTCGACCAGGTCTGGCCCCTGTCCCTGGAGACGGAATGGACCATTGCGGAGGATACGCCGTAAAGTTGAAAGGCGGTCCAGGTGACGTGAACGTCTCCCGTGGTGGGGTCCACCGCTATCCATTCCTTGTCGTGGAACGTAACGTAATTCGTGATGGAGGAGATGACCAGGGACACCATTCCGAATGTCTCTCCGCCGTCGTCTGACCTTGCCACGAATATCCCCGAGCCGGGTTTCAGGATGTTTCCGAGCGCGGGGTCCCTCTGGAACACGATCCCGGCCATGTAGCAGGTCCCGTCCGGGGCGAAGGTGAGAACTGGATCGCCTCCTCCCGCGAACTTCCACAGGGGAGAGGACCTGTCGCCGTCGACGCCGGGTATGAGCCCCCTCTCCCAGGTATTGCCCCCATCCTTCGACCAGTAGTAGCCGCACCAAGCATCCCCGCTGGGAGTTCCGTAATCGTTGGAACCCGCCACGATGTTCATGGGGTCGGTGGGATTGACGGCCAGTGCCGGTTCGTTGTTGGCCGTGTCGAGGTCCGTCACCGGGAGGTTCGGGAACAGCGTGTAGGCCCGGAATTCACCCTCTCCGGGCCCTCCCCCCTCTCCCGGTCCGGTACCTTTTCCAGAGAGAAGGGAATGAAGGAAGCCTCCCGCGACGAGGAGGAGGATGACACCTGCCGAGATCAGAAGAATCTTCGAGGTCCTGGTCAATTTCGGAGGGTCCATGCCGACAAATGCGGGAACGCCATATTGAACTTATCGGTGAAATCGATTTTATATCGGGGGAGCCATTCATAGAAACGATGATGATCTCCCCCGAGGAATTGACATTGTATTCCCTTTTCCAGTTACGGGAGAGCTCCGTCACGAGGGAGGAATTCTCAGCTCTTATGGGGATCAGGCGGTCCACACTTGATACCTATCTGTCGAGACTCTCCTCTTCGGGGCTCGTTCATAGGATCGGGAAGCATCACAGAAGGAATCTCCTGGAAACGATCAGGGTTACATGCGGGGTGGATGAAATAGAGAGGAAACTGCAGGGATGTTCTCTCAAACCTGCAAGGCATGGTGTTGACAGGGAATGGGGACTGCTGGAGTTCAGCTCCCGTTATGCGGATCCCAGGTGCAGGGTGTTCCTGATATCCATGTATCTGAAAAGGGACCGTTTCGATGTGACGGATGTCACCACGGCCATGAACCTGATGAGGAACGATCAGAGTATCTACAGGATATTCCGGGATCGATTCTCCTCCGTTGATGTCCCGTTCAGTACGGCCATATGGGACATGTCGCTTTACGTATGTGGTGCACGGGACGAGGGTAACGATGCGGACATACTTCTCTTACGTGCGGAATCTTTCAGGAGAAGAGGGGAGCTGGAGTCATCCCTTGAACTTTACCGTTCTTTGCTTTCCGGTGGCAGCATCTCCCTGAACGAGAATCAGTGGTTCCAGGCCAATATCGGGCTTGCCTACGTCCTTGAGGAGATAGGAGAGATGGACAGGGCAGAGGAAATGATAGATTCGATGATGGGGATGGCCGAGGATGTCACATTAAAGAGCTATCTCAGGGAGATAAAGGGTGTATTCCTTTACTTCAAGAGGGAATATGAGGCGTCCCTATCCGAGCTCAACCACTGTATCAGGTCGTTCACCACACTCGGAGATTATTTCTTTCTCGGGATATGCTACAACAACAGGGGGGTGGTAAATTTCAATCTGGGAAGGACGGAGAACGCCGAAAGGGACTGGAGAAGGTCCCTCAGATGTGTGAGGAGAATAGGAAGCAGGTACATGGAGGCCGTTGTACTTCCGAACCTTGCCGATATCGAGTCCGGGAAGGGGAACTTCCGGGCAGCGGAGAGATACCTGCGGATCGCACGTAGAATATTCGAGGAGAATGACTACCTCGAGGGGATATCCACTGTAGAGTTCAACAAGGCTCTTCTCTACCTCGAGAAGGGAAAACCCGGCAGTGCCCTGAAGCATTTCAGGATATCGGAAACGATCGCAGCTCCTCTTCCGAGTCCGGGAAATAGGAAGATACGGAGGGACTGGTTCGTCAAGAAGGCAAGGGAGAAGGGTTTCGTTGAAATTGAAGCTCTGCTCGGTTGAATTCGATATTTAAATGCCATTTTTCAGGATTGATTTTTCCGGAAATTGATATATACTCCGCCGGTCAATCGTTCGGCACCATCTTGGGGGGAGTGGAATTCACGAGAGAGCCTTCGGTGACCCCTTCGGGTTCCTGGGAGATGAGGATTCCAAGAGGCAGGTTTATACGGGAAAAAATCGTTATTATCAAACAGTGTTCAAGCAGGAGCTTCGGGGAAGGAGAAGATATTCCAAGCGAGTGAACAGGAGACAGGAAGCTCTCTACCGTTTTTTATTATGGAGGGCCTTTCGGTACAGCGGAGCTTATTATGAGGAGCTTCACAATCATTCAGGAAGAAGATATGAACCAGGAGATATCTTAATTGGTGAAGATCTGACGGGAGCCAATTTCTTTCCGGATCTCGATCAATGTACAACAGATCCATTCGACAATGATACTGATGACGACAATCTTTGTGACGGAGTGGAAGATGCTAATCAAAACGGAAGAATAGATGGAGACAATGGTGATGGAATATACGGAGAGAGTGAAACATGGGAAGAGACT
>NJDO01000096.1 GCA_002254385.1 Thermoplasmatales archaeon ex4484_6 | reverse complement strand
TCCCGCATTGAACATCTTTTCCCTCCAGGGAGACCTCCCATTCTTTCCCTTGTAGAAAAACGAAATATCCGGGGGGGTCCCCGAAACTGAACAGCAAAGGCATTGATAACAACGGTTTGTAATGCGGTGTGATCTCCCGAGCTTTTCCGGCCGGAGGGGGACCTTCCTCATATCCCCTTTCTCATCTCCAGTGCTAACTCCTTGGCATTCTCCACCGCAGGCTGATCGAAGGGGTTCACCCTTCGAAGCCTTGCAAAATAGTATGCAAGATACTGCATCATGCCAACGAAGAAGCCGGCTGTCCTCTCTCCCTCATACCTCAGTGTCACGGAGGCATAGGGAGCTCCGATCTCCTCCATCGATGCCATCACACCCCTGGCCTCGGATATCAGTGCCTTCCCGAATCCGTAAGGGCCCAGGTCCGTCAGCGGGATCCCGCGATATTCCGTGGAGACATCTCCCCACGACATGTCCAGGTCCGGCATTCCCTCAACGAGAACGAAGAGCGTGGCAACGTCCTCCGGACCGTCAAGGACCCTCTGATTGGTATGATGCTGGCATTCGGGGCCCTCGAAACAGAGAACGGTCATCCCCTTCCTCCCCTTGCTCAGGGTCTCGTGGAAGAGCTGGTTCACAAGGTCCCGGAACGATGCGAGCATTTTTGAGTAGACAGGTATGTAGATCGTCCTCTTTCCCAGCCTCTCCACCAGATAGAACGCACCGGAGATGTTCCTTATCCCCTCATCCTTCCTCGCACTCCCGTATGCCTCGTACAGTCCATCGAGATACGCATTAACATCAATACCCAGCACCAGGGCGGGCAGAAGGGTGGATGCCGTACCTCCGGAGAACCTGCCCCCTACATCCCCGGGTACATCGACCAGATGATATCCCTTCTCCCTTGCAAGCTTCCCGAGCGCCCCGTATCCTTTCTCCGTCACAACGGTAGCGGGGTATGATGAGAAGAGCGACAGGGCCTCGATAACGGTCAACGTGTTCCCCGATTTCGAGATGGCGATCACGTGAGAATTCGCTGGAAGCGTCCTGTCCAGTACCTCCCGCAGATACACCGGGTCCACGGTATCCACGATGTAGAACTTCCTTTCTCCGCATACCGATATCCCGAATCCCTCCAGCAGTCCCCTGAACGTGTTGACGGAACCGCCCTGCCCGATGACGATGATGTTCTCGGCGTCCTTCATCCTGTCCGCGGCTTCAAGGACAGGGCCCATGTCCATACGGTAGGAAGCAAAGGATGGCGGCTCATCATTCCCCAGTGAGGACAGGAGCTCATCTATGTTGTCGAGCGACGGATGCCCCAGTTTATCAAGATCTATCTTCGACAACGTGCCCATCACATGACCCCCCCGGGTTTGCCGGGCCCTTTCGATACATTCGGCCCTTTCTTACCTCGCGCACATTGTACACAAACGAGGCCGCTCTCGTCCATGTGCCTCGAACAGAAGCTCCCGCCGCAGAGAATGCATGTGGCAAAGGCGGGCGCTCCGCAGATACGGCACGTTCCGGCTATCATCGTTCTTCACCTCCCCTGTCATCGCTGTCGCATCCGAGAATCCGCTTCCTTGTCCCCGCATAGGTATCCTTTCCGCACAGCATTGCGGTAACAAGGGGGAACTGCTCCTTGAGTATTTCCACCATACCGTCGGATATCCTTCTTATCTCATCCTGCGCATGCTCGTCGGACCTCAACCTCACGAAATGATAGAGCTCCCTCAGATTTATCCTGAACACAACCCGCCTCTTGTGGGCATTGGTGAGAACGTACTCGGCCACCCTGACGCCATGATCCTTCCTTATCCTGTGATAGAGGGCCGCACTCCTCCTCATCAAATCCACATAATCCCTTGCCCGTTCTGGATTCTCAAGGTAGAGCGGGGGGGTGATCCATCTTCCAGGATTGTAATCCTGCACGAAGAGAGATGCCATCCTGTGTCTCTTCAGCTGGGCGAAGGCGGATGCGGATATATCGAAATCGAAGGTAAGGTCCATCACCTCGAAGGCCCTGGGAAGCGAGGAGTGAACGGGATAGTTCCTGAATACGGGCAGGAAAAGATCCATCAATTCGTCATCGGTCATCTTCCTCGATATCTCCCTGCATGTGGAAAACGGCATGCCGCTGTTCTCGAATAGCAGCACCGCCGCGATCTCCGATTCTGGATCATCATGGGATGTGGGCCGCTCGCTGCATACCCTGCCGTCGTCCGCTGTTGATACACATGAGATCGAACCCGTTTCCCGCTCCACCGATATCGCCCCCATACTCTCCCTGAGCATCTCCCTTGTCTTCTCGACGTGATCCGTCCCCTCGGTGTACTTTATGAGTGACGGGGCCAGGGAACCGCACTGGTCCAGGAGGGCCCTCGACAGCTGCCTCACCTCCGCAAGAGGATGAGCCGCTGCCCGGGATATCATGTACTCAAGCTCCCGGGCATTCACCGTGAGACCCAGATCCGTGGGGCACGTGAGTCCCAGAATATATCTTGCCTGCTCCAGGAGTTTATCTCCGTACTTCTCCCTGTACCCCTCGTCATCCACCATCATGATGTACAGGTCGAACTTCTCCCTCTCGAGAGATCGCACCTCATCCTCCAACCGGGTGCCCGCAAGTTCCTCGGGGATCAGAAATTCCTTGTCACCGAAGAAGACATATCTCTGGGACCTCTCCGTGAAGGAGGCTAGTCTGTGTGACTCGATGAACTCTACAAGGAGTCTGGAGGCATCCTCGATGTCGAGGTTGAAGACCGCATGCTCGGCAACGGAGGAATGCCCCATGCGGTAGATTATATTCTCGTTGGACATTCTTGCCTTTTCCACTTCCGCCACCGCGGCATCCCTCAGGGCTCCAAGGGTCCTCGGACTGTGGGATATCCTTGCATAGGCAGCGGAAATCGTCTCGGGAGTTGCCGCCGGATCCTTCACCCAGAACCTTCTATCCACCGTGGCTCCCGCCAGCGTCACCTTCATACCATCCCTCCGTCCTGTCCGGTCTCGCCGGGAATCGAACGCTCCTTTCTCGATACCATTATCCGTCCAGCTCCTTTTTCAGTTTGTACAGCGCCTCAAGGGCCTGAAGCGGGCTCATGTTGTTCGGGTCCATCCTCGAGAGTTCCGACAGAACCGGATGCTCATCCTCCGATGAAAGCATTTCCTCCGTCGGGAACAGGACCATCTGCAGGGGTCCACCTCCCTTCCCCCTTCGGGAAACCGGAACGGATCCCTCCTTCGAGTCCACCGCGACGGCCCGGCCCTCCAGGGGGTCCTCCGATTCGAGCTTCCCCAGTATCTCCCTCGCTCTCTCCACGACCTCCGGCGGGATCCCCGCAAGCCCCGCCACCTCCACGCCGTAGGACCTGGACGCGGGCCCCCTTCTTACTTTTCTGAGGAAGGTTATGCCCTCGGGCCCCTCCTTCACGGCCATGGAATAATTGACAACCCCTTCCAGCTCGCCCTCGAGTCCGGTGAGATGATGATAATGTGTTGCGAAGATGGTCTTGGCACCTATCTTCTCCATGTCGGCAATGAACTCCGTGGCAGCCCAGGCTATGGCCAATCCGTCGAATGTGGATGTGCCCCTGCCTATCTCGTCCAGCAGGACAAGCGAACCGGCTGTGGCACTGTTGAGGATGTTTGCGAGTTCCAGCATCTCGACCATGAAGGTGGACTGGCCCCTCACGATATCGTCAGATGCGCCCACCCGGGTGAAAATCCTGTCCACCACACCGATTGTGGCCTCATCCGCCGGTATGAAGGAGCCCATCTGTGCCATTATCACGTTCAGCGCGGCCTGGCGCATGTAGGTGGATTTCCCTGCCATGTTGGGACCCGTGAGAATGATGAAGCGGTGGCTCTCATTATCAAGACGTATGTCATTGGGTACGAAACCCCAATCCGCCTTCTCCTCGATGACGGGGTGCCTGGAGCCCTTTATGTGTATCCTCTTCCCCGTGTCCACTCTCGGTCTGCGGTAGTTCTTCCTTGCCGACACCTCCGCAATCGTGGATACAACATCGAGCCTGGCAAGGGCCGCGGCAATGGTCTGGATCCGCCCCGAGCTTTCAAGGACCCTGTTCCTCAAATCCTCGAATATGGAGAGCTCCAGCCGGGACCGTCTCTCCTGTGCATTCAGGATGAGGGCCTCCTTCTCCTTCAGCTCGGGTGTGATGAAACGTTCGGAATTCACCAGGGTCTGCTTCCTGATGTATTCCTCGGGGACCATCTCCAGATTGGCCTTGGTGACCTCTATGTAATATCCGAAGACGTTGTTGAACCTCACCTTGAGAGACCTTATCCCGGTCCTCTTCCTCTCACTCTTCTCGAACCCCTTCAACCACTGCCTCGAATCCTTTGCGGCCTCGGCCAGTTCGTCAAGCTCCGGGGAGTAACCCTCCCTTATCATTCCCCCCTCCCTGATGGAAAGAGGTGGGTCATCGACGACCGCCGACGAAATGAGCTCAATGATATCCCCTCCGCCCCCGAGCTCCTCCGATATCTCACAAAGCAGGGAGGACCTCCCGGGGGTCTTGGAACCCTCCAGGACATTCTTCAGCTCCTCTGCCGATTCCAGGGCCTTCCCGATCGCGTTCAGATCCCTTGCCGACCCCCTTCCCAGGCTCAGTCTCATGAGGGACCTCTCCATGTCGGGGACCTTCCTCAACGATTCCTTGATATCCGATCTGAGGAACAGGTCATCGTAGAGAGCCTCCACTGCATCCTGTCTTCTCCCGATGAGATCGACGTCCATGAGCGGCTGCTGTATCCAGTTCCTCATAAGACGTGAACCCATGGGGGTCCTGGTCCGGTCCAGCACCTCGAGAAGGGTACCTTTCACCGACCCGTCCCTGTAGGACCTGAGCACCTCCAGGTTCCTCAAGGTAGTCGGGTCAAGGACCATGTACTCGGAACCGGAATAGACCTTCACACCCTTCACGTGCTGCAGGTCCGTCATCTGATTCTCTCTTGCGTATGCGAGCACGGCCCCCGCCGCACCCATGGCCAGGGGCATCTCTCCGAGGCCCATGCCGTCCAGGGACACTATCCTGAACTGCTCCTTCAGAAGCGTGGATGCGTACGTCTCCAGAAAATGATGGTCGGCAAAGGAGGTGATCGGTCTGTCGTCCCCCAGCTGAAGCCTGAGCTCCTGCATGAAATCCTCCTTTGACGCAAGGGAATCCGGGATAACGATCTCCTCCGACTGGAACTTCATGAGTTCGGACACGAGCCTCTGAAAGGTCTCCTTTCCGGTTATCTCCGTGGCGTGGAAATCTCCCGTGGTGATATCCAGGTGGGCCACACCGTAGGATGCTCTGGGAAGAACTATCCTCTGCTCCGAGGTGCCCCTCACACCGCTTGTCTGGATATCCCCCCCGCCTTCTTCCGATACCTTGCGGATGACAGCTGCAAGGTACGTGTTGGACCTCTTCTCCGTCCCCTCCGGGAGCATCAGCGTCCCGGGGGTCACTATCTGAACAACCTCCCTCTTCACGATACCTTTGGCCTTCCTGGGATCCTCCACCTGTTCGGCCACTGCGACCTTGTATCCCTTCTTCACCAGTTTGGGGAGATAGTTGTCGATGGCATGATACGGAACGCCGGCAAGGGGGATCTTTCCCCCGTAAGGGCCCTTGTCCCTTGCCGTGAGAACGATGTCCAGCTCCCTCGAGGCTATCTCGGCGTCCTCGAAGAACAGTTCGTAGAAATCTCCCATGCGGTACATCAGAAGCTTGTCCGGATGCTGCTTCTTGATGGCAAGATACTGCCTCATCAGGGGAGTGAGGTCCTTTTCTTCGATATCGGGGACGGACATGTGATGCATTAGGTGATGGTGAACATGTTTTATACCATTTCCATGGGCTGCGGGGAGAGACAGGGCAGTATTCCTTCGTGGCTCCCTTCCTCCGGGGTTCCAATCATACTTCACCATCGGTGCAAAATCATCCATACTGTTAGCAGGCGGGTGCATTAGACGGATGCCGATATGGATATCGGGGAATGATAAGCCCGGGTCACGAAAGCTCCGATTTCCGGATCCGGAAGCAGCGATGAAAGAATGTTCGATTGACCCGGGCTCATATCCGGGTCAGTTCAAGAAGCAGGTCCATGTCCATCTCGAGGGCGGACACAGGCGTTACGAGATCGTAATCCGATATCACCCGCGGATGGATCTCCCCGAAATGACCGAGGGGTATCATCTTCCCCCCCTCGAGTTCGGGGAACGGACCCTTTTCACGATCCTTCACCCCCTCCGGAAGCTCTACCATGATGGCGGCCCCCCTTCCTCTGATATACCACCCCAGGTCCGCCTTTTCCGGAATGAAATCGACACCTAGGTCCCGCAGGAGCCTCTGAACGTATCCCTTCACCTCCGTGAATGACGCCCTGTTGTCCTCGCTGAGAGCGCATACGGTGCTTCGGCTGGCATCCTCCACCATGATATCGGCAATCTCGAATATCCTCTGGGGAAGGTCCCTGTGCTTGTTGGTCCTGAGAAGGGAGAGAAGGGAGGGGATCGCGGAGAGCCTGAGCATGGTATGGTCCGTAGTAATGGGATTCTCTATCCTCATGTGAGGGACCTCCTTCCGTCCCATCAGCTCGAACTGCTCCCTCTCGTTGGACAGCGATATCGTCCTTGTCTCTATGAAACCGAGACCGACGAAGCTTTCCCTTATGTACCTTGATATCGTTGTGTATCTTCTCTCCCCTCCGGTGGTGTTTGCCCTGGACACCGTGCCGGTGAACCTGTGGAAACCGTGGCCTATCGCCACATCCTCGGCCAGATCCGCCTGATGCAGGATGTCGTTCCTCCATGGAGGTACAAGACATGTGAGCCTGCCATCATCCGTTCTGCAGTCCTCGTAGCCCATTCTCGACAGTGCATTGATCATCTCGTCCCCGGACAGGTTCCTTCCGAGCCACGATCTCGTCCAATCCATGTCAAGCGATACCTCCTTCCATTCCATCCTTGGCCAGGAACCGGTAACGAGGCCGGGGTCTATCGAACGCATTTCATCGGGGTAGATCACCTTCACCGATTCGACGGTGCCGCCCCTGGAGACCATCTGGGAGCAGACGATGTTCACGGCAAGGGATACCGCCCTGAGATCCCATCCGGTGCAGTCAACGAAGATATCCTTCGTGTTCTCCGTGACCCTGGTGAGCTCGCCGTTTATGATGGGAGGGAACGAAAGCACCCGGTTCCGGGAATCCAGAATGACGGGATACCTGTCCAGACCCTCGAGGACCCATGCATAAGCGATGCCCTTCTCATGCTCCCTCAGGATGCGTTCCAGGTCCCATTCCCCGCTCTTTCCCAGGGGAACGAAGCTGATCTCGTCCGGCCTCAC
>NJDO01000095.1 GCA_002254385.1 Thermoplasmatales archaeon ex4484_6 | reverse complement strand
GGAGGGACCTTTTTCTCGTATTTCTATTGACGCTTATTCAGAGAAAAAGGTGAGATGAAAAACGGCAAACAGCTTATTCGATCATTTTTCATCGTATGATATCGATATTGAGCGCCATTTTCTGATACTTTAATAATTGACGAGAAGAAAATGGCGCAGAGGGAGGGATTTGAACCCCCGAGGGATTGCTCCCACGAGATGTCCGGATGACAGCGCTGTCCTTTCCAGTCTCGCGCCTTACCGGGCTGAGCTACCTCTGCATCTGATTGGTTTCCGGGAACATGCCCGGGGATAGGCCTAATCGACAGGTCATATTTAACCGTTTACGAATACGGGCGATGCATGGTGAAGAAGAAGCTCAATCCTCATCCGTTTCCTCTTCTCCCTCGTTGAGGTCCTCATCTGTCATCTCGTCATCTTCCACATCGAGCTCCGCATCCGTCATCTCATCGTCATCCCCTTCAAGGTCCTCATCCGACGGCTCGTCGTCGATCTTATCATCGTCAATATCCTCTTCCTCGTCCGGGATATGGTCTATCTCCTCCAGCACTTCCTCCTCTTCCTCCTCTTCCGCCTCCTCCTCCAGGGGAGGTCCCTGATAATACAGATCCTTCCTTCTCTCCTCCATTTCCTTCTTGGAAAGCTGGATATCCTCCTCATCCGCAAGGGAAATGAACTCCGGAGGTATCTCCTCCACCGTGAACACCGTCTTCCCGGCTCTCTGTATTATTATTCCGTTATCCTGCGCCGATTCGGCATCTATTCGCAGGATGATCGGTTCAGTCTCCTCCTCCCTGTGGCTTCCCGCCTCGTATGCATCACCCCATGTCTTGGAGAGATGCACCATGGATCTGTCACCCGGAGTCAGGCCATTCTCCAGAATGTTTTCCTTGTTCTCCGGTGTGGTGGGAAAATAGAGCCTTTCGGGGATGTTGTCGGTGGGGAGGCTCATGGAAAGCTGCAGGGAATGGCCGTAGGTGGCTCTGACATGATTGTTCTCCACCTGGTATCTCCCCTTGGGATCCGTTTCCACGAGACCTATGATATGAGTGGGTCTGAGCCATCTCATCCGGTCCCCGCGCTTCCTCTTTATGGCCGAGACCAGCTTGTACATGTCCACGAAACCTTCCTCGTCCATTTCCAGATTGAATCTTTCGGGGAAATGTCTCAATATGCCGGCCATTATCCTTCCGAGGGATTCGAGCTCGTAGGAGCTCATGAGGAACTTTCCCTCCTCTCCGCATATGGGGCATTCATTACCTCTGAAGAAACCGTGTTCTTTGCACATCCTTAGCATGCAAGCACCTCTACAGTAGAACATTGGCCAAGGGGCACCGGGCCAGTCACCCCGAAGCTTCTAACCGTTCGATTGGGGGGAAAGCATTCTTAATATTTAAAGGGAGAAGGGGTCAATCATCCCAACCCTCTTCATCATCTTCATCTTCCCGCTTCAATATTTCCGCCTTCGAGTGTCCCTTTCTTCCGCTTATTATCTTGTTGTAGATTATCTCCAGAATGCTGTCCGACATCTCCTTCCTTCTCCGGGCTTCCTCTTCGAGCTCCTCCGGAGTCTTCTCATCCTCCCTGAGCATCCTGTGTATCTTGAGCCCCATCGTCATCTGGTGTCCCCTTGGAAGAGAGAGAAACTGCACTCCCGAGAATTCTAAAACCCTTTACCTTAATAATACTTCCCCGGTGAGTTGTGAATGATATTAATCGAACATCCCCATATTTGTGGAAGGATGTAATACGAGCGAACCGATTAAACGTCCCAATCAACTTCATCCTCACCCTCATCTTCCTCCCACCCCTCCTCATCGTCCCATTCCTCTTCCTCCTCCTCTTCCTCTATCCCTTCCGCATCCCGTTGTTCCTTCTCCCTGTCCTCGTCCCATTCTATCCCTTCCTCCACCCTGGCGGTCCCGCTCTCCCGGGGACCTTCTTCATCGACAGAAAGCTCCCCGTAAAGATTCCCGTAGAGATCCTCGTAAGAGGGAGGAGGGGATGCCGGGGGAGGAGGGGCCTCCCCGATGGAGGGGGGCGACGTCTCCCCGGAATAGAGTTCCTCTTCACCCCCTTCCAGAGGGGTCTCCGGTTCGGGCATCCTCTTTCCGGGAGCCCTTTCGGTATCCGCTTCCCAGATCCTGTCCAGATGCCTCTTCCTCCTGGAGCGCGCCATGAGTCCGAACAGAAGAAGCAAGAGGAATATGATTACGAGAACGATAATCCAGAAGAAAGGCTGCAGGAGCCAATCGGGCACCTCTTCCCCTCCATCGTCATCCTCCTGAACCGTCGGTTCGGCCATGGGCATGTACGTCATCACATCCCACTGATAGATCCTGTCAAGCTGATAATCGAATACATCCCTCACGTTCGTATCAAGGGTGATGTTGTACCTGGTCCCCATATCCAGCGGAATGGAGACGATAACGGTGTACTCATCTTCCCCCGGATTGACAACGAAGAACGAGACCTCGGTCCTCACCTCCCGCTGAAATCCGTTGACATCCTCCATCTTGACGGACCTTACGGTGATCCCGTTGATGACCGATGATACCTGGACAGGATTCGTGAACCTGAGAGTGATGTTGTAGATGTCCTCATCGTTCCCCGTGAAATTGTCATCCATACCGCTCGGATACACACCATCCGGGAAGTCCAGGGCGAACAGGGTCCTGATCGTGTAGTTCGCCGTCATTCCCCTGACCAGTGAATTGCCCCACAGGTCCTCTATATCGCTCCCGATCACGAGGCTGTATGTCATTCCGAAGTCGAGATCGACCGGTACCACCTGCACTTCCGAATCCCCTTTCGGAACGATGGATATCCCCACCAACCCCCCGCTCCCGTTCAGAAGCTTGATCGTATCAAAAGTGATCGTCGAAACGTTGACGGGCTCGTTGAAGGTCACGGTGAACCTCAGATCCTCCGGGAACTGGAAGCTGGCGTTGGGAGCCGGGAAGATGCTGTCGATCCGCGGGGGGGTCAGGTCCCCCACCGCCGTGAACGGCATCTGCACATTCCTCTCGTTTCCCGATGCATCCAGGCATGTAAGGGTCAGCATGTAATAGCCTGGCTGGGTGAAGTTGTAGAGCAGCGAGCTTCCGTTCGGGAACACCGACCACCAGGTCTCGGGAGGTCCGTCCATATATGACAGGTTCCACATGAACAGAGCCCCGTCGGGGAAGCGGGGATCATTGTCGGTCATGTTCGCCGTGAACAGGGCCGGAATGCCCAATATCACCTCATCGGGGGCGTCTATATGGCCCTCCGGGGGTGTGACGTCCCTCACCGTTATGTTCGCGGAAACGTTGGCGGTGTTCCCGCCCCCGTCAACCACGGTCAATCTGACCGTGTACATGCCGGGTCTCGGGAAGCTCACCCTTGCCGTGATCTCGGTGATGTTCATCTCGAAACCCTCACCCCGAAACTCCCACAGAACGGGATTCTCGGTCCGGTGAAGCCAGAATTCGTCGTTGTCGGTCACGTTCGGATCGAAGGTCGCCGTTGACCTCTCATCAACGACCAGGCTCCCTTCTATTCCAACGACGGGGGCGGTGATATCCACCACCGAGATGTTCACCGTTGTGGAGTTGATGTTCCTGGCGGGATCCCGGACCGTGAGCATGAGCGTGTAGTTCCCCAGATCCATGAATCTGTAGGGGAGGTCATCCATACCGTAGAATAGGACCACCCTTCCGATGGGATCCACCATCCTCCAGGTCATGTTCTCTATGAAAGTGTATTCCGGGTCGATCCCGAGGTCCCTCGAGGTGGAATTGAACCAATATACATC
Source organism: Thermoplasmatales archaeon ex4484_6 (assembly GCA_002254385.1). GTDB lineage: Archaea > Thermoplasmatota > Penumbrarchaeia > Penumbrarchaeales > Penumbrarchaeaceae > Penumbrarchaeum. The sequence continues at coordinate 8,387 of NJDO01000095.1, read as the reverse complement.
CATGCTTATGTCCCTGATGATATGGTGGGGGTCCTCTATATCGAGCGAAGCCTCGGGTACCATGGTATCCAGCGTGAAATTGTAGCTCCTGTTCGTCGGGCCCGCACCGTAACGATCGTATGCACTGAGCAGGACTGTGTTCCTCCCCTCCGTCAGGTTCATGTAGAATGTGAAACCCCCCAATCCGTTGCACGAGACATTCTCGGCAAGTACATCGTTTATCCGTATCTCCACCCATCCTTCCGGTTCCGAGTGGCCGGAAAGAAAATGGGAGGGCACCTTGGTGACCACCGGAGGCGGGTTCAGTATCTCCACCGATGAGGGACCCGTATTATCGATGCGGAACCCGGTCACGACGGACCAGGGAGAAGTATTCGGGACCTCGTCCTGACCCCTGTACCTTATCCACATGGAATCCACATCCCCGGGCCCTCCCCCTCCGCGGGTTGTATCCCAGGAGAGCGACGGTGCCGGACCGGAACCTATCGGTTCCCAGTCTCCATCGTCCATCAATCCGTTGGAATTGGAGTCATTGTAGAACTCCATCTCGATGAACGATAGATCCGGGCTTCCCGTGAACCGGAACTCCACCGTTCCGACAATGGTCCTCGGGGTCGTGATGAGTATGATGTCAGGAGGTGTTATGTCCTCGGGAGTTGCGTTGTAAGGGACCGACAGGGAGGATTCGTTCCCGTTCACATCTAGCACGGAAACCCTGAAGGAGTACTCGACCCCGTCGGCGAGACCGGTGATGTTGAGATTGTCGGTGACGGAGGATGTGGAGGATAACAGCATCCATCCGGGAGGGGCAATGATCCCTGTCCCGGAATTGTTCACGTAGATCCTGTAATGGGAGAGGTCCGTTTCGTTGGACAGTGACCACATGACCTTCACCGAGTTCCCCTCCGGGAGGGGATCGACCCTTACATCCTTGGGGAATCTCGGGAGGGAGGTATTGAACGATACGGCGAAGTTCTCGTAGGTCCTGTTCCCGAACACGGGGTCGTTCACACGAATGAGCAGCGTGTGGTTTCCGGAGATGTTCCCCGGAACATACCAGACATCGCTCACGTTCAGATCGTAGGGATTGGAATCCCCGAACGTGGAATTGCCGTCATCATGGAACCTTCTCCATCCCATGTCGATGCCCCGGAAGGTCCACCATGCGGAAACGTTCTCGTCGATGATCCCTTCAAGATGGAACCGCTCGCCCTCGGAATGGATTAGAAGGTATTCGGGTCTGAACCACAGGTCGACCCTCACAGGGTCCTTTGCGACTGCGATGGAGGAGAAGTTCCCGTCCGGATCCGTATCCCGGTATGTGACTGTGATATTATCCTCATCGGACACCTGAATGGATGAGGAGTTCCCCGTCGAGGAGTTCCTGGTCCACACGGTTCCCTCGAAAAGTCCGGAAATGCCCGTCTCGTTGAGGGTGGCCTGGATGCCCGCTGTGTCGGTATCGGAGGTTACACGGACGGATACCGTCCCCTGACCGATGAGGTCCTGGTCCATCACGCGTATGTCGATCCGATCACCGTCAGTGGAATAGAACTCCCTGTCGAGCAGAACAACCCCCGAGAAATTGGAGATGACCCCGGAGGCCACCACGGCAAAGTGCTGGGGTCCCATTGGAACGTTGTATCCGCTTATCACGACCTTCCAAAGACCGGTCGCAGGTGAGTGTATCAGAACCCCCTCGACCGGGTTCGTTCTATCGTGGGTATCATTGAAGGGTGTTGTCCAATCATTACCGTTGTATTCGGTGCCATTCGGGGCCACAAGGGTCAGATCGAGATCGTTCACCAGCTCCTTTGCGGCGTAGGTGGCTCCGGGGGAATCGCTGTATGCCAGTGTCACCCTCAGATCCCGGGACGAGTTCGTCACGGAAAGATGGGATACAACACTCGCACCCGTCCATATGCCTTCCTTGTCATCGATGAATGCCAGGTTCCCGCCGGGAGGCGAGAGGGATTCGGACAGGTTTATTCTTCCCCAGCCCTGGGACATGTCCGGCCTCCCCTGCACCTCCTGAACGGTGCTGTTCAGATAACCGTACTGGCCCGGGGTCATATCCACCGCGCCGTTGATCAGGGTCGCCTTGAGCAGTGCACCGGAAGGGGAATCCAGACCCAGTGTCTGGTTGTAGAACTGCCTCACGAGAACGGCGGCACCCGCGGTTATGGGGGTTGACATGGAGGTTCCCCCCATGTAAACATAATAACTATCATACACCCCCCAGCCGGTGCCTGCACCCGATACGGAGGACCTGCAGGAAAGAATGTTCGTGCCGGGGGCCACCACATCCGGTTTTATCCTGCCGTCATCGGTGGGCCCCCTCGAGGAGAAGGCGGCAAGTCCGTCCTCGTTATCGGATATGTAATCGCTGTAAACGGGGTCCAGGGGATACCTGGATTCGTAGGACCATCCGCTGGAGGTATATCTCCACCCATTCCACAGTCCCCAGTTGAACTGATAACCTCCGCTGGACCTGTTGTTCTCGGAAGCTCCGACCGTTATGCAGTTCTTGGCCGAAGCGGGAGCTCCGATATTGTCCCGGTCGATCCTGCCGTCCTCGGGGGACCAGTCGACACCGCTGTTCCCCGCGCTGTACAGGATGATCATATCAGGGTAATTGAATAGGAACCAGTCAACATCCTGGGACCTGGAGGTGTAGGCGCCCGCATAGCTGGCCCCCCATGAGTTGGAATGTATCCTGGAGCCGTTCTCGTAGGCCTGCTGGAACAGCAGTGATGTGTTTGCAGGAATGACAAGGCCTCCGGAATCGCTCATTATGGCCTGGAAGAAGATGGATGCGTTGGGGGCCATTCCCTTGATCTTCCCGTTGGACCTGGCACCGCTTCCGGCAATGGACCCGGTCGTATGCGTGCCGTGGCTGTGCCCGTCGTCGGGAGATGTACCTGCCCAGTTGACTATCGTGGCCCTGTTGTCGAAGTCGAGATGAATGTCGCCCGTGACATTGTGATCGTCGACACCGGTGTCGAGCCCCGTGTCCGAAATGGCGACGATCTGACCCGTCCCATCCAGACCGAGGGTGTTGTTGATATATGTGACCGATGTGATGTTCCTTGCGATATCGTTGTGAAGCTCCATGTGATAATAGGGCTCTATGTGCTTGATGCCGTCTATGGAAAGCAGATCTTCCCTTCCCGATATGGTGGGACCTATGAGATATCTCGTGCCGGAGCCCTTCTCCACGCCGGGGGATATCTTCCCGAGAAGATCCTCGATCCCGTCGATGGGATGAAACAGGTCCACAAGCAGTCGGTCCTCCCCCAACATGCTCTCTATGTCGGATCCATCCTCAAGGTCCGAATAGATGTCGGGGTCCATCTTCATGACCGCAGGGAAGGGGCCCACCGCAACCACGTGATCCACCAGGAGAAGATCCTCAGGATGTCTGTCATTGAGGGCCACAACGTAGGTGTAATCGAACTGGACCATCCATATCTCCGTGCCTGAATCGACGTCATGGTAAGGGATGGACCCGTAGAGATCTCCCATGGGCATCACACCCCATCTGGTCCACAGGTCGGGCAGTTCCCATCCGGGTACGTTCGAGAACCATGGAACGACCCCGGATCCGGGAATGTCGGCCGCTGTTGGCGTGAAGGCTGTCAAGGGCAGTATCAGGGCCAGGGCAAGAAATAGAGCCGCTGTCCTTTTCGATGTTCCTGTCATGGGGCTCACCTGATATCGGACCGGTGAGTGACTGCGACCCCGGTAAGGGTATCACTCCGATGACCCGAATGTCCTAGCTCTATTTATCCATGTAGCCTATAATATTTTGGTGAAGAACCCTCATTTCGGCAGCAGGGAAGCTATTCTCCTCAGGGCCCTGGTTCCCCTCGACCGGTCGACCTCCACCTTCATCATCGAGAGCCCGGCATGCAGATGCTCCGCGAGAACCTCTCTCACCCTCGACGGCTCCATATCGGATCTCCCGCCGTCGGTTATCACGAGCACACACAACGGATAGCTCTCGAGCTCCTGGACGTCGATCAGGTTCGTTGAACCCTCGGGTTCCTTCCGCTTTCCGTGAAAAACACCCAGGGACATGGCGAACGACAGAAGGGACCTCTCGTCCGGGAAGCCCCCCTCGCATATCAATCCTGCCAGCTCGGGAGGAGCTGTCGAAGGTCTCAATCGATCACCTCCCTGAGAAGCGATCCCCGCTTTCCGGGTACGAGCTCGAGCCGTCTTATTCCCCTGACGGATGACACTTCGGGTCCGGTTCCGTATTCGATGGGAAATCCTCCCGTGGGTACCATGACAACGGTCCCCCTCTTCCTCTCGAGAAGAAGGTCCACCACCCTCTCTCCCATCCCTCTTTCCATGAACGAGAACGGGGAATCCAGCACAAGGGTGATATCGAGGATGTCCGCAAGTGCCAGGATGAGGGAGAGAACCGCGGCTTCCCGTTCCCCGGCGGAGAGTCTCGACAGGGGAGAGAGGTGGAAGAAACCGTCATGGTCCGTTTCGACGCCTATCCTGAAGTTCTCCCGGTGTATGCGGACGCCAACCCTGCCGCGTCCGGTGATCCTCCTGAACATCTCCGTCGAGATGTCTTCCAGCTCCTTTCTCAGTGCCTCGGTTCTGTCCGCCTTGACCGCCTCTACCCACTCAAGGGATCTGGCAAGAAGGGAGGCGATTGCGGCCAGGTCGGCGTTCCCCACCGATGTGCCAAGCTCGGCGGAGAGGGCATTCTCGGTGGATCGTATCCTCTCCTCAAGCTCTTCCTGTTCCTTAAGGAGCATCGACATTCTCTCCCTCTCCTCGAGCAGCAGTACCCTCGCCCTCTCGTTCGCCCTGACCGCCCCGACAAGCATCTCCCTGCCGTCTTCGGTGCGCTCCCCCTCGGCCATCAGCAGGTTCCTGCTCTCCCTCTCGAACCTCTTCAGCAGATCAAGCATCCTGTCCCTGCCGGGCCCCGATATCCCAAGCAGTCCGGATGCCGTTGAAAGGAACTGATCCGACGTCCACATGGACCCCGGCTGCCACAGAGATGTCTCATCCTTTTTCTCCTCCAGCCTCTCCTTCAGATGAACAAGTCTCTTCTTGCCGGCCCCGGTCCTTCCGATGGGGGCCCCGCAGATGCATGTCTCCCTCTCGATTACCTCATTCACTATGGAGAGCTGTGCCTCGAAGGCTCCGAACAGCATCCTCCTCCTGGACTCCTCCTCCCTGAAGGAAACCGCCCTCTCGTGAGCCCTCACCGCAAGGGGGCGTATCATGGTGATCGAGGCGCGTTTCCATCCCTCAGACAGGCGCTCCTTGAGTCTGCCAAGCCTTTCCGCCGATCTGGTCATCTTCACCTTTATCTCATCCTCCCCGATCGATGAGGACATCTTCTCTATCACACCCTGATAGGCCTGTCTGGTCCTGTCCACATCTCCCGAAAGCTCCTCGAGACGCTCCCTGCTTCTCTCCAGGGCAGACCGAAGCTCCCTTTGACGGGAGCGGAGGGCCTCGAGCTTCCCCCTCAACCTCTCGGCCTTCTTTCCAACCTTGCGCCCCATCTCCAGGCATCTCTCCCTTGCCTCTTCCAGCCTGATACCGACAGTTTCGAGCTCTCTCCCTCCCGCCATGGTATGAAGGAGTGTATGAAGGACCCCTTTCTCCGAGAAGGGGTCCTCCGCCGAGAGGAACATCGCGGTCTCCCCCTGAAAGAGGTAGAAAGGGGTGATCCCGGGATCGATGTAAGGTGGTGAGGGGCCCTTCCTCCATTTCCCCCGGACAAGCGTTTTCACGGTGAAGGATCCCTTTCCGTCCTTCAGGGTCCTGACGAACCTGAACCTTTCCCCGTTCAGTTCGAACTCCACCGTGACGGAGATACCCTTCCTCCTTCCTCTCTTCCAGTTGACAAGTACCGTCGGGTCCTCTTCCTCTCCCATCCAAGGGTCGAGAACCGCAGGTCTCCCGAAAAGACACCAGTTGAGGGCATAGATGATATGGGATTTCCCGGAACCGTTCGAACCCTCGATGACGGTCATCCCGTCATCGATCCCGAGAACGTTCGGACCATCATGAGGACCGAACCCCTCTATCGAGATGGACCTCAGCAGAGGGCCGTTCGATGGATGGCCTATCTCCAGGGTTACCTCGCCCCCGCCGGCAGGCTCAGGCGATATGTGCTCGATCGGATCCCGGTCCGGATGGGAGATCAGATGGAATACGAGATCCTCGACGGGATCGCCCAGGTCCAGTTCAAGGTCCATTTCCGACACCTCACAATGTCTCGCAAGGCTCCTACCGGTCCATCCGGTCCTTGACATGCTTCCGGAGACCGTCATCCTCCTCCATTATCTGGAGGAACCTGCTCAATCGCTGCAGTGTCTCGGGATGAATCGAATGCTCCACCTCGCAGGCATCCATGTCCGCGATCTCCTCTCCCACTCCCAGCATCATGAAGAATTCCTTGATTATACCGTGTCGTCTGTCGACATCCTCGCCCACCTTCTTCCCCCTGTCCGTCAGGGTCACACCGCCGTATTTCTCGTAGTTGACAAGTCCGTTCCGGGACAGTCTGCCGAACATCTCCGTTACGGTTGCCGCGGAACAGTCGAGGTGCTTGGCCACGTCCCCGACCCTGGCATAACCCTTTCTTCGGACAATGTGCAGTATGGCCTCCAGGTAGTCCTCCTCCCTGTGGGTGGGCATGTCAGCCATAACCGATTGAGATTAGTTAAAGGTTTTCGGGTCTCATCAGTGGAAAGATTTATTATGCCTCCAACATAGGAAGGTAGCATGTGGCAGGGAGCTTTCAGCAAGGAGGACGATTACACATTCAGGATACCGCGGAGCTACCGGAGCGATATGAAACAGGACGGGGTATTCTTCACATCGGAGAGAATGCTCGAAAGTCTCATGGCCGACCAGGCACTGGAACAGGTGGCCAATGTGGCAACGCTGCCGGGCCTTGCCGGACCCTCCATGGCGATGCCAGATGTACACTGGGGTTACGGATTTCCCATAGGCGGCGTTGCAGCGACCCTCGTGGACGAAGGAGGTGTCATTTCACCCGGCGGGGTGGGCTTCGACATAAACTGCGGCGTGAGACTGCTGACAACCGATCTCACGGCGGACGAGGTGAGACCGCTTGCAAGAAAGCTCGCGGATACCATATTCAGGAATGTGCCGTCCGGTGTGGGGTCAAAGGCAAGGATAAAGGTCGACCGCAGACAGCTCGAGAGAATTCTTCAGGACGGGGCCCGCTGGGCCGTGGAAGAGGGATACGGAATGGAGGAGGATCTCGAGAGGACTGAGGAAGGGGGTGCCATCGAGGGGGCTGACCCCGACGAGGTTTCCGAGAAGGCCAAAGGGAGGGGGCTGCCGCAGGTAGGCTCCCTCGGGGCGGGAAACCATTTTCTGGAGATCCAGACGGTGGACAGGATATACGATGAGGAAGCCGCCAGGGCCATGGGCATCCGCTCCACCGGCCAGGTGACGGTTCTGATACACACAGGGTCCAGGGGCCTCGGATACCAGGTCTGCCATGACAAGGTCAGGGAGCTGGAGAATCTGTACACAAAGGATTCGGGCAATTTCATCTCCCCCAAGTTCGACATCAGGATCCCGGACAGGCAGCTGGTGGCGGCTCCGCTCGATTCGAGGGAGGCCGATGCATATCTGGGGGCAATGAGGGCCGCTGCCAACTACGCATGGGCCAACAGGCAGCTGATAACGCACTGGATCAGGGAGTCGTTCAGCGAGGTTCTGAAGGAAAAGGGACTGGATACGGAGCTCCACCAGGTGTATGACATCGCCCACAACATCGCAAAGATTGAGGAGCATGATGTTGATGGCAGGAGGGAGAAGGTCTGCGTTCACAGGAAGGGAGCCACGAGAGCCTTCGGACCGGGGCATCCCGATGTACCGCTCCCCTACCGGGAAGTGGGGCAGCCTGTCCTGATCCCGGGGGATATGGGGACCGGGTCCTACCTGATGGCGGGGACCGATGAGGCCATGAGAAGGACCTTCGGGTCGACGTGCCACGGAGCCGGGAGGCTGCTTTCCCGTTCAAAGGCGGTGAGGAACTTCAGGCCGCAGTCCGTCCTTGACATGCTTGCATCAAGGGGAATATACGTCAAGGCCAAATCGCCGAAGGTGATCTCCGAGGAAGCTCCCGACGCTTACAAGGACATAGATTCCGTCGTGGAGGTCGCCCACGGGGCGGGACTCTCGAGAAAGGTGGCAAAGATGCTCCCCATTGCTGTGGTGAAGGGATAGTAAATACCACCAAGATCAGAAGAAATCTTCCGGTCCTGATCACTGAAACGAAGATTGTAGCATTCCTTCAGGTAAGCTTCATGATAGCTTACAATCCCGTTACCATCAATATCGGCTGAAGGGTCCTCCAACCCCCG
>NJDO01000094.1 GCA_002254385.1 Thermoplasmatales archaeon ex4484_6 | reverse complement strand
GCCCCAACGGATCCGTCACGGTCTATCCCTTCGACGAGGATCCAACACAGCTCACACCCTCGGGTGAGGGAACTGCGGTAGATATGGACGGAGACGGCCGGGAGGAGTTCTTCTTCCCTGCACGGCCCGGGAACGAGACTGCTGTGCTCGGTGTTGAAGACGGTGTTCCATTCCTCTCAAGCTTCGGTCCCAACGGGAGCTTCGCCTCCCCCAGAAGCGTGCCTCGCGAATCGTACGGGGACGGGGGCGCATACTCCGGCGGTGAGGCCCTTCTCTACCTCCTCACGAGTGAGGGGGATTACAGGGTCCTCCCGGTCTCGACACCTTCCGGGGACTATCTCGTCCAGTCTCTACCGGGCATCGGCGGTCCGGCCGTGATAGGCTCGATCGATGAGACCGGTGAGGGCCTTCTTTACTGGTTCGGCAAGAGGGACGGTTCGTGGGTGTCCGATATATCATGGTCCTATCCCGGGTCCGTCATCCTGTCCAGGGGGGGAAGGGAAATGGTCCTGGAGCGGGTCAGGCCGGATCCGGCTGCCGTTGACCTCGGAATGCTCATCACGGATCATCCCTCGGGCAACCTCACGATGGACGGTTTCAACAACCCCTTCGTCCTGATGGAGGTGAGCTCCGGAGGGGACGGGGGTCTGGTATCCTTTTCCGGGCTCTCTGTGGATTACGATGTTACCCTGGATGCCGGCCTGTCCAGGGGCTTCCTTGAAGCTCAAATAAGGGCCCAGAGGGATTTCGGCGGGGAGACCATTCCCTTCATGGTAACGGCTTCGGGTGGCGGCTCCGTCAGGGTGGGGCCCTCCGTGGTGGTCCATGACGCTCCACCCGTTTTTCTTTCAGACGTTCCAAGGACACTGGAGATAGACGAGGGCTCCCTCGGTCAGACCATATTGAAGATATCGGATGTTGTGGTCGACGACATGACCGACCCCGCGGACCTGGATGTGGATATAGTTCCCGTGTCCGAGATACCCCCTGGCCTCCTGCTCATAGGAAGGAACAACGAGCTCATATCCCACGCTTCCACATATCCTGACCTCTTCGGCACCCTTGTCTTCGAGATCTCCGTTTCGGACGGCAGCAGCAGCACGCTCTCCGCACCAATCACACTCATAATCAGACCGGTGGAGGATCCCCCCTCCGTGAACATTCCTCTCGAAGATATCGTAATGGCGGAGGGAAGCGAGTATCGATTGAGGCTCTCCGGTCCGAACGGGACCTTCACGGATGTTGACGGGGACACCCTCCATTTCGTTCCCAGGCTGTCGTACATGGATCCACCGGACATGAACGATTTCATCCGGATGGAGGTCTCGGATGCGGAACTGGTGATAAGGCCCTCTGTGGAGGGAAGGGGAGGCAGGGCCAGGCTCGAGATCACGGCTTACGACAGGGAAGGGGGCACACTCCCGGGAGTCACGTCCGTATGTCTGCTGACGGTTACGGATACGGACGCTCCACCGACGATCCTCTCGAATCCCGGCCTTGTGGTTCTCAGCGAGGACCAGGATACCCCGACAAGGATCCAGCTTGATGGATGGATTCATGACCCCGACACGGATATCGGACTGTTCGACATCATCGCCTACTCCTCCGATCCAAGATTGAAGGTCAGCGTGGAGCTCTATGGCGGCAGCCCCTATCTCTTTCTGCTTCCAACCTCGGACCTGACCGGAAAGATGACCGTGTGGATCGAAGTTAAGGACGGGAACACGACTCTTGTGGACCGTCTTCTTATCGATATCGAACCCCAGAATGACCTTCCCGGTGTCTCGATCGACGATGTGGAATACCATCCGGGAATGGGATACGTGGTCTCCGGGAGTGTTGCGGACCCTGATGACCGCGGTGGTTCCGTGGAATACCGGCTCGGGAACGGGGAATGGATGAATGCATGGGGGTTCGAGAGATGGTCCTTCCTTGTGGATGAGCGCTCCCTTCCCCCCACCGGTCTCTACGTTTTCGTCAGGGCGAACGACGGGAAGGATTATTCGGCGGTGGAGTTCACGAAGATCGTCCCCTCATATACGGCTCCCGATCAACCGACGGTGAATGAGCCCGTCGATGAGGGGAACGAACCTGGCAGTGGAGAGAGTTCCTACAGTCACCCCATCCCGGCAGATCCCGGTAACGGAGGTCCCAGCTGGCTGATAGCGGGAGGCATGGGTGCAATCATCATCGGCGGCCTCCTATTCATTCTCTGGACGGAAGTCGGATATGTGACGATAACCACCTCGTTGATAACACTCTATTCCAAACTGTCCAAGAAGGACATCTTGAACCACGAGATAAGGGGTCTCATCAGGGGTTACATAATAGCAAATCCCGGGGATCACTATTCCTCCATCAAGAGGAACCTGGACCTGAACAACGGTACACTTGCATATCATCTCAGGGTGCTGGAGCAGAACGGTTTTGTGAAATCGATGTACGATGGCATATACAAGCGGTACTATCCGGCCAACATAAATATCAGCAGATTGAAGAAGAACATCTCCAAGCAGGAGGAGATCTTCAACATGATACTCGAGCATCCGGGGATCACGATGGAGCAGATAGGAAGGCTGATAGGAGCATCACGCCAGGTTGTCAACTACCATGTGAAGAACCTGATAAGGGCCGGTGTCGTGACATATTCGAGGGACGGGAAATCCGCAAGGTTCTATCCGGCCGAACAGACCCCTTCGATGGACCAGACCTGACCAGAAACGTTAAACGAGCAGTTGATGATTAAAGGGTATGAAGATAGGGGTCATAGCGGGGTCGGTCCTTCCCGCGGATGAAACGGGATTCCCTCCTCCCCTGGAAACGGATTTCGGTCCAACGTCGAGCGGCATACTGCGGATGAACGCCGGTCCGCATGACCTCCTCATCATCTCAAGGCACGGCGTCCCCCCGAACATTCCGCCCCACATGGTGAACCACAGGGCCAATGTCCGGTCATTGATGGAAGCGGGTGCGGAATGCCTCATATCGATCTGTTCCACGGGGGCCCTTCACAGCGGCATGAGGGTACCTGGCCTCACGATTCCCCGGGACTACATCGATCTGTTCTCCGGTGCGACCTTCCATGATGGTGACATATTTCATGCCACTCCTGCAATTGATGGGGATATTCTCTCGGCCCTTGCACGGAGCTCCAGGAAGGTTGCCCCTCACACGACGGAAGGTACGGTTTACGTCCAGACCAGGGGGCCAAGGCTCGAGACCAGGGCCGAGGTGAGACTTCTGTCCGAATGGGGGGATGTGGTCGGAATGAACATGGGCCCCGAGGCGACCCTGGCCTCGGAGCTTGGTATGAGGTTCGGGGCCATACTCACCGTGGACAATTATGCGAACGGCGTCGTGGATGAGGCTCTTGACTTCAGGGACATACTCGATCGGGCGAAAATGAACTGGCCCCTCCTGCTCAGGGTTCTTTCGCTTCTCCCTGAGCGTTTCTGAACATGCGGCGAACCTTTTTTTAGAGGGCAAGCACCTTCGTGCATCATGAGCAGTCTTGTCATCGAGGGTGCAATGAACCTTGAGGGGGAGACCCTGACAGTGGTGATAGAGGGGAACAGGATATCCGAGATCCTGGAGGGCAGGGTCCGGGGCAGGGACGCCGACAGGACCCTGAAAGGGGACGGTCTCCTGGTGATGCCCGGACTGTGCAATTCCCACACTCATGCGGCAATGACGATCCTGAGGGGGGTGGGAGAGGACAAGGAACTCCACCCGTGGCTTGAAGAGGACATATGGCCGCTGGAGTCGAGGATGCGTGTTGAACACATACGGGCCGGGATGGCACTGGCATGCGTGGAGATGATAGGGTCCGGGACCACGCTGTTCAATGATATGTATTTCATGGAAGGGGATGTTGCGGATGTGGTGGCGGACTCCGGGCTGAGGGCCGTGCTGGGAGAGGGATTCATCGACCTGGGGGACAGGGAGAGAATGGAGGATCAGATACGCGGCGTCGAGAGATCCATCAGAGGAATCGAGTCCCTTGGCTGCTCCCGGGTCATGCCCTCCATTTCCCCTCACGCCGTTTACACCGTGTCCCCGGACGGATTCAGGTGGTGCGCGGAAAGATCGGGGGAGCTGGATATCCCGCTGCACGTGCATCTCTCCGAAACCGCCGAGGAGGTGAAACAGTGCAGGTCGGCACATGGAATGTCCCCGGCGGAGGTCATCGACGGATACGGGGCCCTGTCGGAGAGGACGGTCGCTGCCCATTGCGTTCACATGACGGATGGGGATATCTCGCTTCTGAGGGAGAGGAACGTCTCCGTTTGCCATGTGCCTGTATCCAACATGAAACTCTCGGTTGGCGGCCAGTTCAGATATCCGGAGTTCGGGAGGGCGGGGATCAATATATGTCTGGGGACCGACGGAGCCGCATCGAACAACAGCCTTGATATGTTCCAGACGGGAAAGATGACGGGTCTTCTCTGCCGGCAGGGATTCGGTGCCTCGTCCATAAGGACCGCGGACATCCTCCGTATGGCCACCTTGAACGGATACCGGGCTCTGGGAGTGGACGGAGGGAGGCTCGAGGAGGGGGCTCTTGCCGACATCATCCTTCTGGATCTGAAGCACCCCTCGATGGTCCCTTACCATGATATGATCTCGAATGTTATCTACTCGGCAGGCCCTTCCGCAGTGGTCCATTCCGTGATCGACGGGGAGGTCGTCATGGAGAACGGCAGGGTGAGGAACGGGGATCGTATCGTGGAGATGGCGGTTAACCTTGCACGAGACCTTATGGCAGGTGATGGCAATGAATGAGAGAGCTCTCGATTTCCTGATGGGATCCTTCCGAGACATTCCCGTTGTGACCAGGGAGGGCGGGTACAGGTACTTCGTCCACCCCCTCTCTGACGGGATACCCTTGATAGACCTCGACGTGCTCGAGGCTGCAGCCTGGCTGGTATCGGAGGAGGTGGACGGGATGGGAGGGGCCGACCTCCTGGTCACGGCGGAGTCCATGGGCATCCCCCTGACCACTGCAGTATCGATGATGACGGGTATTCCATACAGTATTGTGAGGAAGAGAAGCTACGGTCTTGAGGGGGAGATCGAGGTTGCTCAGAAGACCGGCTATTCGTCCTCGGAGCTCCACGTCCTTCTTCCCGGGGGGGAGGGAGATGTGATAATCCTCGACGATGTTCTCTCGACGGGCGGGACACTCCGGGCCCTTGCGGAGGGAGTTGGAAAAGCTTCCCGGGACGTGAAGGGAGCCGTCATTCTGTTCAACAAGATGGGAAGACGCTCCGCGGAATTATCCCGGCAGCTGGGTTTTCCGATAGTGGCGATCCTTGATGTCGAGGTCTCCGGGAAAGGATGCACCGTCGTACCGGCCGAAAGATGATGAGGATTCTCGTCCCGGGATCCTGCTCGAGCGCCCGTTCCCGCCCGGGAATTCGTAGGCCCCGAACCGGTGACCGCATCTCCCCCTTCACCGCAAGGAGGGGCACAATCGTTATCTATTCGCGGTCTCCTCGTGGAAGCATGGCCAGGGTAATGATCGTCAAGGAGGGTGAGGCATGGAGGGAGGGCGAGATCTGGCATGCCTTCCCCACCACGGTGCTCATCGAATCGAATGGAAGGAAGGTCCTTGTGGACCCCGGGAACCACCCCTCCCTCCTGGAATTTCTGGAGAGAAGGTCCGTATGGAAAGAGGATATCGATATGATATTCGCAACCCACCATCATCCGGACCATACAATGAACATAGGATGGTTTCCCGGTGTTCCGGTGGTGGATGGTGAATATGTGTACGAGGAGACCCGGATCTCCCCCCATAGCGGCAGGATACCGGGGACGGATATCGATGTGATACCGACACCCGGGCATTCCCCCGAGCACGCCTCACTTCTTGTGAGGTCCCCGGAAGCTTCCACGGTGATTTGCGGTGACCTCATATGGTGGACCCGGGATGAGGCGCCCTTTACCGACCGCGAATGGTTCATGGGGCATCCTGATGAGTTCGCGGAGGACCCCGAACAGCTTGCCAGGAGCAGGGAAAGGGTCCTCTCCCTGGAAGCTGACATCCACATACCGGGCCACGGAAAACCCTTCATGATGAAGGAAAACCCCCGAGATCCATGATCCGAAGCTGACCGGCGGGGGGAATGGTCCGCTGCATTGTTTTGGAAAAGAACGGTGCGATCAGTACCCCATCTTTCCGACAAGCGGAACGAAGACGCAGTAGGTAAGGGGGGTCTTCGTTATCTCTCCCCCCGATCCCCTCTCGTATCGTATCAGCCTCTGGGTGGAATGTGCGGGCCCCTCCACCGACAGGAGGATCCCGCCCTCGTCGAGCTGGTCCATGACGGTGTCGGGAACCCCTGGTGCGGCACAGGTGTAGTATATTCTATCGTATGGTGCGTTGTTCGGGTACCCGACGGATCCGTCGCCGATGACGACCTCCACATTGTGTGCCGATATGCTTGCAAGCGCCTTCTTTGCCCTCTCTGCCAGTTCCCTGACCACCTCCACGGTGGTTATCCTTCCTCCCGGAAGTATGGCCCTTGAAACGACGGCCGCGTGATATCCGGACCCCGTGCCTATCTCGAGCACTTTCAGCCCGGGCTCCAGCATGAGCTCCTCGCACATGATGGCAACCATGTGGGGCGCGGATATGGTCTGCCCCTTGCCTATGGGCAGGGGTCTGTCTATGTATGCGTGTCCCGAAAGGTAGGACGGAACGAAAGCTTCCCTGGGAACCTTCATGAACGCATCCGTGATGCGCTGCGTCCTCAGCAGCCCCTCCCTTTGAAGGGCCTTCACCAGATGTTTTCTCCTTTCCCGTGTATCGGGCTCTCTCATAGCCCCTCACCCGAAAGGTCCATTGTCTGCTCCCTTCCCTTTCCGAAGGACAGCATTATGATGTTTGCCAGAACCTCCCTCTCGATCAGGTCCATGTAATCCCGGACCCTTCTGGGTATCTCTCCGGATGCCTTGATCTCCATCCAGTCCTCGGTGCTCATGTCCTCCCATCCCTTCACCTTGATATAGACGGGTTCCGCCCGGGCCAGAAGCTCGATCTGGGATGGGAAATGTCTGAGCGTCGTACCCGTACCGTGAAGTTCGGCTGCGTCCTGTGGTATCCTGTATTCCTTGCATACCATCAGCGGATCGATTCCCGACAGGACATCTATCTTCGTCAGTGCAAGGTCGGTGATGGAGTTCCAGTTGACGGCGGACCTCACCATGACTAGGTCCAGCCAGCCGCAGCGTCTGGGTCTGTCGGTTGTTGTTCCGAACTCATGCCCCCTCTTCTGAATGATCTCTCCTATCTGGTTCCTCATCTCGGTGGGGAAGGGCCCCTCCCCAACCCTTGTCGTGTAGGCCTTGACCACTCCCACCACCCTTTCGATGTCAAGCGGAC
>NJDO01000093.1 GCA_002254385.1 Thermoplasmatales archaeon ex4484_6 | reverse complement strand
CTATCAGCACCGGATCGTCGATTGGAGGATACCGGTGTGCAGAGGTTTGAAAGATTAATAGTATCTGACCGAATATCTCTTTCAAACCAAGCATCCAGTCGTCTATCTCCTAAATACACATCAATTCATTCTGCACACAATACATCAGGGTGCGGTGTCAAGAGTTCGGACACGAATGTGTTATCATTCGTGTCAGATTTTTCATGAAATGGTGGAAAGGAAGCTCCTGCTCCGAAACGGTGTCGCAAGCCGCCTGCTGATCGTGTTGACGGTCCCGATACCATTTCCGGCAGCCACTCTCCACGGATACGCATAGGAAAAGGGGAAATAGGTTTCGTCCAATCCGGAATCGGTATATCGATGAAGATCTGCATGGTTTCCTCGGAATATCCTCCCAAGTGGGGAGGCGTGGGGGTGGTGGCATATTACCTGTCCACATGGATGGCCAGGAGAGGGCACGAGGTTCACGTGGTCACCAGGGAGCAGTCCATCGGTTACAGGTCCTCCCACGAGAACATTCACATACACCCCGTCAAATGGCTTAGGGCCCCCATGCTGTTCACGGTATCCTTCGGCAGGAGGGCCGTTGACTGGATCCTCTCCTCCGGTATCGATTTCGACATCGTCCACGTGCATTCCAACATGGCCCTCCTTCCCAGGTCCTGCTACGACAGGTTGAAGGTGCCCGTGGTTTCCACGATGCACGGGACCTGGAAGGGGGAGCGGTCCACCATATCCCTGAAGGATGTTTCGTTCTCCCTGTCGGGGATAAACGATCTCTCCATTCTGTATCTGGGTCCCTTCATGGACAGGTTCGAGGACCATGCCATAAGATACTCGAACGGGGTCATAACCATCTCGAGGTCCGAATGCAGGGCGCTTGCCGAGAGGGGCGTGGAGAACAGGTACGGCAGGAGGATACATCTTCCCGACGGTATTGACACCGTGGAGTTCAACCCGGACAACTTCGATGCGGCCCTGAAGGAGAGATACGGCATTCCCGAAAGCCACAGCACCGTTGTGAGCGTCGGGAGGTGGGCTGCGAGAAAGGGCATCAGGGAGCTCCTGGAGGTATTCAGGATAATGCACGGGAGGAACGTGGATATCAGCTTCTTCCTGATAGGATGGGGGCCCATGGAGGGGGAGATCCGGAGGAAGATATCCGCGTACGGTCTCGGGGAGGTGGTGCATCTGCTGAAGTCCCCGGATCACGATGAGATGAAGAAGGTGGTGGCAACGGCGGACCTTGCCATGTTCCATTCCTACTGGGAAGGATACGGGTTGACCTTCGGTGAGGCACTCGCATCGGGTACGCCGTGTGTTCTGACCGATGTCGGTGGCGCATCGGAGATGTGCGTGGAGGGAACCGGGAAGCTGGTGAAGGTGGGGGATGTCGAGGGACAGGCGGCGGCTGCCCTTGAACTTCTCGCCCGGGAGGATCTGAAGGAATGGGGGCTCAGGGGAAGGAGGCACATAGAGGAATACTGCTCCATCGAAAGGATATCGGAGCTGACCGAGGAATTCTACCGGTGGGTCATCGAGGACCCACTGAACGAGAAGGGATGGAGGGACCCCTTCCGGAAGTGCGAGGATGGTTCGTAGCATCATTCAATCCTTTCAAGAGAAGGTTTAATTAAAGCTACAATGATGTTTTGTCATGGATATGGGAAAGGGAACCCGCACCGAGGAGGGTTCCAAGAAGTCCATGTCATCTCTCTTCCGGAGGCTGCTCGAGACCGATCTCGACAGAAAGGACAGGACGACCAAGATCTTCCAGTTCGTTTTTCCCTGGCTTCTCTGGATAGTGGTTGGGGCAATCACCGTAATCCTTCTCACCGCATGGATGGGTTGGGGTATCGGAAAGGAGCTTCTCAATATATGGATATTCTACACCCTGCCTCCGGCCGGAAAGGAGACGCTCATACCGACGGCCGTTTCCAAGGGGGTTCCGGGATACTTTGCGGGATTCTCGACATCCATAATTGACATCTGTTTCTCGCTGTTCCTGATCTGGAACTACGACTGGGTGAAGAAGCTCCCGGTTCTGGGCCCCGCTCTCTCCAAGACCGAGAGAAAGGGAAAGGAGAAGGTGAAGAGGACGAGATGGTTCGGCAGGGCAACATTCCTGCTCACAACGTTCGTTGTCTTCGTTCCCTTCAGCGGTTCCGGGGGCGTGGGGGGAACCGTGTTCGGGAGGATAGTGGGGCTGGGACCCTACAGGGTCCTTGCCGCTGTTTTCATAGGTTCCTTCATAGGGTCTACGGGGTTCGCATTCCTGTCCGAGCAGCTCACGGATTTCCTGGGTGCGGACAATCCGTTCGTCTATTTCCTTTCCAATCTCAACATACTGCAGCTCGTGGCGGCTCTTGTCGCCGTTGGGTTCGTCATATATGTCATAAGGAACCCGAGGATGGCGGCCATCAAGACAACACGGGCGGTGGCCCGGGCACTGGACATGACCGAGAAGGCACTTGACATAGCCGAGAGGAAGAGGGAACAGGCCGCGAACAGCGCCATGAAGGGAGCAAGGGAATCGTTCCGCCTCATGAGGGACGGCAACCGGATGGTGACGGATATGGGGCTGGAGATCGCAACCAAACCCATGGAGGTTCTGGGGGAAAAGGGAAGGAAGATGAAGAGGAGGACAAAGGATTTCTCCATGCGCCAGGTCGATCACCTCCACAGGATGGCGGGAGGGACCGTCGACAGGACCATGGAATTGGGTGAGAGGGTGACCTCCTCCTCCATTCACACGGCCGCGGAGCTCACCAGGAAAGGATTGAGGGAGACGATTTACGGGTGGGACGAAGCGGGGAAGATAATCGTCAAGGGAGGAGAGAACATAGAGAAACTGTATCCGAAGAGGAAGAAGGAAACGGAAGAGAAGCTGCCGTCATCCGAGGAAGAAGTTTGAAAGGAACATTTTTATCGTACAGGTGGTTGTTTTGCCCATGGGAAAGAAAGAAGTTCTCGTGACCGGGGGGGCGGGTTTCATAGGTTCGCATCTGGTGGACCTTCTCCTGAAAAAGGGTTGCGAGGTGACTGTTTACGATAATCTGTCAAGCGGTAGAAGGGAGTTCCTCTCGCATGTGGAGGACAGGATAACATTTCTGGAGAGGGATCTTGTCGGGGACGGGGACCTCGTGGGCGCCCTTGAAGGTGTGGACCATGTCTATCATGTGGCAGCCAATCCGGACGTGAGGCTCGGAGCCGATGATACCTGGGTATCCGTCGAGCAGAACATACTTGCCACCTACAACCTGCTGGAGGCGATGAGGAAGGTGAGGCCGGATGACCCTCCCTCCCTGTCGTTCACCTCCACATCCACGGTTTACGGGAATGCGACCGTTCTCCCGACACCTGAGGATTACGGTCCCCTGATGCCCATATCCCAGTACGGGGCCTCCAAGCTGGCGGCGGAGGCGCTGATATCGGCGTTCTCGGACAACTTCTCGATAAGATCGTCCGTGTTCAGGTTCGCGAATGTCGTGGGTTCGAGGTCCACTCACGGCATACTTTTCGATTTCTACCACAAGCTCCAGAAGGACCCTTCGAGACTGGAGATACTGGGTGACGGTCTTCAGAGGAAATCCTACATTCACGTATCGGACTGCGTCGAGGCAGTTTACCATGCCACCGAGGTGCAAAAAACACCGTTCGAGTACTACAATGTCGGAACCGCGGATTACATCGAGATAAGGGATATACCGGACATCGTGGTATCGGCAATGGGTCTCGGGGATGTGGAATATGTCTATACCGGAGGGCATCGCGGTGCCGGATGGAAGGGGGATGTGAAGTACATGTCCCTGGCCGTTGACAAGATACTTTCGACGGGTTGGAAGTACAGGCTGAATTCAAGGCAGTCTCTCGAGAGGGCCGCCAGTGAGCTGGTTTCGGAGCTGAGGGATAGCTCCATCTGAGAAAGAATTAAGTAAAAAGTCCTCATAGGAATGGAACGGGAGACATCCGTTTGGCCAGAAGAATGAAGTATCGGGGCTCGGGCAAGAAGAGGAATTTCGGACCCAAGAAGAGGAATCCGGGAGAGAAGCTCAGAAAACCGATGCTCGCGCTCGGGCGCCTAGATTATTTCAAGTACGATCTCAAGGAGATAATAGAGCGCTCCGATATCGAGGAGGATCTGAGACCGTCATTCATGGCCTCCGTGACCGCCAAGGCAAGACAGAGGTCCATATCCGATGCCAAGGAATACATCGAGGAGATGATGGAGAAGGGAGAGGTCTCCGAGGAGACCTCCAGGAAGCTGTTCAACCTCCTTGACAGGTACACCAAGGTCCGCTAGCTGCGGTCAGCGAACTTCCCGACGATCCTTCCGGTTTTTCGGGTCCCCTCTGCAAAATTATTTTAAACATACAGACCCCTCCATAATCGGTGTGAAACGGAATGAGCGGGAAGAAAACCTTGGCAGCCGGGATAATATTCTCGTTTATGGGGATACTTGCGGTGGTGGCTCTTGTGATACTGTCCGCACTTTTCTATCCACCCTCGGAATGGCCGGAGGGCCCTCCCGATTCGGGACCCATGGTGGGTATCATAGCAGGTCTGTGCATGAGCTCCTGCTGCCTTCTGGGACCCGTGCTTCTTCTGATAGGTCTGTTTACCGGGTCGGCTTCCTCCAAAAAGAAGAAAGGTAAGAAATCGAGGAAGAAGGCAAAGAAGAAGAAGAGCTCCTCGAAGAAGAAAGGCAAGAAGGAATCTTCCCCGAAGGAAAAGAAGAAGAGGGCGGACACCGAGGAGTGAAAGAGCTCCGTTTCGTCCGTTCTTTTCGATGTCTCTTATTGATGTTGGATCCATCATCTCCGGGACCGGGTTTGCCGTTTCCAGTTCGGACAGCTTCTTCGAGATTGAAAAAAAGATTAGAGGAAGCTCCGTTTTCGGTTCTCCGGAGAGCTTCCGGACAGGATCCCGTGACGGATAAGAGCTTCCCGGATACGAGAGATTTTTTCATTGAAGAGCCCTTTGTACTTCCGGTAGAAGTCGATGTGGAAAAGCTCGAGGAAGGTGAGAAAGGGGATCATCGCCGCAGTCATCGTATCCCTCCTTCTGATCGCCGGTCTGTGTATCCGGAGTTTGACGGTGGGGAGGCAGGGAGGGAGCTCCATAGAGATATCCCGGATCCTGGACTTGACCTCCGAGCGGAACGATGTCGTGTACGATCATGTAATTGTGTCCGGGGAGGACAGATTCTCCTCTCTCGTGGCGGTTCCCCTCTCCTGCTGGTATGACATCTCCGACAATTCCTCGGTACTGCTGCCGCTGCTGGTCGGGGACTCGGAGCCCGCGGCAAGGTTCGTTTCACTCACCGGAAGGAATGCACCTCTCATCCCGGGTCCCGGGAAGTATTCATCTTCCCTCGAAGCGGCAAGGGCCGCATTCTCGAGCCCGGCTGGGGCGATCCTCGTTCCGGAAGGTGATGAAGGATACGATCTGGCATTGATGGCCGTCCCCATGGCCTCCTACCTGAACATTCCCGTTGTTGTTCTGGAGGATGCCCTGGACCCGGATGAGGTCGAGAGGGACCTGATGGGACTCGGCATATCCTACGTGATAGCCGTATCCGGTAAAGCCGTTGATTTTGCAAGGAAGATGCGCTTTGACAGGGTGGAGATACGGGATGCAGGCGACGCCATCCTGGATACCGCGGAGGTCGTGAGGGACAGGTTCGGAAGGCTCGATTACGTGACGATGACCAATCCCGGGGATACACGGAAGGAACCGGTGGTCCGTACAACCGTCCAGGAAGAGAGCGTGGATCTGAGGTCCCTGTTGATAGACACATCGACAAGGGATGTGGACCTCATAGGTGAATCCGTGACCACTCACCTCATCGATGTCCCCGAGGGAGTGTTCGATCTCGTGGTGGAGGTGAACTTCACCGACGTGAAGGCATATCCGATGGACCCGCTGAAGAATGCGTTTGACGTGGAACCCATCAGCTTCATGACACTGACGGACCACCAGGGGAGGCTTGCGGGTTACTCCCCCAGTTTCTCGGTGGGGGGAGGGTCCAATATTGTGGAAACCCTTGTTGTAGATGCCCCGGGAACATACGAGCTTGAGGTGAAGGTATACTACGGTGTGAAGGGTCTTTCGACGATGATGGGCACATCTTTCGGTATTTCCAGGTTCGAAGGTTCCTACGACATGAAGGCGTATCTGAAGGAACTGTCCCACCCTCATCTTCCCGTGTACCGCGACCTGTCGATGATGGCCCCCTATCTGTCGGCCGCAAGGGGCGGTCTCGTGTTCGCGGATCCATCCTTCTGCCTTACACCGGAGGAGATGAACATGAGCTCGTCGGGATATGCGGCAGGTCCCTGGTACGAGCGGGATCTGCTGCCCGTGTGGAGGGAGAAGGCGGTGGAGAATGCCGGGAAGCTCGGGAGAGTTGTGGACATGCTCCCTCCGGATCTCTCGGAGAGCTATCTAAATGGCAGGGGGTGGCTTGCGCTTCTGGGGGGCGGCAGCATGCTGCCGATGTCCTACGAGGAAAAGGACCCGTCCTGGGAAGAGGATGAGATATGGGGGACGGGTTGGGCGACGGACCTTCCGTATTCCCTGAACCTTTCACTGTCGGTGGGGAGGCCCCTGGGGAGGGACGTGTCGGAATGCTCCGCTCTGATAGCAAGGACCCTTTTCTACGAGGAATACACCGAGGGCCACTGCAGGGAGATGGAGAGGGAATACGGTGCCCGGGGCGGTTTCAAGGACCATTTCCACTTCCTTGCCGGGGAGGGCGGGGGAAGGACCGGGTGGCTGTTCCATCAGAGCTCCTTTTCAAGGACCGTCGAGGACAGCGGTTTCGTTTCTGAGGTCTACGTCCAGGATTACGAGAACGGCAGGGAATACCTGGTTTCTGTAGGGGCCTTCGAGAGGGCCAACTATTTCGAGATGATCCTTCACGGGGACTGGTCATGGTTCTCGCCGGAGCTCAACGGATGGGACAGGTATTCCACCGGGGTCAAGGTCTCGGATATCATGTCGAATCCATCGGAATGGGAGCTGGGACCTTCGGTCATGATATCGGGTGTGTGCCTCCTTGGAAGATTGGGAGGGATCAGGCCGGAGCAGTCTATAACCCAGGCCTTTTTCCATGCGGGGATCAACGCCTTCTTCTGTGCCACCCGGTCCACAGGATCCGAGGCGAAGGCGGGTCCCCTGGAGGAAGCTCTCATCTTCGAGGACCTCTCCACCGGGGAGGCGATAAGGAACGACAAGAGGACGAATACCGAGGTTCCCACCTACTACGTCAGGACACTTTACGGCGATCCCGCCTTCAATCCCTACGAGCCCGGGAACGGGTATTCGGATCAGGGCAGGCCGATTCTGTTGGGAAGTGCCTGATGCGTTCGGAACCCGGCCCTCCAATGATAAACTGTTCATTAATCTCAGTTATTTCTCCATAATAATCATCTGATATTATGTTA
>NJDO01000024.1 GCA_002254385.1 Thermoplasmatales archaeon ex4484_6 | reverse complement strand
CCCTTGAGCTCCCTTGCGACATGGATGCCCACGCCGTCATCTCCGAGTATGGGGTTGCCCACACCCACAACGACCGTTCTCATCTAATTCCTCTTGATGGACTTCAAAAGGTTCTCTTCCTTATCATATATGTTCGCTATCAGGGGCATTTTTCCGGGCATCGCATGGGTCGCGCAGGCAAAACATGGGTCATAGGCCCTGAAGGCCATTTCGACCATGTTCAGGAGTCCGTCATTGACCTCCCCCTTCTTTATGAGCCCCTTTGCGGCATCACGGACGGACATGGTGATCGCACCGGCGTTGTTCGTCGTCGCGACGATCAGATTGGCCTTCCTGATCAGCCCGTTGTCATCCACATCGTAGTGGTGTATCAGGGTTCCCCTCGCTGCCTCAACAACTCCGATACCTTCCCCCGGTTCGCCGACGGGATTCCTGATCTTCCCGGAAGTGATATCATCATCCTTGATCAGCTCCCTGGCCCTCTCTCCCGCATAGAGGAGCTCTATCAACCTTGCCCAGTGGAATGAAAGGGTCATACCGACGGGCTTCCCGCCAAGCGTCTCGAACATCCTGTCGTATTCCTTTTGCGCAAGCGGGGTTGTCATACCGTCGGAAGCATTCAATCTTCCCAGCGGACCGACCCGGTATATCCCGGAGTCCGGACCGTCGACCAGCCCCTTCCAGCCTATACTCGAGAGATATGGGAACTTCATGTAGGACCAGGATTCCACATGCTCCTTTATATGCTCCGTATAATCAACGACCCGGAACCTCTCGTATTCCTTTCCACCCTGATCCGTCACCCTGATGTCGCCGTCGTAGAAGTTCAACTTATTGTTCGAATCGACGAGTCCCATGTTGTACGTGTCGAGCTGATAGGGGCCTCTGGTTATCAATTCCACGTATTCCGCGTTCTTCAACACGACATCCGTGAAGAGCTGAAGGGAGAACTTGGCAAATTCGATGCAGGAATCGACCATCGATTCTATATCGGCGACCTCCTCTCCGTTCAATCCCTTTGATACTCCTCCGGGCAGACCGCAGACGGGGTGGGTTGCCTTCCCGCCCAGGATCGCTGTGATCCTCTGACCGTATGCACGGTGCTTGATCACCTCTTTCCCGATGTCCAATCCCGCTTTCTCTATGACCCCGAGTATGTTCCTTTTTGCCGGAGGTGCATCGGGCCCGACCACGAAATCCGGGCCGCCCAGGAAATAGAAATGGAGAATGTGGTCGTAGATGATGTACCCCATGTACATCAGTTCCCTGAGCTTCTTCGCCGCTGTCGGGGGCTCTGTGTTGAAGGCCATGTCCAGGGCCTTTGTCGAGGCGGAGTGGTGGGCAACGGGACAGACACCGCATATCCTGGAGGTGATCTGGGGCATATCCTCGGCTCTCCGGCCCTGGCAGAACCTCTCGAACCCCCTGAGTTCCGGGATCTGGAGATAGGCGTTCTCCACGTTGCCCTGATCGTTCAGGAATATGTTGATCTTGCCGTGTCCTTCGAGTCTGGTGATGGGGTCTATGGTTATCTCTTTCATCCTTCCAGCCTCCTGTTTATCAGGGCTGCGGCAAGTCCGTATTTGTAGAACGTACCGACCGGATCCACTATGCCGTCAAGGAGCCTCTCGATCTCCTCGTCCGGAAGCGCCTCCTCCCCCTCCAATCCGAGTATGGATGCCAGGGCCGAGATCATCTTCCCTCCCTGATCCATCGAGTTCGGGGTCGGACCTCCGCAGCCTGTGCACGGCATGTATGCATCGAGGCACCTTGCTGAGCACCCCCCTC
Organism: Thermoplasmatales archaeon ex4484_6; assembly: GCA_002254385.1. Lineage (GTDB taxonomy): Archaea > Thermoplasmatota > Penumbrarchaeia > Penumbrarchaeales > Penumbrarchaeaceae > Penumbrarchaeum. The sequence continues at coordinate 16,274 of NJDO01000024.1, read as the reverse complement.
TCGTGGCAGGTCCAAGGCAGATTATTCCCTGCTCCAGAAGGCATCTGTCCTCCACCTTCTCGACTTCATATATCCTTCTGATCTCCGTCAGCATCTTCTCCGATTTCTCGAACCTGCATTCTTCGCATACGGATTTCTCGGGAGCTATCACCGATCCTTTCGGCGGAAGCTCCCCTTTTATCACGGCATTGACAGCTTCCAGTATCAGGTTGGTGGGGGGCGGGCATCCCGGAAGGAAATAATCGACATCCGTTACCTGATGAAGGGCCCTCACCCTGTCGTGGAACTCCGGGAGTGTCAGCGTCCCCTCCTTCACCCTGCTCTCCTTTGAAGGAAGGGTTCTCCCGGGATTCGATGTGGAGGGATTATCCAGATACGCCGTCTCGAAGATCTTGTCCCGGTTCGCAAGGTTCGCCAGCCCCGGTATGCCCCCCATTGCTGCGCAGGAGCCGAAGGCAACCAAACACCCGGATTTCCTCCTAAGAAGGTGTGCGAGCTCCTCCTGCTCGGAGGTCCTGATCGCACCGTTGAAAAAGCATACGTCGATGAATCCATCCTCCATGGCCTCGACATCCGAATATTTCGTATCAACCGCCACGGGCCAGAAGAGGATGTCCGCTGCAGCCGCAACGTCCAGTATCTTCTCGTCGATGTCAAGCACTGCAATTTCACATCCGCCGCAGCTTGCACCCCAGTAGAAGGCGAATTTCAGCTTCCTTTCTGTCACTGGCATTCCCCCTTCAGAGGGTTCGGGCCCATCACCTTCAACTCGTTCACGAAATCGGTGACAACATCGGCGAACTTCTGCCCCTCGGATGCGGATATGTGTTCGAACCTGACCCTTTCGGGATCCATGTTCAGTTCCCTGAGCAGTCTCCTGAGGAGCCTGATCTTCCTGCTGGTCTTGTAATTTCCACTCTGATAGTGGCAGTCACCGGGATGGCATCCTGCCACGAGTATTCCGTCCGCCCCCTCCCTGAGAGCTTCCAGAATGAAGACGGGGTCGACCCTCCCGGAGCACATGATGCGTATGGATTTGACATTGGAAGGGTACTTCAGCCTGCTCGTACCTGCCAGATCCGCTCCGGCGTATGCACACCAGTTGCACAGAAATGCGATTATGTTCGGATCGTATTCGCTCATTTCAATCCCCCCGCGTCGCTGCAGTCGTTCAGAACCCCGATCATTGCCAGGATCTGGTTATCCTTGAATCCCATCTGATTTATCGCACCCGACGGACAGGCCGCCACGCATGCTCCGCAGCCCTGGCAGAGCACCTCATTGATCTCCGCATGCACCACTTCCTCACCGGCCATCGTTTCGACCACCGGTTCTATCGCCGAATAGGGGCAGAGTGAGATGCAGATCCTGCAGCCCGAACAGAGATCGGCGTCAACAACCGCTATAAGTGGATCGTTCTCGAGCTCCTTCTTGCTGAGGATCCCTGCGGCCCTGGATGCGGCACCGCTTGCCTGGGCAACGGTGTCCGTGATATCCTTCGGTCCCTGGCAGCACCCTGCGATGAAAATGCCGTTTACGAAGGTGTCCATGGGCTTCAATTTCAGATGGGCTTCCAGGAGAAATCCGTCCCCGCTCCGGGATAGGTTCATCATCCTTGCGAATTCCCCGGAATCCGCACGGGGAACAACAGCGGGGACCAGGACCACCATGTCGGTCCGGATCTCGAAAAGCTTGTTGGTAATGGTGTCAAAGATGTCTATCCTGATATCCTCGTTCCGTATCCTCACCTCCGAGGGTCTCCCCCGGAAGAAGTTCGTGTTCTCCGCTCTGACATTTCGATAGAATTCCTCGTATCCCTTTCCGAAGGATCTGATGTCGGTATAGAGTATGTTGATCTCCACCTCTTCTCCCAGATTCTCCCTGAGAAGGATCACCTGTTTCAGAGCTGTCATGCAGCCGATCCTGCAGCACCAGCTGCATTGTGTCTCGTCCCTGGATCCGACACACATGATCATCGTTACAGACCTTGGCCTCTCCCCGCTGGATGGTAGTCTGACCTCTCCCTTTGTGGGCCCGGATGAGCTGATCAGACGCTCCAGTTCAAGTGTGGTTATCACATTCTTCGATCTCGAATAGCCGTATTCATGGAGAGACGCGGGGTCCAGCAGATCGTATCCGGTGGCCACGACGATGGCACCGACATTGAGTTCCGCCACCTCCTCCTTCTGCTCGAAATCTATCGCTTCCGCCTCGCAGGCTTCGACGCAGAGCGGCCCGTCACCGCATTTTCCGAACCTGTGAAAGAGGCAGGTTTCACTATCCATCACCGCTTTCAATGGAATGGCCTGCGGAAACTGTATGTAGATCGCGGACCTGTTTGACAATCCCATGTTGAACTCATCGGGTATCCTGTCCCTCATCCTGCAGGCTGTGACGCAGTCACCGCACCCTGTACATCTATCAACATCGACATAGCGGGGTTTCCTTCTCACCTTGACCCTGTAGTCGCCGATACTTCCCTCGATGGACAGCACCTCGGAATATGTCATGAGATCGATATTCGGATGGTGATATACCTCCATCATCTTCGGAGTCAGGATGCACGAGGAGCAGTCAAGGGTGGGAAAGGTCTTGTCCAGCTGCGCCATCCTGCCCCCGATCGATGGGTCCTTCTCGACCAGATACACCCGGAAACCTTCATTGGCCAGATCCAGGGATGCCTGTATGCCGGCGATCCCTCCCCCAATTACCAGAGCATTCGGGATCACGGGGGTCCTGCCCCTCTCCAAAGGCTCGAGAAGCCTTGCCTTGGCGACTGAGCTCATCACGAGCTTCATCGCCTTTTCCGTGGATCTTTCCCTTGAATCATGAGCCCAGGAGCATTGTTCCCTGATGTTTGCGATCTCCACGGTGAATGGGTTCATCCCTCCGTCCTCGGCCACTCCCCTGAATGTGGGCTCATGCATTCTTGGAGAGCAGCAGGCTATGACGGCACCGTCAATTCCCTTCTCCTCTATGGATTTCTTGATGATCTGTGCACCCCTGTCGGAACACATATACTTGTAACTCTTGGCCTCGACCACACCATCCAGTTCCCGGACCCTTTCAACTATTGATTCCACATCGACCATGGAGGAGATGTTTATTCCACAATGGCATACGAAAACACCGATCCGTTCCATCATTCCACCTCCCCTTTCAATCCAAGATCATCCACGGGACTAAGATTCAGGTTCAGCCCGAGCTTTGCATCATCTATTCCGAAGGCCAGCCCCATCAGCTGTGTGAGATAAAGGACCGGGACATGCGCCCTGGATCCGACGGACTCGGCGGCCTTGGTCTGCTTTGAGTCGAACATTTTCTGACACCACGGACACGCAAGCACCATTCCGTCGAATCCCTGTTCCGAAACGGCCTGGAGTTTCTGACCGGTCTTGGCAAGAGATGTCTCCGGATGATTCGGCAGGAGGGGTCCTCCGCAGCAGTCCAGCTTCTCCGCATAATCCTCCGATCTCACTCCCAGGGAGAGGAGGATCGCTTCCATTTTCCGCGGATTTTCCGAATCAACGGGCCTCCCCATCTCCGATGGTCTCAGTATGTGGCACCCGTAATGGGCAGCCATGTTAAGGTCCGGCAGGGTTTTTTTCACCCTCTCCCTGATAGTATCCAGTCCTATCTCATCGTGCACAAGGTCGATTATATGGAACAACCTCTGTTTTCCGATGTACTCCAATCCTTCTTCCCGGAGTTTTGCATTGATCCTCTTCTTCATCTCCCCGTTCCCGTCCAATATGTTCTTTGCCTCACTGAGTGCGAGATGGCACATGGGACACGGGACAAGAAGGTCGATACCCTCCCTGTCGGCTATCGAGAGGTTTCTTGCCGACATGTGAAGGGTCAGCATCTGATTGATGCTCTTCAGAGGTTCACCGCAGCATGAGAATCCCGGGAGGTCAACGATCTCGACTCCCATGAGGGGAAGGGTCTCCCTGATGGACATCTCATATGCGTACTGTTCCGTTGGCATAAGACATCCCGGGTACAGTGCGAGTTTCATCCTGATCTCTCCTTATATCTTCTCCACTGCGGAGGCCGTGATTATGTTCTGGAATCCGTTCGGGTCCTGCAAACCCGAGAGAACCGGAAGGCCCAGGTCCTCCCTCTTGACGGTATCACCGGATCTGGTCGGAACGGTTTGCCGGTCCTGTATGTATCCGATGCTCATCACCGACTGCAGCATCTGGGTATAATCGCCGGGAACCTGTTTCCCCGTGAGCACTGTCAGGTTCTTGAGTGCAAAGAGAATGTCGACGGGAGGCACCTTCTGGGGGCATCTTTCCTTGCACTTGAAACAGCTCATGCAGGTCCATATGATCTCCGAGTTGACCATCTCATCGATGAGCCCTCTTTTCAGGAGTGCAACTATTTGGTGCGGTTCAAGTTCAAGCAGCTTATGTGACTCGCACCCGGATGTGCATTTTGCGCACTGGTAGCAGTAATCCGAGACCCCGAGAATGAGCCTTTCAAGCCTCTTGTTGATCTCGGATCTCAGGTCCGACTGTGCTTCCGCCATGGAGGTCATGTCCGTAATGCTCATATGATCCCTCTTTTTCATCATATAGGAAATTCAAAGCATCCATTCGCCTGTCTCTTGAAATACTCCTCGATTCCTTTTGCCCACCATTCCTCGGGGGCGGGGGTTAGAGGTTCGGATACGAATGTATTGTCATTCGTGTCCGATTTCTTAGTGATGAAATATGAATAGGTGGATGCTCCGGTATCGGGCGATGGCGATGAATCGGAACCGGGCCCGAAACGTGTCCCTGTCCGGATCTCTGACCGGCAGTGGTGTTTTCCGGGAAGGATGTCGGAGAATGGAAGAGCAATATGAATGGATGAGGCATGAATACTCGAATGAATCGGTTTTTTCATGAAATAACACCCGCTTCCTTGAAGTGTTATATATGGGAATTGCAATATTGTTAGTGAATATTTGATATTTATAACCTTCTTATGGAATAGGCGGGCTAGCGGAATGAATATGGTGCCATGAAGTGAAACGCGGACTGCATCCGGAATCGTGTGATTGATATACCGGATTGCAATTCATCGCGCCTCACGGCTCATCGGGGAGGGCAGGGAGCATGCATTCGCCCGGAGCGATCCGGTTCCCGCATCGGTTGTGAGCGATCATTTTCTGGCTTTCAACGCTTCAACCAGCTTTGGTATGACCTGGTACAGGTCGCCGACAATACCGTAATCGGCCGAATTGAATATCGGTGCATCGGGGTCCTTGTTTATGGCCACGATTATGCCCGAGTCCCTCATTCCGGCCACGTGCTGTATCTGCCCGGATATTCCGCATGCCACATACAGTTTCGGTTTCACCTTGTGGCCCGACAGGCCTATCCAGTGATCATCCGAAAGCCACTTGAGGTCCGCCGCTATGGGTCTGGAGCATCCCAGCGTAACACCGTTCAGTGTATCTGCGAGCTCCTCCAGCATCTTGAGGTCGTCGCTGCTCTTGAACCCCCTGCCGCAGGAGACAATTATCTCGGCGTCCTCAACGTTGACACCTTCGGACACCATCTTCTTGACCTCGATTATCCTTGATCCATGCCCCCCGGGCTGGACAGCGGCTTCAATGACCTCTCCGGTGCGGGACGGATCCGGGGGAAGCGGGTCAAAGGCCTTTCCAGGAACGGTGATGACCGCAGGTGTCGAGGCAAACTCCTCCTTCGCCACCGCGTTCCCGCTGTAAACGGTTCTTTCGACCCTCAGCCTTCCGGAATCGATATCGATGGAGGTTGCGTCAGTAACACATCCCGCGTCAAGCATGGCGGCGAGCCTGGGGGCCAGTTCCTTTCCGTTCTTTGTGGATGAGATGAGGATCACGTCCTCTTTCTCATCTTTCACTATGCCTTCGAGGACATCGGCTATCTCTTCGGCCTTGAAACCTTCAAGTGAAGGTGCGGCAAGAATGACCCTGTCCGCCCCGTGTTCGATGAACCTCTTCGCCCTGCTCCCCGCATCGGGTCCGGTAATGACCACAGAGACCTTCCTTCCGGCAGCATCTGCCAGCTCCCTTCCCTTGGAGAGAAGCTCCAGGGCGCCCTTTTCCGTATCGGAATATATGAGAACCATCATGATCACCCCGTTACGCCCTCCTTGGCAAGTCTGTCCGCAAGTTCGTTCACGGCCTCATCCAGGTCATCCTTGAATATCACGTTCTTTCTCTCCATGGAGACACCGGAAAGGTCGACCTCCGTCACACGGGGAGCTTCCCCTTCAAGCCCCAGATCGCCCATCTTCCATTCGTTCAGGGGTTTGTTGGCGGATCCGAGGATCTGCATGAGGGACGGAAGCCTGGGTTCGTTGATCTCCTTTGTGACGGTCACCACAACGGGATAGGTTGATTCGGATATCACCATGGTATCGCCCATGTTCCTGTCGGCCCTTATCTTCCCTTCATCGGCTTCCAGCCTGAAGGCATAGGTGAGCTGCGGGATGCGGAGATGACCCGCTATCCTGGGACCCACCTGGCCCGAGAACATGTCGATGGAAGCCTCACCGCAGAGAACAATGTCCACATCACCCATCTTCTCGATACCTCTTGCCAGTGCCCGGGATACGAGATGGTAGTCGGCATTCTCGGGAGCCTCTATCAGGACACCCTCGTCGGCGCCCATTGCAAGCAGCTCCTTGATCCTTTCCCTGGCATCTGGAGGGCCGACAGTCATTGCCGTTATCTTCCCCCCCAGCTTCTCCTTTATCCTGATGGCCTCCTCCATGGCGTTCTTGTCTATATCGCTGATCTTCCTGGGAATGCCCTCGAGGACCGGCTTGTTGGTGGAGGGGTTGACCTTGATCTCTCCCACATCCACAACCTGTTTCGCACATACTACAATGTTCATCCTATCACCATACCTTGAAACCTACGGCACCTTCTTTCGCTCCCATTCCCTCTCCCTCAGCTCCTTCCTCTTTATCTTCCCCGACTGGGTCTTCGGGAGCTGCTCCACGAACTCTATCTCCCTCGGATATTTGTAGGGCGCGGCGTTCTCCTTCATGAAGTTCTGGATATCCTTCTTCAGCTCCTCGGAGGGCTCGTAACCCTCGTTCAGGATGAGAAATGCCTTTACGATCACGCCCCTCATCTTGTCGGGGCTGGACACCACGGCAGCTTCAAGGACCGCCGGATGCTCTATTAGGGTCGACTCCACCTCGAACGGGGAGACCCTGTAACCCGCGGTCATGATCAGGTCGTCGCCTCTGGCGGAGAACCAGTAATATCCATCACTGTCGATGAACAGCGTGTCACCGGTCAGGAACCAATCCTTCTTGAAGCATTCGGCGGTCTTCTCGGGTTTGTTCCAGTACTCGAGAAAGAGACCGGGGTCATCCTTGCGGACAGCCAGCGTCCCGAGCTCCCCCTGGGGAAGCTCGTTGCCCTCGTCGTCCACGATAGCGCATATATGCCCGGGCTGTGGTCTGCCGCAGGAGCCGGGCCTTATCTCCATTCCGGGGATGTTCGATAGATAGACCATGCACTCGGTCATTCCTATCCCGTCGTAGATCTGGATGCCGAGCCTTCTCTTCCATTCGGCTATCACCTCCGGATTGAGGGGTTCTCCGGCACTTATGCAGTGCCTCAGTGTGGACAGGTCCCACCTCTTCTCGAAATCCTTCACGGTGAGGAACATCCTGTAACCGGTGGGAACACAGGCAAGGTTCGTCACCTGATACCTCTCGATGAGTTCGAACCATTTCTCGGGGGAGAACCTTCCCTCGTAAAGCAGAACGGAGGCTCCGTGCCGCCATGCGTAGATGAAGGCGTTTCCGAGGGGATATATCCAGGAGAGGGCCCCCGTGTGTGCCACGATGTCATCGGGCCTGAATGCCTGCCAGTATCTGGCATTGGGATCGTTCCCTATGGCCCACCTGTGAGCATGAACGGCGCCCTTGGGCATCCCCGTGGTCCCGCTGGTATAGCAGAAGAATGCCATATCCTCCGCACGGGTCCTTTCGAGCTCCAGGTACCTGGAGGATCTTTCCAGAAGCTCATAGAACGAGAGCTGCCCCTCCTCCGGTTCCCCGACAACGATGACATGCTCGAGCGATGGGCAGTCGCTCCTCACTTCCTCCACTTCCTTCACATGCTCCGGTGTCGTGACCACGAGCACCGAGGAGCTGTCATTTATCCGGTATTCGACCTCCTTTGCCTTGAACATGACCGAGCTCGGTATGGGGACCGCCCCTATTTTGACCCCGGCAAGGAAAACTATCTGGAACTCCGGGATGTTGGGAAGCCTGATGAGGAACCGGTCCCCCTTCTTCAGGCCCAGGCCCCGCAGGGCATTCCCCATCCTGTTCGAAAGCGTGGACATTTCCCAGAAGGTGTACTTCCTTCTCTCCCCGTTCTCATGCTCCCAGTATAGGGCCACCTTGTTCTTCTTGTCCGGGTCATCCACATGTTTGTCAACGGCATCATAACCCATGTTGTAGTATTCCGGTATGTTCCATTTCCATTCCCTGTATTCCCTGAAATAATCGAAATCCCCCACGATATGACCCCCTTTTCTGACCATCTATCTCAGCAGGCTCCCGGCTATGACCATCTTCATGACCTCCGAGGTCCCTTCATAAATCTGGGTTATCCTTGCGTCACGGTAGAGCCGTTCCACGGGATACTCCTTGGTGTAACCGTATCCTCCGAATATCTGTATTGCCCTGTCCGCACACCACGAGGCGGCCTCCGATGCGAACAGCTTTGCCATGGCAGCTTCCTTGCTTATCCTGTTCCCCTGGTCCTTCTGGTATGCGGCATACCTCACAAGGAATCTTGCAGCTTCCACCTTTGTTGCCATCTCGGCGATCATCCACTGTATTGCCTGGAATTTTGCTATGGGCCTTCCGAACTGCTGCCTGTTCTTCGAATACTCGATGGATTCATCCAGGGCTGCCTGGGCTATCCCCACCGCCTGTGCGGCTATGCCGATTCTGCCTCCGTCGAGTGTGCTGAGGGCTATCTTGTACCCCTCCCCCTCTTTTCCCAGAAGGTTCTCCTTCGGTACCACCATATTCTCGAAAATAAGTTCCGACTGGAGCGAGGCATTGATGCCCAGCTTGTCGAAGATCCCCCCTATCTTGTATCCCTCGAAATCGTTCTCCACGATGAAGGCACTGATACCTTTTGTCCCTAGCTCCTTGTTTGTAACCGCAAATGCGATGATTATCCCCGCTTCCGGCCCGGATGTGATGAATGTCTTGGTTCCGTTAAGGATGTAGTTGTCCCCGTCAAGCTCTGCCGTGGTCTGCATGGCTCCGAGGTCCGTACCGGCATTGGGTTCCGTTCCTCCGAAGGCACCTATCTTCTCACCTCTTGCGAGTATGGGGAGATACTTCTTCTTCTGATCCTCATTGCCGTAATGAATAATGGGCCATGCAGTGAGCGAATTGTGAACGGAGGTCACGACCCCCGTGGAGGCACATGCCCTTGATATCTCCTCCACCATCATCGAATATGTGACGTTGTCAAGCCCCGCTCCGCCGTACTCCTGGGGGATCAGGGCGCCCAGTATGCCCAGCTGGGCCATCTTCTTCAGGGAATCCCAGGGGAAAATGTTCTTCTCGTCCAGTTCGGCGGCTCTGGGTTTGATATCCTTCTCCGCGAATTCCCTCACCATGTTCCTTATCATTCTCTGCTGTTCGTTGAGTTCAAGAATCATGGAGGAGGCCAACGGGATTGAAAAAAATAAAGGTTTCTACATTTGGGGAACGTATATGCCGGATGTTTGCACAGCAGCATCAAGAGGGTTGCCCCTTCCCCCCTGCATGAATTGCGAATGGGATCCGTATTTCCAAGGACCAAAGTAATAAATCGAACGACCCGTTTTATGGGAGCAGCATGTCCTTCGAAAAGGGTTACGTTCAGGTCTATACGGGAAATGGAAAGGGGAAGACCACTTCCTCCATCGGACTGGGACTGAGGGCCGCGGGAAGCGGTCTCAGGGTCCATATGATACAGTTCATGAAGGGGAGGAGGTACAGCGAACTGGATGCCCTGGAGCATGTACCCGGTTTCACCGTGGAACAGCACGGAAGGGATGAGTTCGTTTCAAAGGAAAAACCGGAAAAGATTGATGTTGAGCTTGCAGGAAAGGGTCTTTCCCGGGCAAGGAAGGTGGTCCTTTCGGGGGAATACGACCTTGTGATCCTGGATGAGGTCAACGTGGCCGTTGATTTCGGCCTGATCACCGAGGAATCCGTGCTTGAGCTCATCCGCAGCAAACCCGCTCATGTGGAACTGGTTCTAACGGGGAGATACGCCACGGAAGGCATCATCGAGGCGGCGGATCTGGTGACCGAGATGAGGGAGATCAAGCATTTCTACAACTCCGGGGTCGAGGCCAGAAAGGGTATCGAATACTAAGGAGGTATGAGGGAGATGTTCGACAGGAAGGCATTGAAGGAACTCGAGAAGAGAAGGAAGGAATGGGAGAACTCCAACTACATTCCCCTGAAGGAGAGGAACCCCGAGATCAGGGAGGAATTCGAGAACCTGTCCTGGACGAGGATAGCTCCCCTGTACACACCCATGGACATAGGTGACAAGGATTACCTGAAGGATATCTCCTTTCCCGGAGAGTATCCCTACCTCAGGGGGATCCATTCCACAATGTACCGGGGAAAGATATGGACGATGAGGCAGTTCGCCGGTTTCGGAACGGCGGAAGAGACCAACGAGAGATACAAATATCTGCTCGCGCACGGGGAGACCGGCCTGAGCGTTGCCTTCGATTATCCCACCCTTTACGGCTACGATACGGACCATCCCTTGGCAAGGGGCGAGTTCGGAAAATGCGGGGTGGCCATCTCGTCCCTCCGGGATATGGAGATACTTTTCAAGGATATACCCGTTGACAGGATAACGACCTCCATGACGATCAACGGACCCGCACCCGTGGTGTGGGCCTTCTATATCGCAAATGCCGACAATCAGGGAATACCGAGAACCAAACTGGGCGGCACGATTCAGAATGATGTACTGAAGGAATACATCGCCCAGAAATCCTTCATTTTCCCGCCCGCCCCATCCATGAGGCTCACGGTGGACACGTTCGAGTTCGGATACAAGGAGGTCCCGAGATGGAACACCATCTCCATAAGCGGATATCATATCAGGGAGGCTGGGTCCACCGCGGTGCAGGAACTCGCATTCACCCTGGCTGACGGATTTGCCTATGTCAAGGCGGCCATGGAAAGGGGGCTCGAGATAGACAGATTCGCTCCCAGACTGTCCTTCTTCTTCAATGCGCACAACGATTTCTTCGAGGAGATAGCCAAATACAGGGCCGCAAGGAGGATATGGGCAAGGGGCATGAAGGAACTGGGAGCGAAGAAACCCAGGTCCCTCTTCATGAGATTCCACACCCAGACGGCCGGTGTCAGTCTCACGGCCCAGCAGCCGGAGATAAACATTGTCAGGGTGGCCATACAGGCTCTGGCGGCCGTTCTCGGCGGAACCCAGTCACTGCATACGAACTCCATGGACGAGGCGCTTGCACTTCCTTCGGAAAAGGCCGTGAGGATCGCTCTCAGGACCCAGCAGATCATTGCCGAGGAGACGGGGGTCACGTCCACGGTCGACCCGCTGGGAGGTTCATATTACCTCGAATGGCTCACCGACAGGATGGAGGAGGAGGCCATGCGGTATTTCGACCGCATAGAGCAGTTCGGGGGGGTGATCCCGGCGATAGAGAAGGGATTCTTCCAGAGGGAGATAGCGGAAGCGTCATACCGATTCCAGCGCGAACTGGAAGAAGGAAAGAGGACAATGGTCGGGGTCAACAAGTATGTAATGGAGGAGAACCTCGACATACCCCTCCTCGAGATGGACAGGAAGGGTGAGGAGATACAGCTGAACAGATTGAAGAAGCTCAGGGCCGAGCGGGACCAGACGAAAGCGGACAGGGCCCTGGAAAGGCTCAGAAGGGCCGCCGAGGGTGATGAGAACACGATGCCCTACATACTCGATTGCGTACACGCATACAACACTCTCGGCGAGACATGCGGGGTTCTGAGGGAAGTCTTTGGCGAGTACAAGGAACCGCTGATATTCTAGGAAAGGAGTTTGATGGATATGGAAAGGAAGATTCGCGTTCTCGTTGCAAAACCCGGACTGGACGGACATGACAGGGGAGCCAAGGTGGTGGCAAGGGCCCTCAGGGATGCAGGTATGGAGGTGATATATACCGGCCTTCATCAAACGGCGGAGATGGTTGTGCAGACAGCGATACAGGAGGATGTCGACGTCATCGGACTGAGCCTCCTGTCCGGTGCCCACATGACCCTTTTCACGGATATTGCCGAACTGCTCAAGGAGAGGGGCATGGGAGATGTTCTCGTTGTCGGAGGCGGCATCATTCCCGAGGAGGATGTTCCCAGGCTCAAGGAATCCGGCATAAAGGGCATATTCGGTCCCGGGACCTCGATGGATGAGATCATCACCTTCATCAAGGAGAATGTGAAAGGATGAAGGATCTGGCACAAAGAGTGATGAAGGGTGATCCAAGGGCCATTGCCAGGATGATCACCCTGGCGGAGAACGCATCTCCCGAGGCAAGGGAATGTATGAAGGTGCTTCATTCGAGGAGCGGAAACGCTCACGTGATAGGTATAACGGGCGTCATGGGAGCGGGGAAATCGACGCTGATCTCGGAACTTGCCAGGGAATACAGGAAACGGGGGAAGCGCGTGGGGATAATAGCCATAGACCCCACCAGCCCGTTCAGCGGGGGAGCTCTCCTCGGTGACAGGATAAGGATGATGGAGCTGGCCACGGACCCTGATATTTTCATAAGGTCGATGGGGACAAGGGGGATGCTGGGCGGCCTCACAGGCGCCGTGTATGATGTGGTGGAGATTCTGGACGCATCGGGGAAGGATATCGTGATAGTTGAGACGGTAGGGGTGGGGCAGGCCGAGGTGGACGTGATCAAGATAGCCGACACAACACTGGTCGTTCTTGTCCCGGGGCTGGGGGACAGCATACAGTCCATCAAGGCCGGGATAATGGAGATAGCGGATGTGTATGCGGTGAACAAGGCGGACAGACCCGGGTTCGAGAGAACCATGGCAGAGATAGAGAGCCTTGTGGAACTGATTGCGGATCGGGGGGAGGAGAGAACCCCCATAATCCCCGTTATCGCCAAGGAGGGAAAGGGGATACCGGAACTGGCCGATACCATAGATGCCCACCGGAAGAAGATGGAGGGCACGAAGGAGTTCACCCTTCACAGGAGAAGAAGGTACGAGGCGGAGTTGGTGGAGATAATACGCAAACGTCTCATGAAGATGATTTTCGACGAGGATGTTTTCAGGGACCGGGTCGAGGACCTGATAGACATGATAATGAGAAAGAAGAAGGACCCCTACTCCGCGGCCGACGAGATACTGTCCCAGGTCCTTAAATGAGGAATTTTCACCTATTATTGCCGCAATCCTTAATGCCCAATCCATATTTTCTCTTCCAAGGGTATTAAACCAGAAAATGTAAATAGTTGACATTTTTTTATCTTATATCCCCAAGGGGGCGAAAATATGCTTGTGGAGCTGTCTGTTGAGAATTATCTCTCCATCAAGGATAGGATCACGTTTTCGATGGAACCGACAACTGACAAAAAATTAAAGGGCAACATATTCTCCTTTCAAGAGAAACATCTTCCCGATCTCCTAAAGGTGGCTGCCGTTTATGGAGCCAATGCATCAGGAAAATCCAATTTCCTTAGCGCATTCAATTTCCTTTCAAGATTCGTCATGAACTCTCATCTCCTGCCTCCCGGGATGAAAATCCCGGTAACCCCGTTCAAACTTGACCCTGACATGGTAAAGGAACCCACATCTTTTGAAATAATATACATAAATAAGGGAATAAAATACAGGTATGGCGTCTCTCTCACAAGGGAAAGGGTGGTGGAGGAATATCTCTATTCCTACAGGACAAGAAAACCTACTCTCATATTTGAAAGAACAAATACCGATGAGTACAGATTCACGAATGACATCCATTTTCAGGAAGACATACGCAAGAAGACCAAGATGAATACACTATATCTTTCCACCTCATCCCAGTGGAATTATGAACCTTCCAATGAAGCATTGAAGTGGTTCGGTGAACATCTCATTGTAGGCCCCCCTGTCCTGATGTTCGAATGGATGGAGAGAACATGTGAAATGATCATGAGGGATAGCAATCTCAAGGAATTGATATTGAAAACCTTGAAGAATGCGGACCTTGGCATCATGGGTCTGGAGGTCTCAAAGGAAGAAAAAAGTGATTATATGAATAATTTGAATTCTATTATAAACGAGATGCAGATCATCAATATGGTTTTCAAAGGATCATCTCGAAAATCGATTTTTTCAAGATATGATATAAAGTTCGCACACAAGGGGGTTAAGAATGGAATTGACACAACCGTTCATTTTGGTATGGAGGAGGAATCTGGTGGAACGAGAAGACTCTTTCAGGTGATAGGTCGGATCATCGAATCACTGCAGAAAGGGGGCACCATCATCATGGATGAATTCGAAACCTCCATTCATCCCCTCCTGTTGAAGAAAATTGTGACAATGTTTCTTGACGATGAAATCAACCGAAACGGTGCTCAGTTGATATTTGCAACTCACAGCACAAGTTTGCTTGATAGAGATCTATTCAGAAGAGATCAGATATGGTTCACTGAGAAGAAGGGAGATGGTAGTACGGATCTTTATTCACTGGCAGATTTTGATGTCAGGAAGGATGCCAATTTCGAAAAAGGGTATCTTCAGGGAAGATACGGAGCGATACCATACCTGCCGGCGGAGAATCTGCTATGACCCCCAGGGTGAGAAGGATACGAAGTACCAACCCCATCTACCTGATAGTGACGGAAGGAGAAACCGAACAAAAATACTTCGAGGGGTTGAGAAGAAGATGCCCCAGAAAAATTGTAAACAGGATATATGTCAAGAACCCGAATGATACGGATCTGATGAGCCTTATCAAATACTGCTGCGATCAGATTCATCAGATGGAACTCAATACCGGAAAAGGAGATCGAATCTTCTGTGTGGTGGATTATCCACAGAATGAGAAAGTGATCCCCAATTCACTGAAAATGACAGGAAAAAAAGGAATAGAACTTATATTCTCAAGACCATGTTTCGAGCTCTGGTTCCTTTTGCATTTTAAGAGAGTATTCGCATCATTGAATAATAGGGAGATCATGAAAGAACTGAAAAAAAAATTACCCAAATACAGAAAAGCTGATAAACGAATCTTCGAAAAAATGGAAGGAATGACAGAGACTGCAATATCGAATGCCGAAAGTATTGGAATCACGAACCTGAGTGATATCAGGAATCCCTCAACAAATGTTCAGGAACTTGTGAAATTTATTCTTAAACTTATAAAAGAGGAGGAATAGGATGGCCTACACTGTAATGATAACCATTCCGTTCGAGAACTGGACCAAGGAAGATGACGATGCCATCATCGCAGAATTGGGAAAATTCAATATTGAATGTTTCATGATGTCTCCTGCATCTTTCGGGATCATCGATCCGGAGGGAATGATTCATTCCTCCGATCTTGTTGTCGTCATATATACCGAATTATCGTTCATGTCCGAACTGACAAGAAGAGTGATAGACATCTCCACAGGAGCAGGCAAAAATACTTTGATCATCAAGGAGAGAGGAGTTCCCATGCGGGGGCATGTGTCAAATGTTGACATCGTGGAATTCGACCCTGATCAACCGGGTCAAGCTGTCGCCTATCTACTTCAATACACAAAGAATACAAAATCAGAAAGGGATGCAAAGATAGGAAAAGCGATTGTTGGTTGGACCTTGGGGTTGGGACTTGCCGCAGGTATTGGGTATCTTCTCTACAAGGCATTGAAGGAGTAGAGGTAACAATGATGCCTCCATCCTCGTTTCCCGAATAGAATTCGAATGAGGAGGTCAGCGCAGGAGCCTTGAAGATATGACGAGCTTCTGGGCCTCGCTCGTCCCCTCGTATATCTCGGTTATCCTGGCATCGCGATAGAGCCTTTCTATATCCCTATCGCGCATGTAGCCATACCCTCCGTGGATCTGGACCGCCCGGTCGGCGCAGAATACGGCCGTTTCCGACGAGAACAGCTTGGCCATAGCGGCGTGTTTGCCGAAATCCTCACCGCGGTCCTTGAGATAGGCAGCTTTCAGGGTCAGCAGCCTGGATGCCTCTATCCTTGTCGCCATCTCGCTTATCATCCACTGAATGG
>NJDO01000023.1 GCA_002254385.1 Thermoplasmatales archaeon ex4484_6 | reverse complement strand
TTGGTTTCTGGAAAGCATTCTTCCCGCTGCTGCAGGAGGCATTCCCGGTAATGAAGAACAGGAACCTGGAGGATTTTCACGGGGCCATCAATATCGTGAGACCATCCCCCATCAGGGTGGAAGCCGATGAGGTGACCTACTCGATGCACATCATGGTCAGGTTCGAGATAGAGACCGAGCTGATGGACGGGAAACTTGATGTCGATGATATCCCCCAGGTATGGAACGAGAAATACGAGAAGTACCTGGGACTGGAGCTGAGGAACGATTCCGAGGGATGCCTCCAGGATATACACTGGGCCATGGGAGCTGTCGGATACTTCCCCACCTATGCCCTGGGAAATCTCTACTCGGCACAGTTCTACGACAGGGCCCTTGAAAGCATCGACGGTATGGAGGAATCCATATCAAGGGGCGAGTTCTCTTCCATTCTGGGGTGGCTCAGGGAGAACATCCATCAGAAGGGAAAGCTCCACACCGCCGAGGAGCTGGTGGAGAAAGTCACGGGGCACCCGCTGACGGAGGACCATTTCATCTCGTATCTGAAGAGGAAGTACTCATCCATCTACGGCATCACCTTGTGAAACCGTACGATGCATGATACCCTTTCCGGCCAGAGATCGCGGGCAATATTTGGCCGATGGACCAAATGATTTATTATCGCACTAGACGATAATGAAAAGAAAAACGGGGTGTAAGGCATGGACAAAGGATCTCTCATTTTCGTATCTGTCGCGCTGATCGCACTGCTCTCGGGATGCCTGGGCTCGGGCGGGGGTGGTGGAGGAGAAAAGGAACCGGTCGTTAACACGGGCACCCTCACGCTGACCAACAGGCCCACCGGACTTGCCCAGGCTCAGCCCGAGGAACTTACCAACACCGTGGATATAAACCTGGAGTTCGCAAATGTCATCTCCATCATGGTCAACGTGACCATAGAGGACGGTGACGAGGGCACAAATCCCGACCAGGTCGGGGAGATCGCACTGTCGGAAGTCGACGGGAATCATACCAGCACCATCCAGGGAGGCTCCGCACCCCCGGGTGAGCCATACTTCACCTCCATTGTCGTGGACTGGGACGGGACGACATACATGAACACACAGTGGCAGCTGTCGATGACGGTTTCTCTGGTGGCGGGCGATGACTATGTCCATCATCAGGGCGGCGGTGACTATCAGCCTGTTGTCGACCTTGCAGTCGGGGGATATCTCCAGGGTCCAGGTATCCCCGATCAGCTGGAACTTCTGCTTGGCAAGGGCGAACTCCTTTCCGTCATGGTTGAAGTGATACTTCTTGGGAACGAACTTCATCCAGTCCACAAGTCTCCTGAGAACGGCCACGATGCCCCCTTCCTCCTCCACGGTGCCGATCTCGTTCCTCTCCGAATCGAACAGCTTCCAGGTATCCCTGAATATGGACTTCAGCCCTTTCCGCCCCACGTAACCCACCTTTTCCCCGGTCCTTGTATCCTTTACCACAAAGGTTCCGGAGAAATCGAGTATCTGCTCCTGTTTTATTGTCAGAAGCTCCTCCTTCATGTCCTCTCCGGTGTAGATCCGGATATCCTCCTTGAGCTTGAACATCTTCTGCTTGCAGAATCCGATCCTCTTCCCGGAACCGTCCTCGATGTAATACTTCCTACCGATGGTAAGGACCTTCTGCTTTATCACGTATCTATTCCCGTCCCATATTCCCATTGATCACACCCGTTTCATGAAATGTGACCCTTGTATTTCATTCCTTCTCCGCTTCCCCCCCGGGGGAAGCTCCGCATCTGCAGCAGGTTCCGGACCGGTAACCTCCCTGTCCGGGGGAGTGGTCTATCCTCCAAGGATAGCATCCTTTTCGACACACGGGACAGATCTCCCGACCGTACATCGTTTCATAGCTTCCCTCCATGCAGCCGTGCTGGGTTCCATCGAAGCATCCCAGAACGGCCCCGCAGTTGGGACATCGACCCATGAACATACATCGGAAACCACATGAAAAACATTGTGAAGCAGGTCCCCGCGGGACATTGAGATATGGGAGGATATTAAATAAGCCATAGAGGTTTCATGTATTGAAGGTGGATGCTATGGGGATCATCGGGGATGCCGTGGGTTCACTGGTAGGAAAGGTTCCGATCCTCGGAATAAGATACTCACAGCTCCTTCTCGCTGCGCTGATCATGATCCTGGGATTCATTCTCGTGAAGATAATGGTTCCGATATTCAAGAAGAGCCCCGGAATGAGCAGTATGCCGAAACTGATGATCGACTTCCTTGCGAACCTTCAGAAACCTTGAGGTATGGATATGGGCGTATACGAATTCGAGGGCAGAATACCGAAGATCGGTGAAGGGACATTCGTCTTCGAAACCGCCACGGTTGTCGGTGATGTGACGATCGGAAAGGATGTCTACATCGGCCCGGGTGCGGTCGTCAGGGGCGACTACGGGAAGATAATCATCGGTGACAGGACCTCGATCGAGGAGAACGTTGTCATCCATGCGAGGCCGGGAGATCAAACGGTCATCGGAAATGATGTCACACTCGGTCACGGGTGCGTCATCCACAACTGCACGATAGGGGACCTGGCAGTGATAGGCATGGGTTCGGTCGTGACCGATTTCTCCGTTATCGGGAGATGGGGTGTCGTTGCCGAGGGAGCCGTTGTGAAGATCAACGGCGTGGTGGAGGAGAAGACAATTGTTGCGGGCATACCCGCAAAGCCCATCAAGAAGATCGATGACGAATTCAAGAAGACATGGCTGGATTTCAAGGCCATATATCCGGACCTTGCACACAGATATCCGAAGGGGTTGAAAAGGCTGGATCGAACCCCGTGACCCTTTCATGCGGAGGGGAATGAGATGACCCTTCACCACTCGTCCCAATCTTCCCAGCCCGGTTCATCATCTATGTCCACCTCGTCCAGCTCATCCAGGTCCTCTTCCTCCTCCCATTCGGCTTCCACATCATCATATCTTCCCCGACGGACCAGGATGACAACGCCGAAAAGGGTGAGGATTATGACTGCCACGGAGATCCCGAAAATGACTAGGGGATCCATGAATTTCCCCTCACCGCTTCCGGTCGGAAGGTCCGTCACCATCAAAGGGGATCTTACAAAAAGGTTAACCGACTCGTTCCTGCTGTTACCCGAAGCGTCCGTAACGGTCAGCCTCAGCGTGTAGTTCCCGGATGAGACAAGAACATATTCGAACGTGGCGTTCGTGCCGACGACATCTTCCATGTCCCCATCCAGATAGGTCAGTACCCACAGATAGGTCACATCCCCTTCCCGGACGTTGTCGATCACCGAGGCGTTGAACACTGCCCTGGCACCGGGATCGAAGAAGATCTCGCCGACGATGTCCACATCGGGAGGGGTGATGTCAAGGACCGTGACAGCGATCTCGGCAGATGCGTCGTTTCCGCCCATATCGGTTATCGACAGCATTACATAATACAAGCCGGGGTCGGGGAAGGATACAAGCGGTTCGTACCTGTCTGATGTCTCCCGGAAACCGTCGGGTCCGGTGAAGGTCCAGAGAACGCTGGCTTTCAGGGAGGAGAAGAGGGTCGGATCATTGTCCGTTGAATTCAGAAGGGAATAGCCGATCGTCGTATCCTCCGCGACCTCGACGGGCCCCGATATTCTTGCGGTTGGCGGGGTGAGATCCACCACGACGAAGGATGTGTTGGCATAGGCCATGTTCATTGCCGCATCTCTCACCCAGAGCTTCAACTCGTATCGACCCAGTATATCCATTGTGTGCATGAACGTCCTCGAATACGATCTGCTGGTTGCACCGTAGGGACCGATGAGGACCCAGGTCACATTGGAAATTCTGGTCTGTTCGGGATCAGCTCCCACGTCATAGGAATCGGAGATGAAGGAGGTGCAGTTGCACATGATCTCCATGGTCCTGTTGAAATCCCTTATCACGGCTACCGGAGGTGAGGTGTCCCTTGTGAACGTCATGTTCAGGTAGGTTGGCCCCGCACCGTGAAGATCGTAGGCTGTCAGGTTCAGACTGTTGGGGCCCTCCTCGAGCGTCAGGTGAAAATCGAACAGACCGGAGGTTCCTGCAGTCAGCTCGGTCAGGAATTCACCATTCTGAATGACCATGACCCTCGAGAGCGGTTCCGTGTTTCCTATCACGTCGAAATCCGTTCCGTTCGTGACCCTTGGAGGAGATATGGAGAGCTTCAGGCCGTGGGGGGGAGTGTTGTCAACACCGAACCCTCCCATATACGTCCAGTCCGAAACGTTAGGAACCTCGTCCATCCCCCTGAACCTCAGTATCATGCGCTCGATATCACCCGGACCTCCCGCAGATGACCTTGTGTCCCACACAACCGTCGAGTTCGTGGAATTCACAGCGGGAATGAATGTCCCGTTGTCATCCACAAGCCCGTTCATGTTCTCATCATGGTAATACTGGAGCTCCAATAGCTCCAGGTCATCATCCGATTCGAACTCCAGAACGGCCCTGCCCGAGAATATCATCGGTGCTTCATTGTAAACAACCGTCGGAGGAGTGATATCGTAAGGTACCGCACTGTCCCAGAATGACAGGGATGACATGTTGCCGGCCCCGTTCACCGCTGCAACGCGGAAGCTGTACCCGACCCCGTCGACCAGACCATCCACCACCGTGGTATTCTCCGGGCCGGTTGTCGACATGTAAAAGACCCATCCCGATTCATCCAGGCCCGGTGGGGTATCCGATGCGTTTATGAACACGTTGTAATGGTGGACACCGGTGGATGCGGACCGCCTCCATTTGAGGAAAACGGTATTTCCGACAGGGAGGGGTTCGGCGTCCAGCTCACCCGGTGCACCTGGCATGGACGAGTTGATCGTGATGGGAAACTGCTCGTAGAGAAGGGGGCCGAGGAATGGATCCTGCACCCTGAGGGTAATGTTTCCCTCGGCGAAATAGACCCCGCCCAGATAGAATTCCACGTTGTATTCGCCGTCATCCGCCTCCTCATCACCGTGGGCGGGCAGGCCGTCATCGAATATACCGATCCATGGAAGATTCGAACCGGGGACCGTCCACTGAACATCCAGGCCCGGGTCGCCCGCTCCCTTAAGATGAAGGAAATCATGCCTCGAATAGGTCAGCAGGTTCTCGTCAAGTCTGATGAGGGCAACCCTCATGGGTCTCTTGGCAGTTGCATTTGCACGGTAGGTGAAGTTGAAGGGTGAGACGTATTCCGCCGTTATGATGTCATTGTGGGATACGAAAAGTTCATCGGCGGATGTGAGGGAGTTGTTCCGGGTGTGAAAGCTTCCCAGAAAGGCTCCCGAACTCCCGCTCTCGAAGAGAGTGACATTCTTTCCCGCAGGATCCGAATTGGAGGATACATGCACCTCGACGCTTCCGTACCCGGCAAGGTCCCTTGATGTCAGGGACAGGGTTACGGTATCGTGGTCTATGGAATAGAACCTCCTGTCGAACAGCATCATGTTCGACATCATCTCGGATATGTTACCGGATGCGACCAGGGCGAAGTGCTGGGGGCCTCTCGGTATGTTGGATCCTTCCACCTTCACCTTCCACCATCCGGGGGATGGGGATTTCACTGCGATACCCTCCACGGGGTTGATGGAATCAGTCGAATCATCGAAGGGGTATGAGAAGTCATTGCCCCTGTATGCCGTCCCGTTCGGGGCATACAGTATCAGGTCCAGGTCGTTGATAAGCTGCTTGCCTGCAAACAGCGAGCCCGGATAATCCGACCATGCGAGTGTCAGCCGGAGCTCCGTGTCCGAGGAGAGCACCCTGAACATCCTCGCCAGGTTCTCTCCCGTGGAGATGCCTGTACTGTTGTCAACGAAGGATACGATACCGCTGTCGGGGTCGACGGAATCCTTGAGGTTTATCCTGCCCCATCCCTGGTTCATATCCGGTCTTCCGTCTATCTCCCTTGTGGTCGGGCTGGAGGCCCCGTACTGTCCCGGATACAGATCGGTGGCCCCGTTGATTATCGTCGCCTTCATGAGGGCCGCGGAGGGAGACGACATGCCCAGGGTCCCGTTGTAGAACTGCCTGATAAGGACCGCCATGCCGGCCGTTATGGGGGCTGCCATCGACGTCCCCCCGTTGTAAAGGTAATAGGAATTGTACGACCCCCACCCGGTACTCGAGCTCTGCGAGCTCTTCGTCGAGAGTATGTTCGTACCCGGTGCCACAACATCCGGTTTGATGCGGCCGTCATCAAGGGGACCCCGGGAGGAGAATGCCGCTATTCCGTTGGAGTTGTTCGAGGGGCGGTCCCCCGAGATGGGGGAGGCGGGAAAATCCGCGGGCCATCCCGAGCCCCAGGTCCCCTGGAACCCTCCCGAGCTCCTGAGGTTCTCCGAGGCTCCCACCGTCAGGGTCGATTTTGCCGTCGCCGGTGGTGAAACGGAATTGCTGTCTATCCTGCCATCGGAGTTCGCGTCCATTCCGTCATTGCCCGCCGCAAAGAGTATGAGCATGTCGGGGTGATACCACATGGACCAGTCCACGTCGTACGAATCGGTCGTGTAGGCTCCGAAAAGCGAGGAGAGCTGGGAGCCCCATGAATTCGTATGTACCCTTGCCCCCGCATTGTAGGATTGTGTGAACAGCTGGCTGAGGTTGGATGGTATTTGCAGCTGGCCGAAATTGTCCATTATGGCCTGGAAGTATATCGAGGAATTGTATGCCATACCCTTGATGTTCCCGCTGGACCTTGCACCGTTTCCTGCGACCGAACCCGCCACATGGGTCCCGTGACCGTGTTCGTCGTCCGGGGAGGAACCGGCCCAGTTGACGATGGTGGCCCTGTTGTCGAAATCGAGATGGATGTCCCCAGTGATGTTGTGATCATCAACACCGGTGTCGAGCCCGCTGTCGGAGATGGCAACGACCTGCCCGGTTCCATCCAGTCCGAGAGAGTCCCATGCAGTATCCACATCGATTATGGAATCCGCTACGTTGTTGAAGAGCTCCATGGGTGATCTCGGTTCTATCCATTTCACCCCGTCCACCTTCAACAGATCGACAAGATCGAGCTCCGGGGTATTCACGAGATATCTCGTACCCGATACCCTGGTCCAGCCGACGCCGAGAGTTTCCAGGGAATCCTCGATGTCCGCGCCCCTGAACGTTTCAACTGTTGCTGAACCGAGTCCCTCGAAGGGGTCCTCTCCGTTCATGTAAAGCGAGATGAGGTGGGGGGAGGCCTTCAAACCGGAATAGAACGGTGAGGCTCCCACCGCACCGGGGAGGTGGAAGAGATCGGACGGATCCCGGTCCCCGAGCTCCACCACGTAGCCGTTGTCGGGGAAATAGTCAAGCGGGATGTAACCATGGGATCTTATGAGAGCGTCCCTGTTCACGGTGGAGGGGGCTTCGAACTGGACGATCCAGTATCCCGTATCCCGGTCGCTTCCCATCGAAAAAACATTCTCCAGGTCACGAACGGACATGGGGCCTCTGTGTGTCCACAGGAATGGGCCGGAACGGGGGGACGGGCTGCCGTCTCCCTGATCATATTCCGGTGAGGCCGATGTGCCGTAAATGGAAAGTACCAGAAGAAGGGCTGAGATGAGGATCGCAAACGAACGGTTCATGCAAACTCCACTCCATATCATCCGAGATAGGGGTATATAATAATCGCTGGCATATTTTCAAATTCACCCTGAAATATATCAGCTGCGCATGTTTCCGATCTCGAATACATGCGCGGCATCTCTCGCTTACCGAACAATATCAGGGCCCTCTCATTCCTCGAAGCTCCCCGAAGATCCCCTCCTTTCGAGAACAAAAACAGCAGCGAGAGAAAGCAGGACGGCAATCAGAACAACAAGCAGGATCAGATGGCCCGGGATCCCTCCCTCATCCTCGTCCGATATCGTGAAATTGGACCCGCCCCCGGGTCCCTCATCGGGGAGCTCCACCGGCTTCTTCGATGTCACATTCACCCGGACCCACTGCAGTTCCGTGGTGATGCGGTTCCCATTTCCATCGAAGGGGACCACCGCATAATTGAATACGGTGTCGTTCGAGATGCCCTCATCCAGCCATTTCCTCGGTGAATTGTTCCCTTCATTGATGACATGGAGAGGCTCGATCCCACTGACATCGGCCAGTGTCCCGTTCTCCATCCGGAATATCATGAAACCCTGAAGGTCCCCGGTGAATTCCATTTCCCATCTGAGCCTGCAAACAGGGGGGTTTCCCTCGATCTCCGCCGTCAGGTTCGTGACCCTCCCCGGCGGGACCACGTCCCGGGGTGTGAACCTTACGAACGCTGCCGGTTCTCCCCTGTTTCCCGAGAAATCGTACGGGACCACGGAGAACCAGTACGGCCTCCCATGCTCGAGACCCGGGACCGAAGCGTTTCGGGAATCAACCCCGTACATCATCCTCATGACGGGATCGACCCCGGACACCGCCGGATCCCCGTCGAAGACCAGAAGCTCGAAACCGCTGATATTTCTGGCAAACAATTCATCATATTCCCACTCCACCAGGGCATCCCCCTCCCCCGTCACGGAGATGTTCCTGACGGGGAAAGGAGGCAGATCAACAAGGAAATCAAAAGAGGACACACCCGACAGTGCATGGTATTCATCCTCGGAGACTATCTCCACCCGGTAGGTCCGGTTATCCATCAGGACCCCGGGAAGGAGGAAGAAGGTATCGGATACGGCTGCCGGAAAACCGGGAAGCGGAGTGAAGGAGTCGCCAGCACCCTCGAGAAGCGTGATATGGTAGATTATCTCGTCTCCCTCCGGATCAGAGGATGGATTGAAATGGAGGATCGGACCCGAAGTATCCCTGCCTATGACGAACATGCCGCTGACAGGTGAGGGAGCACCGTTCACCGGGTGGAACCGGAGCTCCGAAACCGACGAGAAGGCACCTTTCGAATCCATGAAACGAAGCTCCAGTGAGAGGTTCCGGTTGAACCACAATCCAGGTTCCAATCCTTCGCCCTCATCCGATATGGAGAGCTCCAGGGATGTTTCATTGACAAGGGACCTGTTGACAAGAAGAAGTCCGTCATCGGCAGAACCCAACCTGAACAACACCGAAACGTCATCCCCGTCCGGGTCATCCGGAGGATCCCATGATATCCGGGGGTGACGGGAATGGGCGAACATCACCGACAGACCCGAGGGAGCTCCGGGAGGATCGTTGACCTCTGGCCCTCTCATGAAGCCTTCCGCGGGATACCTAGCAGGCAGGTTTTCCGTGTCCCGGGCTTCGATGAAGAAACCGATGTCCCTGCATCCGGGAGGGAACGACAGGTCCACCCCGAACAGCGAACCGTTCCCGGTTCCTCCTGTCAGGTTCACCCTTTCCATCCTGTGGGGGCCCTCCGTCATACCGCGGAATACATCATCCGCATCACCGTCCCCGTTGAGGTCGAGGAACAGATCGGGGCCGTGTGAGACATTACGTCCTCTCCCGGAACCGAAGACTATTTCGAAATGGAACATCGTGGAGGAATTCCCATTTCCGGGTGAGAATACGTCCCCTTGATCCCGAGGGACGAGAGACGGGAACGATACATTCTTGTACACCGCTGCTCCGGAACCGATCGGCATCTCCATGAAGATATGTCTTTCACTTCCGTTAATCGGGGGTGAGATCGTCACCCGATGATCGTCCACCACCACATCGACATCCACCCAGTCGGGAGGAACGCGAACATCCAATGTCAACGGAACATCGTATATTTCGGGGTCGAGACCGGAATCGAGCGATATGTTGTCAATATGATCCTCGAACGTATCGCAGGTCAGCCGGGCCCCGTCCCTTTCCCTTATGTACTTCGAGATATTGGCGAACGTGTCCACCCACAGCTCATCCTTCATCGAGGATATCCTATCCATGTGCGGGCGGAACTCGGAGAGGGGAACCGAATCCCAGCCCCCCCCTTCGACAGCATGGATCATCTCCACGAGCCATCCACCGGTGTCCAGGGTATCGTTCAGGAGATCGGACATCTCCTCGGCCGTTTCACTTCCCCCGAAGTTGACAGGTATTACACTGTAGCGGTTTTCCGGTGTCTTCGGATTCGGAGCAGGCGGAGAGGTGATGTTGTGATCGTCTCCCCTTGCTGCAATGTAGGTCCGGGAAACGAGATCCAGGACCGTCGAATTGTACCTCCCCATCGGATAGTTGAACGATTCACATCTCATATCCGTGATATTCTCCTCGATTATCCGCTTCGAAAGGACCACCTCGTCGAAGAGTTTCGAGGGGGAGCATGTGGTGAGGTCCGGATGTGTGATGGTGTGGCAGCCGATCTCGTGTCCCCTGTCCGATATGTTCTGCCAGTCGCTCCAGTTTCCCCCGTAAGGAATGCCGACATTCCCGATGGTGACAAAGAAGGTGCCCGGGAGCCCCCTGGCCGTGAGTATGGGGGCCGCCAATTTAACGTGGGACGAGAGACCGTCATCGAAGGTCAGGCTGACCGCTCCCGTCCTGTTCCATCTCCAATCGCAGATGGTAAAGGATACGGGTCCACCAGTTGTGGAACGATGTTCCCGGCCTTCCCCATCATGAAGCAAAGGTGCATATCCAGATATAAGTGGAGCCAGCAGGAATGCTGCAAGCAGGATGGATGGAAAAGGTCCGTTCGTGATCTTCATTTGATGGAAAAGGAGATTACGGAATATTTAGCTTTGATTGTGTGAACAGAAAAAAAATGAAAATCGAGGTCCCGTTCAGAAAGAAAGGATGAAGATCCGGCGAATCCGCCGAATCTTCATCCCAAGGGAAGTTGGACTCCCTCATTTTCACTTCCGGTCGAGCTCCCGCTCTCAGTAATCCGGGAGCTTCCTCTCCAGGGGCTCGTCAAGGGTCCCCCTGTAGCGGATGTAGAGCATCCCCGAATCCCTGGGTACCTCGAAGATGACCCAGACCATCTTTTCGGAATCGGGGTCGATCCTTATGGAATCCACCTTTCGGAGGTCCATGTTTGCAAGGAACTTCCCCCTGACCTCGGTCGTGCCGTTGTCATCCACGGAGAATGTTTTCGGACCCACTGTCAGGTCCGTGTCCCTGTTCTCGTTCCCTATCCTCACCTTGACATAGAGGAACTCGTAGCCGTCATCGGCTCTCACGCTCTCCGGATTGGGAGAGGTGGAATTGGTCATCACATCCATAACGGCGAAGTCGAGATCGGGGTCCACAACCTCATCGATACACCCTGCCATAACGGCAGCCCCGATTATCAGTACAGCCGTCATTCCGAACATCCACATTTTCATTTTTTTTCCTCCTTCGATACATTTTCAACCTCTTCTTTTGTATTCCCTGTCCGTTCCCGATATATCACGATCTATGCGACCAGGTACCCGATTCCCTGTTGATCTCTGTCCCGTCGTCGTGAACATCCGTGACCTTCTCCCAGAAACCGATGTAACTCTCGCTGTCAATGGTGCCGTCTGAATCGGTATCGGTCTTCTCGAACCCTATGATTCCCGTCTCCATGAGCTCCACTGTCCCGTTGGAGTTCTCGTCGTATGCCGTCCGGTTCACCATGACACCTCTCTCGACATCGATGTTGGAATCATCGTTTGTGTCCCTTTTCCAGCCCATCATGGTGAATGTCTGGTTCCATTCCGGGTTCGTGTCGTCATCAAGGTCCCTGAGTTCGTTCCAGTGGACAATGTAACCCTCGAGCTCCTTCACGCCATCCCTGTCATGATCCTCGGACCTTCCAACGGCCCAGGATTCCCTGAGATATTCGGGATTGCCATCCCGGTCCGCGTCCCTGTACATCCTGCTGGCAAATGCCACCGTTGAATTCAAACCGCCGTTCGTGACGTTCCTTCCGATAAGGACCGTCGAATCCTCCTTTTCAGGGATAGACGATACACCGGTTCTGTTCACGGATATCAGTATGAAGGACTCCTCGAGGCTCCCGTTCCCCTTTTCCGTCCTGGCAGCCGCCAGGAATCCGTTCTCCTCCTTGCGGGAGCCCGAGATCCGAACATCATAATCCACTGCAACCGCATCGGACCTCTCCTTTCCCGAAGGCAGTGTCGAGTTGTTCACACCGAAAGCCGTCACCCTGCAGCGGGAACCTTCCATCGAGCTCTCCTCGGTGGCGTTCAGGATCACATACTGGAGCCTTCCCGTCACGGTATCGTTCCTTCCTGCGATCACAAGCAGATCTCTCGACGCTGAACCCTCATGATATGACCAGACGTATCCCCTCTCGAGCAGCGTTTCCCCTCTGGTGTTGTTCAGCCTTGTGAAGGCCAATTTCGAGAGTGCCTTCTCGTTCGGGGCTTCCTTTCCCTGAACAAGAACCAGCGATTCCCTTATAATGACACCCGAGCTTCCGATCTGATGCCTGAAGAACAGGAAGGCTGTGCCCTCTTTTTTCTCGAAGACACCATCTTCATCCACATCGTCCATGATCAGCTCCCCGCCAAGGGCGAAGCTCCTGACGGTCCCGAGAACGGTCGCATGATACCCGAAGGAGAGATGCCTCATCTCCACCCTGTCCACGACACCATCACCATCGGTATCGTTCCTAAGCACTTCAGAGTACGAGAGGCCCTCCGCGACCTTGAGTCCGTTCATTGTGAAGTTGGCAAACCTCACATTGACGGACCTCTCGAATTCGGGATAGCCATCGGAATCACTGTCGCGATATTCATATTCGCAGCCCACGATATAGGCAAGCGTACCGTTCGGCATCGTCCTGTTGACGGTTCCGGAGGCGACACGGAATTCCAACTTCAATTCGGGATTTCCGTCCCCATCCTCATCCCTTACCGTGGAGTTTGACACATCCCATGTCGTAAGGGGGACTTTCCCGGTATCGAAACCGGCGGAATTGGTATCCGGTGCATTCTCACCAAGAACGCCTTCGAGCTCCTCCGACAATCCTCCGAGATCGCCGGATACATCCTCCGCAAGATCCTCATCAATCCTCACCCCGTTCTCGGTTATGGGAATATGGACCTCCTTTTCCACATCAACAGACGGGAGCTCATCGGGAACATCTCCATTCCGGACAAGTTCAAGAGTCCCGTCGAGTACATCGTCATCATCGCCAAGAAGGGAGAATGTATCATCCATCCCGACCTCTGGAGCTTCCGGGGAATCCCCCCGGTCTATGTATCCCTCCTGTGAAAGGAGGTCATCATCGGATCTCGTGAGATCCCCATCCCCGGGAACAGCAGCCGGGACCGGAGGTTCATCGAATCCCGCCGAGATGGGCATATCCCTCTCGGCGGGGATCAGATCCCTTACTTCCTGAACCTG
The DNA here is from genome assembly GCA_002254385.1 of Thermoplasmatales archaeon ex4484_6. Taxonomy (GTDB): domain Archaea; phylum Thermoplasmatota; class Penumbrarchaeia; order Penumbrarchaeales; family Penumbrarchaeaceae; genus Penumbrarchaeum. Next base: position 6,695 of record NJDO01000023.1, on the reverse strand, counting down.
TCTGTAGGATTCGTCATATCTCTCACCTGCCGCCATCTCGGCCGTTGCTATCTGTTCGTTTTCCGTTCCGGGCATCATCATGCCCGGTCCATTCACCTCTCCATCCCTGTCTGCTGCCTGCAGGAACAGACCCACCAGGCCTATCCCCGAAAGCAGAACTGCCCCTATCAGGACGACAGGGAGAAGTATGCCGGTCTTTCCCTTTCCTTCGGACATTTCATATCACCGAAAGGATGCAGGCGGAAGAAATTATATATAAAAGGGCGAAAACTTGTTCAGGCAGAAAGTTGTGAAAGAATGTTTCATATCGATTTATATATGATGAAACGGGAAACACCGGTGTACAGTGATCGGAAACGGTGTTTGAAATGAAAAGATGGCAGTATTACCGTGGTGTGGAGGACCCGATATCGGGGACCTTCAATCTTGCAGAGACCATCTCCTCAAGGTCCGGAAGGATACTCTTCCTGTCAAGGTTCGCACTCTATTTCGTATGGCTCTCCATAATACTTTACTTCCTCCTGATGCTTGCAGTTCTCTCCCAGGGAAATATCTTCATGTTCCTGGTGCTTCTCTCGCTGCTTGTCACGGGGATAATTACGGCATCCCTTCTCACCACCTTGAGGAAATTCCTGTATGAATCCACCCTCAGATACTCCGCGATCAAGGCCATGAGGGAGGGCCCTCCCGCATATTCCATACCCCGGGGAAGGAACATGACGGAGAGGTTCATAAGGTATCTCAGGAAGAACAACGCCATGCTGAAAAGGATGCTGAAGCACAGACCGGAACTTCTTCGAAAGGATTCCTACGTTGCGGGGAGATCAACAAAGAGACACCATTTCGATGCATTCATCCTTAGGAGACCCTCTCTCTTCCACAGACTGTTCCACAGGGGATATCCCGGATATTCCCTGTACGTCAGGGAATACGAAAACCCCCCGGGTTTCGATGACCTGAAAAGTCTGCTGGATGAACTCCACGACATATTCAGGAGGACAGGGGTGTATCCCAACAGGGTTGTCATGCTGTACAAGGCCGGCTCGAACTACAGGGGGATAGATGACAGATTGTATGATAGGCTGACCGCGGGAAAGATATCATTGAAAGGTAAGAGAAAGCAGAGGATCAATCTGCAGCTTGCAGTGGAACTCCGTTCGGGACATTATGAGTTCATTCCGTTCATACCGGAGCTCCCCAATCTTCTGCCGTGAGAAGGAAGGTGTGAAAACAGTGGCGGGCAAGAGCTACAAGGACATGAACCTCTACTCGTGCATAGTGCTCAATCTGCTCGCCTCGGCGATGGGGATAGATCCGCAGCAGAAGGACCTGAAGGACAAGCTGGACAGGATAATGCTCCGCGAATTCGAGGGACTCTCGAAATCGGAGATAATGCATCACATTCGTTCGAACCACAACATGACCGAGAGGATACTGGAGCACCTGAAGGAGGAGGGGTTCATAGAGATCCTGCACGAGGACCGTTCCTACAGCATAGTTCCCACCAGGAAGGGGCTTCTCCATGTGAACGAGTTCAACAGGTTCTACTCCTCCATCTATTCCAAGCAGATAGAGGACCATTACAGATACCTGGGACTCCCTTCATGGTATATCAAGAACGGTTGAGCCGACGGGAGGGAGTGCTCACTCCTTCATCTGCGGCAGATCAAGGGCCCTGACCATTTCCAGGAACCTTCTAATGGATGGTATGTTCCTTCTTGCCTCATCGGGTAAGGAAACGTGGAAATCCTTCATCATGTCCATGAACCATATCAGAAGCTCCATCAGCTCCTCAAGTTCATCCTCCCTGAGATTCGACAGGTCCTTCAGGGCCTTGTCCTGGAAGGACATTATCACATCCTCGTAATCCACTATCATCCTCACCGCAAGCATCTCGAGAAAGGGGTGCGGATCTCCCTCATCCGCCATCTTCAACCTCTTCAGATACTCCTCCCTGTCCTTCATCTCGAGTATGAGGGGAGGATAACCGTTGCGCTCCAGTATGAAGTTCATCAGCTCCCTTGCCACCCGGCCGTTGCCGTCGACGAAGGGATGCACCTGAACGAAACGGTAGTGAAAAATCCCCGCCAGCTCGAAGGGGCAGAGGTCGTCACGGTTATCCCGGTACCATCTGATCAGCTCCTCAAGTTCATCCTTGACGAAGATGGCTGGAGGAGGTTCGAAATTGGAACCCACGACTCCAACGGCGATCCTCCTGAACTCACCCGCCTGCTCATCGTATATGTGGTTCTGAACGAGGGAGTGGATCTTCCTGATAAGAGATATGGTGATATCTCCCCTGTATCCCTTGAGGTACCTGAGGACCATCCTGAAGTTCTCCACCTCGTGTATCTCCCTGAGTTCCTTTCCCTTCGGAGCTATACCGTCCTCTATAACCAGGGCGGCCTCCTGGAGTGAAAGTGTGTTCCCTTCCATGGCGGTCGTATGGTGAACGTATCTCACTCTCTGGCTTGCCCTGTACTTCTCCAGCTCCGAGGGATAGAAGCTTGAGATATATTCCGAGTAGAGGTTCCTGATCATGGAGAGGTAGAGAGCATAGAAACGGGGGAGGTAGCTGAAACGTGTCTCCTTGGCTTCCATAAGAATACGGTATAGAAGGGACTTCAGTTCGAGGAGCTCCATGTAGAACTCCTTCTTCCTCTCGATCTCCTTCGGATCGGAATCGCTTCGGCCCAGGGATTTCTCGAATCTCTTCTTCCGACCCTTGTAGGAAGATGTTGCGGTCACGTAGAGGTATTTCTTCCCCTTCACAGTCCTTTCCTTGACGGATACCATCGAGCATCCATGATTATCCCCCCTATTAATGATTTATTCAAGAATCCGGAAATGAGGGGGATAACGGGGTTGTATCAGGATGATCACAATACTGCCTCTCACCGTCGACGATGGTGGATATTGAAAGAACGGGGGGCCGCGGATATTAGAGCTCCCCCTGGTTCTTCCAGGTTGTCTCAGCCGATCATGTCATCCACCTTCTTCATAATCCGTTCCTTTTCGGTCTCGGACATGTTCTTCAACATGTCGGCATGGCACTCCATCGCATGCCGAAGGAACTCCTCCTTCACCTTCGTCCCGTTCTTGCCCTCGGCCTCGAAGTCACGGTTCATCGGTTCCATACCCGAACAAGCTATACTGTGCACGATTTAACCTCGAAGACGGAGAGATGCGCCATCACTCACATCTCCCTGTCATGAAGCCATGCATCGTAGTACATCCTTCTCAGGGGATTCAGCAGGACCTCCTTGGCCTCATTGATCTGGGCCATCATCATCTCCATCTCCTCGCTTGACATGTCATCCTTCATGGCAAACCTGTCGGGGTGATGATGTGCCGCCATCTTCCGGTATGCCCTCTTTATCTCCTGGTAGGTGGCGTTCCTCGGCACGGACAGGACCTTGTAGTAATCATCAATGATATCCTCGCCGGTATCGATCCAGAACTCCTCGAAACCGTTCCCGTCATCGGGTGGAGGCTCCCCCCGGGGTGCCCCGTCTTCAATGAAGAAATCCAGCTTCTCGGCATTCCTTCTCTTCCGGATAACAATGAGAGATATCAGGATCACCACCACGATAATGACAAGAAAGGGGAGCAGTAGAAACATGAGACCCATGTCGGAAGAGCCGGAAGCTTCCCGTCTCTCTCTGAGGGAGATCTCGCCGAGGTCAGTTATCTCTTCCGGTTTCACGTTCACCTCGATCGTCCTTTGTTCAAATCCGTGAGCGGTTATGTGGATCGTACGGCGGCCCATCTCTATTTTGAGAGTGAAATTTCCGTATGCGTTGGTGACGGCCGGAGACATCTCATCCTCGAATACCATGGCACCCCCGATAGGGATGCCCATCTCGTCCAGGATCTTCCCCGTTATCACACCCTTGTCCGTCACCCGGAATGAATGGTTCTCCATGACAGGGCCGTTCCCCGCAAGGTCATAGACCATTACCGTAATGTTGTACCATCTTCCTGGGATAAGGTATGCATCCGGACTGAAAATGCAGGAATCCCCGGAGAACTTCATGAAGCCCCGAATCCCCATATTGAGGTAGAGGGAATCCTCATCCACCTCCTCGGAAAAAATTATGTAAACAACGGATGAGGAGGAGGCATCCGATCCCATGGGGGACCACGAGAGGATCCGGGGTGGTGTCATGTCGATCGTGAACGAGAAATCGCAGCTTGCCAAATTGCCCGCCCTGTCCTCCACCCAAACAAGGATATTATGAAGACCCTCCGAAAGATTCCGGAGCGTGATGACGTTATCGGGTTCCACGGCTACCTGTCCCGAATTGTCAAGGGAATAGCTCATTGCCCCTATCCCCGATCGCATGTCATAGAGTTCCAGCGAGAGGGTCAGGTTGTCCCGGTTCAGGTGAATTCCCGGCTCCGGATCCTTCACGTTGACCACGGGTGAGACCATATCTACGACTATCCTCTTCTTCATTACAGAGGAATGGCCCATCTCATCCACCGCCATTACCTCCAGGTAATGGTCTCCCTCTTCAAGGGTCAGGGAGACCCCCACTGCCCGACCGTTAACCTCCCATTCGCCACCATCGACCCTGACCAGGTAGCCAGTGACGCTCGTTACATTGTCCATACCCCACCATGAAACCTCGATACGCCTGGAACGTACGTAGATCGTACCGTCATGGTCGAACCCTATCACCGGCGGCTCCAGGTCAACGTGGAACATTATATCGGCCGAACCGGTGAGGAATCTGTCGTTCATCACCGTGACCTTGAGCAGATGGGTGCCTTCCTCCAGGTCGTGCAGGCATACCGATCTTGAAGTTGTATCCATTCCGGGGAGCTCCTCGCCATCAAGGAAAACAGAGATCCGGGCGAGGGCGGACTCCTCCTCGGTCAGATCCCATTCGAAGGATACGTTATCGGTTCCGAAAACCTGATCTTCCTCGCAGTTTACGAAACTGACGACCGGAGGGGTATCATCGCTCATCGCTGACATGATATTGGATGGAGCTCCGGCACCGTTTAGGGAGAGGGCCCTCATCCGGTAGAAATACAGGATTCCGCTCTCCACCCCAGTATCGTTGAAGTGGGTCAACCTAGGATACAGCTCCCCGATCTTCTCCAACCTATCCGGCTGCTTCCCCCTAAGCAAGAGATATCCCAGCAGTTCATCCGTGTCCATTCCTGCGGGGGGGGACCAGGAGAGAGAGATGGAATCCCTTCCCCCGATGGCAATGAGGTTGCTGGGAGGGGGGCAGAGGGCCACCGGAGAAAAAACGAGGGGGAACTTATCACGGTTGAGGGATCCCCCTATACCATAGGTCCTGTCAACGACGCCGTCATGATTCTCATCAGGATATGTCATATCCGACCAGTAATTTCCTTCCTTGAGCTGATCGTCATACCACATCACATCCTCCGAGTATGAAAACGCCTGTCGAATCTCACTGTTCAGGGTGTCTCCGGCACCGTTGTTCCGGATGAATGCGTTGTGGAATACAAGTAAAGCCGTCGATCCCCGTATACGGACTCCTTCCTTCTCGTTGTCAATGAACAGGTTCGAGGAGATCTCGCACCTTAAGGCCTCATCGAACCCGGCTCCCTTCCCGTTCCCGATGAAGGTTGAATCCTTCACATTGATGTTGTTGGAATGGTCCACATGGACGCCCTCGTCGGAGCAGTTTTGAAATGAACAGTTCCGAATGCTGGTCCGGGAAGTATGGTTGAGCAGAAGTCCGGTTTCCATCATCTGTCAAGGATCATACCGGTTCCCGAAGCTCCGATATAGCTGTTGTTGGATGCCCAAAACGAGGTGCATTCCTCCGCATGAAGAGCGGTGTCGCCCGAACTCAACAGACAGTTCTCGATTTCCAGATAGGAAGTCCTGAACAGATCGATTGCACAGTACCGCCCATAAATGCCCGATCCTGATATGAAAACACCTATGCAGTTGGAGAGACTGATTCCACGGTCTGAACTATCATCGACAATGATACCCTCAATGGATATTTTCCCGGAATCTCCGACATGTATCCCGTCATGGCAGTATTTGACCTCCGTGGAGTTGATATGAACATTCGTGACGTTGTAGAGATTCAGTCCGGAGTATCCGGACGCGTTGACGAGTACACAGTTGTCTATCAAAATGTGATACGTCGTATCCTTCAGCTGTATACAGTCCGACGTTCCGTTCCCGTCGATGAAGAGGTCGGATATCAGAAAAGGGTTCTCATACGATCCATCCCCCTCCCAGTTCTCATCATTGACCGTGGAAATGAGCGAATCATCACCGATTATCGATATCGGTGAGTGGGCAGTCAATCCATCCGGGACGCTGAAGGAGAGGGGAGCTACCTCTCCCTCGGTCCACAAGGGGTAGGCAGTTGCAGCCATCACCGCCATCAGCAGGAAGGACCAGATTCTCCTCAATCCCTTGACCTCCGATGAAAAAAATCCCATACTGTTTTAATATTCTTTGGTGCGCTTGTGTAACATAAGGAGGTCACCTGTCCTTATCCCATTCTCATGTAGATCATATTCAATAGATCACGTCCGAATCCCCGGTTCCACCCCCGTTACATATAAGTCCTGTAATTAAACAATAATAATAAGCGGACCCAGGGGGATTCGATGCAGCTAACCCGCGTTGCGGCTCAGCGCACCTCGAAACATGGAGTTCGGCGTGATGTTTCGAGGACCAGGGTTCG
>NJDO01000092.1 GCA_002254385.1 Thermoplasmatales archaeon ex4484_6 | reverse complement strand
CGGATGATGGATTACGGATACCATCTCTATTCCCAGATAAATTCCGTTCAGCCACCTTTCATGCTCCTCATCTACGGCGCAACGGACGCTTCCCCGGAGCTGTACCGCTTTTTTTCGGTAATCTCATCCGCCATCATACTATCCCTTGTGATGTATGCTTCCGGAAAGGCTGCCGGATGGAGGGGCATGGTGGGAGCGGGATCTTTTCTGCTGATAGACGTGATGTTTCTTCTGGAATCCAGACTGGCCTCCCTTGACATGTTCGCCCTCCTGTGGTCCAGTCTGGGTATTGCCTTCTTCATTGCTTTCAGGGAAAAGGGACGGAACGTCAACCTCATGATCGCCGGGTTCCTGATAGGCATTTCAACGATGACCAAACTGTTCGGGGGGATAACCTTCGGTGCGGTGGGTCTGATACTGCTCATGGACATACTGTTCGACAGATACGGGCAAGAAAGGCCACTTGACAGATTTACTCTTCCACCCAGGGGTGAATTCAGAACAGGATTGCAACATCCTGTCATCTTCACTCTCTCCTTCTCTCTCGTGGTTCTCCTCTTCATGATGCTGTTCGGCCCCATGGAAGTGATCAGGGGAACGTTCCTGAATCAACTGCATCGTCCCGTTGCTTCTCCCCTGTTCAAGGCCGGACAGTTCATGAAATATCTTCTTCCTATCCTGGCATCAATTCCATTCTTCATTCTTGGAATAGGCCCTCTTTACAGAAAGAGGGAGGGAGTCGTTCTCATCATCGGTTCCGTGTTCCTGATATATTTCATCCTGCAGGCAATGACCTTCGACCATCATCTTATATTCCTCTCACCGGTGATAGCGATCGGCGCTGGCATCGGTTTCAGGAGAGCGCTCAGGATGTTCGAATACAGGCACTCGATCCTGAGGGCAGCAGCCCGCATATCCCCTGTGATACTGGTAATTGCGGCATCCTTGGTGAGTTCGGGCATGGTGCTCCATGTTCATTACCGGGGTGAACCTGCCCAGGAAGAGGTGGCTGCAATTGTCCGTGATCTTACATCGGAGGAGGATTTCATCATATCCGGGGATCCGCTGATATCCGTACTCGCGGACAGGAGAGTCCCCCCGTCCGTCGTGAACGTGGCTCACATACAGTATCCGTCGATAACCTCCGACGCCCTAAACACTTCCGTTGTGGAGTACGGTATCGAATGTGTAGTCCTCTCGTATCATCTCATGGAGATGAAAGGATTCCGGAATTTCGTGGACGAGAACTTCCACCTCAGAGCCGTCATCTTCGACAGACAGAATCCGCTCCTCGATGATGAGGTATCATACTCAATCTATTACCTTTGCGATGATTCCATCCTGAGGGATGTTCCGGGGTGGGGAGCCCTGAAGACCCCGTTGGACGAATAAGTAGTGAGCGGAGAACGGAATGTCCATCAGGAATGGCCCGAAATACCGAGGCTGCCTGCCGTCATTGGGTAAGATTCTCCGCTCGGTGGAGAATCCTTCGATTTCCATAATAAAATCTGGCCGTTCATGAGACACTCATGTATGTAGATAATAATATCCATCGGGATGATAGGACCGTTCCTTTTATATAGACATCAAATAGGTGGATGAATGGAAAGATCTGCGGGAAGCGGACAGGCAGGTGCCATATGCGAGGTTGGACCTCAAGCACAGAGGTGTACGTGCCCGTAAGTTCCTGTCCCGCCCCACTCTTTTTTTCCGGTTCATTCACGGGGGAAGGATTAATTCCATCCCTGTCCATTACTCCATTATGATGGAGCTAACCGCAAAGGAAATGGAAATGCTCAGAAGCTATCTCTGGCAGGATGCGGGTGGCGGAGACCCAACAGGAGTGTTTTTTCCGGATCAGACAGGGAAAGCAGTCATCACTGCGGAGGAGGACTGCGTCCTGTCCGGCATAGTGCCGGCGATGTTCCTTTTCGAGGAAGAGGGATGCAGGCTCGAACGGGTACCGGGAGCAGTGGACGGTTCCCTCTGTGGAGCAGGGTCCGAGATAATGACCGCGGTGGGACCCACTGCCTCCCTATTCAAAGTGGAGAGGACCGTCCTGAACATACTATCAAGGATGTCGGGAATAGCCACAATGGCGCAGGAGGCGTCCAGATTAGCGGAGGAAGCTTCCCCCGGGACAAGGGTGGCGGGGACGAGAAAGACGACGCCGGGGTTCCATCTTTTCGAGAAAAGGGCATTGATCGATGGCGGGGCACTTCCTCACAGGTACGATCTGAGCTCCCTGGCAATGATAAAGGACAATCACCTGAAGGCCCTGGGAGAGGGGGCCGAATCGATTGCCGCCGCAGTGGATATGATAAGGGAACTGAGAGGACCCTACATGCTGATCGAGGTGGAGGTGGAGGACATCTCCCACGGACTTGCCGCGGTGGAGGCAGGTGCGGATATCATCATGTTCGATAACATGAGCCCGCGGAAGCTTAAGGAAGCCTCGGAAAAGGTGCGAGAGGAGGCGGAGAGGCTTGGCAGGAACTTGACCCTGGAAGCTTCCGGCGGCATAACCCTCGAGAACCTTGCGAAATACGCACCCCACGTCGATGTGGTATCCATGGGGTGTTTGACGCAGAAGGCCCTTCCCAAGAGCTTCAAGATGGAATACGATTCGAATATCGAGATCTGTGAGGATTGACCCGGGTCTCGGAAACCGGCATTGTGAAGGGCCCGTGTATCCCTCGAACGCTCCCGTATACAAATCCGGGAGCTATTGGGGCATTGCAATGGGACTCTGCTCGAACAGCCTTTTCAAGTACAATGTCATCAAGAACAATGATTACGCTTTCTGGATACAGGGATCCCGCGGGAACACCCTTTACCTCAATGACATTATAGGTAACACCGCGGCATTTGATAAGGTCACTGATCTGGGAATGAGCTTCACGGAGCAGAACAATACCTGGGATAACGGATGGGGCAAGGGGAACTACTGGAGCGATTACCAGGGACAGGATACGAACGGGGACTGGATCGGGGACACGAACCTTCCCCACAACGGTGTGGACAATTATCCCCTTATGGGCCCCTACAACTAGTGGGAAGCTTTCGAGATATCTCATCTGCCGCATGCTGACGACATCATGCAGTGGACCCTGGTATTCCTATCCGATGAAAAAACCTATTAATGGATCCGTGCTTCCCGCTATCACTCGGCCGGTACATCCCGAAAGGTGGTTCGCTAGATGGCAGGATACGATCCTCACGCAATGGAAGCTAAATGGCAGAAACGATGGGAAGAGGAAGACATCTTCAGACCGGGAGGTCCCGACAGCGGATCCGAAAGGAAGTTCTTCCTCATCTTTGCCTATCCGGGGATCTCGGGGTATCTGCATGTCGGGCACATGAGGGGATTCACCTATGCCGATGTCATCACCAGATACAAGAGGGCAGCGGGGCACGATGTTCTCTTTCCCGTGGGATTTCACGCTTCCGGGATACCTGCCATTGCCCTTGCCAAGAAGATAGAGAGGGGGGACCCCAAGACCCGCGAATACCTTCTCAGGAACGGCTGTCCGCCGGAAAGGATCGACGAGCTCAAAGATGTCGAAAAGCTCATAGAATACTTCTCGGGGGTATACATAGAGGAATACTGGAAGCGCTTCGGTTTCGGTATGGATTTCTCCCGCTGCATGTCAACGATATCCGAAGGCTACAAACGGTTCATCACATGGCAGTTCCACAGGCTGAACGATCTCGGATACCTTGTTACCAAACCTCATTACGCTCCCTACTGCCCCAACTGCGGCCCCGTTGCCGTGGACACCTCCATGACGGACATATCACAGGGAGGGAATGCGGAAGCACAGGAGTTCACCGCTCTCAAGTTCAGATTGACGGACGGTACCGTCCTTCCGGCAGCCACCCTGAGACCGGAGACGGTATTCGGGGTCACCAACATGTGGCTGCATCCAGAGGTCGAGTACATCAAGGCCAGGGTCCTCGAGGAGACATGGATAGTCTCCCCGCAGGCATTCGAGAAGCTCAGATACCAGATGGACGGGAGAGGGGAGGTGGAGGAGCTGGAGAGGATAAAGGGAGAGGAGCTCATCGGCCGGAACTGCAGGACACCGGTGGGATTCGAGGTCCCGATCCTTCCCGGAACATTCGTGGACCCTGCCGTGGCAACGGGAGTGGTCATGTCGGTCCCCGCTCATGCCCCATTCGACTGGATCGCCCTGAAGGATGTTCAGGAGGAATTGAAGGCGGGAAAGAATCCTTTCGGCCTGGATGTCGAAAGGGTGCTGGGATTGAAACCGATCACGCTGATACAGGCGAGGAAGGAATACACGGAGGATCCCGCCGGCCAGATCTGCCAGGAGATGGGTATCAGGGATCAGAACGATCACGAGAAGCTGGAGGAGGCAACGAAGGCCATCTACAAGGAGGAGTTCCATTCCGGTGTCCTTATGGACCTATGCCAGGATTATTCCGGGCTGAGGGTCTCCCAGATAAAGGACACTCTCAGGGTGGATTTCATCGATATGGGTCTGGCCGATGTCTTCCACGAGTTCTCCGAACCGGTAATATGCAGATGCGGGAGCAGTGTGGTCATCAAGAGGATCCCGGACCAGTGGTTCATCAGATATTCCGATGAGGAGTGGACGGAGAGGGCCAAATCCTATGTTCAGGATATGAACATCTCCCCGGAGGAATACAAGAGGGACCTGCCCTCGGTTCTCGACTGGTTCGGGGACAGGGCCTGCATAAGGAGGGGGTCGTGGCTCGGGACGGAGTTCCCGTACAAGAAGGGATGGATAATTGAGCCCATATCCGATTCCACACTGTATCCCACATACTACACGGTTTCAAGGTTCATCAATGACGGTTCCCTCAAGGTCGAATGGATGGATGACGCATTCTTCGACTACGTCTTCAGGGGGAAGGGAGACCTTTCCGGGATGGAGAAGGAGAGAAGGGATGTGATGGAGAGATGCAGGAAGGAGTTCCTTTACTGGTATCCCCTGGACATCAACCTGGGAGGCAAGGAGCACAAGACGGTCCATTTTCCGGTATTCCTCATGAACCATGTGGCCCTGCTCGACAGGGAACACTGGCCCGGAGGGATCTACGTTCACTGGTGGGTGACGATGTCCGGCGGGGACAAGATATCCAAGACCAAGGGAGGGGCCGAGCCGATCCCCGAGGCGATCGAGAAGTACGGCGTGGACGCAATGAGATTGTACTACTGCCATGTGGGGTCATCCGCGATGGATGTCGAATGGATGGAGGAAACGGTTTCCCACTACAGATCAAGGATGAAAAAAATATTCGAGCAGGTGGAGGAGCTCTTCTCCGTTTCAGGCACCTCACATTCATCGATAGATGACTGGTTGATATCGATGATGGCACTGAGACTCCGTGAGGTGGAAGAGGCAATGGAGTCCGGAAAGCTCAGGGAAGCTTCCAATGTCGTGTACTTCTCCATTCCCTCCGATCTCAAGTGGTACATGAAGAGGGGAGGAGCCCGGAGCGAGGTCATCAGGGAGATGCTGGGCGTATGGGCACGTATGCTTCAGCCCTTCACACCCCATCTTGCGGAGGAGATCTGGGAGAGAATAGGGGGTAAAGGATTCATATCCACTCAACCCTGGCCCTCCATATCCCCCGATAGGGTATCAGAGATGGAGCTCAGGAAGGAAGAGTACGTGACCCTGCTGCTGGAAGATCTCAAAAACATCAGAAAGATGACCGGGATCGACCCTAAAAGGATTATCCTATACACTTCCGGTGAATGGAAGTGGGAGCTCCTGGAAACACTGTTCGAGAAGGCCGAGGAAGGGGACGGAAGGATAAATCCCGGCGATGTCATCAAACCGCTGATGTCAAGGGAGGAGCTCTCCCCCTACCGGAAGGTAATCCCCAAGCTCGTGAACAGGCTCTCCAGGGATGTTGTGAAGATGGGACCCGAGGAGAAGAGGAGATACGGGGAGCTTCGCTCGGAGTTTGATATCCTCCGCTCGATATCCGGATTCCTCTCGTCGGAGATGGGGTGCGATGTGGAGGTGTTCAGGGAGGACGACCCGGAGAAGGATGACCCCATGAACAAGGCCCGGAGCTCCCTCCCGCTGAAACCCGCCATATTCATGGAATAACTGGGTCATTCTTTCGGGAAAGTTCATCAGCTATCATTTCCGCCTGTTTGAGAACGGTCTCCGTTGCAAGGGCCTGCATGTCAGGAGGATATCCATACTTTCTCAAGGTCCTCTTGACTATCACCTTCAACTTGGCCCTCACGCTTTCCTTTATCGTCCAGTCAATGGATGTGTTCTGTTTCACTTTCTGGTACAGAACAACCGCCAGTTCCTTGAGCGTTTCTTTCTGCATCAATTCCCTTGCACTCTGATTATCCGCGATAGCGGTGTAGAATGCGTATTCATATTCCGACAGCCCCATCTCCCGAGGTTCCCTATCCATTTTCGTGATCTCTTTTCCGAGCTGTATCAGTTCCTCTATCACTTCCACGGCAGTTATGACCTTGTTATGATATTTCCTTATGGAATCCTCAAGCATTTCCATGAGTGTCCTGCTCTGGACCAGGTTCCTCTTCATTCTCGCCCTTATCTCATCATTGAGAAGTTTCTGAAGAACCTCGAATGCAATGTTCTTGTGTTCCATGTTCCTGACTTCCAGCAGGAACTCCTCCGACAGAATGGAAATGTCCGGTTTCTTGATCCCGGCCGCATCGAATATATCTATTACCCGATCTGTCACGAGTGCACGGTCAATCACCTGTCTAATTGCCGTTTCCATCTCCTCGTCTGTTCTTCCTCTTCCCGTACTATCGAACTTCAGAAGTCTTGCCTTGACTGCCTGATGGAACCCAACTTCTTCCTTGACAGCCATTGCATCATCGTGTGGAATCGCGATGGCAAATGCCTTTGACAGTGAAGCAACCTCGTCGATATAGCGTTTCCTGCCATTTTCAAGTCCAAGGATGTATTCTTCCGCAGAGAGAATTATTGATAATCTTGTCGATGTGTCTGCCTTGAAATATTCCCTGTATGGAAAACCGTACAGCATCTGTGAAAGGATCTCCAGTTTCTCCCTCATCAACCGAACAGCCTGCTCCTGAAGAACAGCCGGATCCCCCTTTCCACCGCTGTCGGAATAGAAGGACAGAGCTTCCTTGAGGTCAGATGTATTCTCCTTTGTTCCTTTGTTGTATGATGTTTTGCCATCTTCGGTCCATCAGAGGATGAGGATGTCATGACAACCTTGACAGCTCCCTTTTTCAGTTCATCACTGTGCCATTCAGGCCGGATACCGATTATCTCATCGTACATGTCCGCAGCGATGCGTCTCGACATCGTGACGATCATTCCCTTCCCTTCGAACACTTCCTGGCGCTGTTCGAAATGGTTGACGATATCCTTCGAGATCCGTCGAATACGGTCCTTGCTTCCTATGAGCGCTTCCAGCTGGGTCCATTTGGCCTTTGCCTTCTGTGCTTCCGCGAGATCTTCCCGATCCAGCTCCCTGTCCAACTCTGCAATGAGCTTTTTTCCCTCCTCATCCAGACTTATCTTTGCCAACCTGCTCTCGTAATAGATCTTTACAGTTGAACCGTCATTCTGTGCC
>NJDO01000022.1 GCA_002254385.1 Thermoplasmatales archaeon ex4484_6 | reverse complement strand
TGTCCGATATGTGACAGGGGCCTCCGGCCGCTTTCCGATATTTTATAAGATTGAACCCCCTTTTCTTACAGGGAGCGGAACTGGAAGTCCGCTCTTCGGGGTTGGTTCCCATGATTGAGAAGCTCCATGACCATATCGTCGAGGAATTGAAGACAACCGCAAGGACGGATATGGTGTTCATAATAACCGCCGTGGCGTTGAACCTGATAACCCTGGCGATCAATTCAGCGGTTGCTGGATCGAGCGATTCGTTCCAGACTGTGCTGATCTTCATGATATTCGTCGCGCTCATCATCACCGTGAACATCGTGTCCGTGATCGGGCTGTCCAAGGGCAGGCAGACGAGGACGAGGCTCCTGACAGGTCTCGTCGAGATGTACGAGGACACGGGAGTGGCCAAGTACTATGATAAGTCCATACTGTCGAATTACAATGCCAGATACATCCTCTTCACGATCGCCGTTGCCGTGACCGGGCTAACGAGTCTCTTGATACCGATGATAATCCTGACCATCTGATGAGGGCGGGGGATATCATCCGCCGGGGGCCGTCCCCGGGGACCGTCCATCGAGGTCCTTTCCGAAGACGAGGAACCACTGCCGGGGAAGGAACCCGTACGATCTTTCCAGCAGGAAACCCGCTCCGTTCATCTCCTTTTCGACGGTTTCCATCGTGACATGGTGCCCGAAAAGCGAGTGGAAGCTCAACCCTCCGGTGTCCCTGTAATCTATTATTATCACCTTTCCGCCGGGTCTCAGGAGCTTCCCCACTTCCCCGAAGTACGACGTCCTGTCCGGCAGGTGATGATATGTGTTCCTGACGAAGACGATATCGAGTTCGTTTCCGGGAATGGAATCGAAGATCTCCCCACCCCTGACGACCCTGATGTTCCGAAGTCCGCGTTCCCCTGCACGTTCGAGAATGTATTCCAGGAATACGGGTTCGATGTCCACGGCATATACAACGCCCTTCGGTCCCACCTTTTCGGAGAAGAGGAGCGAGAAAAAACCGCCTCCCGCACCGATGTCCGCTATCCTCTGACCTTCCGAAGGGGAGATCCTTTCCATTATCTCGGAGGGGAAGCTCCCCGGTCCCGAGGCCTTCCTGTTGAACATCACTGCCCTGAGCCTTTTCATTTCATCAGCTTCCGCGACCCGGGAGAGGAAAGGATATTATATTGATTTCACTCTCTAATCAACTCAAGAGTGGTTTATTCATGGAATATATCGAGCTTATCAGGTCCGCGGGGCTGACGAGGTACGAATCCTCCGCCTACGTGACCCTTCTGGAGAACGGACCGTCGACCGCCAGGGAGATCTCCGGGCTCGGCGGGGTACCGATGGGAAAGATATACGAGGTGATGTCGGGTCTGGAGGAAAAAGGCTTCATAGACGTGCAGAAAGGAAGACCCATCCTTTACCGCCCGATCAGACCGTCGGTCGCCTTCGGGAGATACTTCGAGCTGAAGAGGAAGCGGTCGGAATCGGAACTGGATCGATTGAAGGAGACCATAGCGGTAATCAACGCATCCTTTCCCCGCAGGATCGATCCCCTGAGGAGGGAGAGGGTTTTCGTTTCGACCGTGATGGGAAAGGAGGAGATACTGGATGGCTACACCGAAGCCTTCGGGGAAGCGGAGAGATCGATATTCATAATCAGTTCGAGAAAGATGATGGACCCCGAAAGATCCGGATATCATGAAACGGTGGTCCCGCTCCTGGGAGAGCTCCTCCGGCAGGTTGAGAGGGGCATCAGGCTCCACTGCATAGACCCCGGCACGGGATTGAAGGAGATTGTCGATGGGAAGCTCCTCTCCATCGGGGAGGAGAACCTGAGGGATGCGGTCCGGGAGAGGATCGAGATCAGGGTCGTGGACTCGGAATACGATTTCTGTCTTGTGGACGATACCCTGTCGATAATCGATGTGGCGGATCCCCTCACTGGTTCCATCATGGCAATCATGAAGATATACGATAGCACGTTCAACCGGAGATTGAAGGAGAGATTCCTCGATGTATGGAACGGCTGATGCGCGGACCGTTCATCCGGAAACACTTCGACGATGTCAGAATTTCATATCACAAATCCATAAATATGGGTGAAGGTTTCCCCGGCATCTGTTCGTGGAGCCTGCAC
Organism: Thermoplasmatales archaeon ex4484_6; assembly: GCA_002254385.1. Classification (GTDB taxonomy): domain Archaea; phylum Thermoplasmatota; class Penumbrarchaeia; order Penumbrarchaeales; family Penumbrarchaeaceae; genus Penumbrarchaeum. The sequence goes on along the minus strand of NJDO01000022.1, from coordinate 16,221 downwards.
AGCTCCACGGGATCCGAACAGGTGGAGGATGCCTTGCATGGCCAGATTCGACAGGGAGATAAGGGAGCTCATTCTGGAGAGCCTGAGGGAGTACAGGAAGCAGAACATACCCGACGAGTACCTGCTGGAGCTGGACAGGACCGGGGAGTTTCCGAAGGAAGCCCTGAAGGACATGTACGATCATGAGAAGCTGGGGATCCATCTGGTCCTCATCCCCGAGGAATACGGGGGCCTGGGAGCTTCCACCTACGACGCCTACAGGGTCTGCGAGGAGCTTGCAAGGATGGACCTCGGGATTGCAACCGCCGTTTTCGCGACATTCCTGGGTCTTGACCCGATAAGGGTCGGAGGAACGGAGGCGCAGAAGGAGAAATGGATGAGGAGGGTCGCCGAGGAATGCCTTCTTGTCTCCTACGGGGCAACGGAGGCCGAGGCCGGCAGCGACCTGGGATCTCTCACAACGAGAGCATACCCGGTGAGGGAGAACGGGAGGACCGTTGGATACCGGATAACCGGTTCCAAGCAGTGGATATCGAACGGGGGGATGGCCGATGTCCATCTGGTGCTCGCAAGGGTGGATGACGGTGTGAGCTGGTTCATAGTCGAGAGCGGTACGGACGGTTTCGAGGCGGGCCATCCGGAGGACAAGCACGGGATAAGGGCAGCGAACACTGCAGCGTATTCAATGGACGAAGTTTTCGTTCCCGCGGAGAACCTAGTGGGAGAGAGGGAGGGCCTCGGTCTCTCCCAGGCGCAGGCGGTGTTCGGATACACCAGATTGATGGTGGCGGCCTTCGGTCTCGGGGCGGGTTCGGAGGCCCTGGAGAGGGCCGTGAGGTATTCCCAGACCAGGGTGCAGGCGGGAAGCCCCCTCTCGGAGAAACAGGGATACACCCACAAGCTCATAGTACCGCACGCCGTGAAGCTGGCGGCAGCAAGGGCCTACATAGAGATGATAGCGGAGAGGCTCGATGAGGGGACGGAGGAGCTGCAGACGGAAGGGGCCATCGCCAAATATTTCGCCACGAATGCCGGCAACGAGGCCGCCGATGCTGCCATACAGGCGCTGGGGGGATACGGCTACGTCAGGGAATACATGGTGGAGAAGATAAAGAGGGACGTGAGGATCACCCAGATATACGAGGGAACCAACGAGATAATGGAGATGACCATCGCCAGGAACAGGTGGCAGGACCATCTCAAATCCAGGTCCACATACTATCACGATATGTCAAGGAAGCTTTCCCATCTCCACGAGAGGGACCCGGACGTAGGAGCCGAGGTCCTGTCGCTGGGCCTGAACGCCCTCAACGTCATCTTCGAGAGATGCAGGCAGCAGAAGCTCACCCGCAATCAGCACGTGATGTTCAAGCTCGGGGAGCTCGCGGCCGAGGGTGAGGTGGCCGTGGCATTCTGCGAGACCGCGTCCAGGGACTCATTTTCCGAGGCGTTCCCCTACAACAGGGAGACGATGAGGGCAATGGCACGGATAATGGCGAGACAGACATCGCTGAAGATTGTGCACCAGGGAACAGCGCTGATAATGGGTGCGGGCACGGGCGGGGCGGCATCACTTCATGAGGAGATGAGGGTAGACAAGGTGATGGAGAGGATGAAGGGTCAGGTGCCGGACATGGATCTTGTGGCCTTCAAACTGAAAGAGGTGTTCCGAGCGAGGTAGGAGGTGAATGGAGAATGAACATAATCGTTCTTATAAAACAGGTTCCGGACACGACCGAGGTGAGGATAGATCCCAAGACGAACACCCTGATAAGGGAGGGTGTGGAGTCGATAATGAACCCCTACGATCAGTATGCCCTTGAGGAGGCCGTGAGGCTCAGGGACAGCATCGAGGGTTCATCGCTCACCGTCATTTCCATGGGGCCTCCCCAGGCGAGAAAGGTCCTGCTGAAGGGTCTCGCGCTGGGCGCGGACAGGGCCATACTGCTCTCGGACCGTGCATTCGCCGGATCCGACACCTGGGCGACCTCGGTGGCCCTGTCGGGGGCCATCTCCGCCATCGGTGATTACGATATGATATTCTGCGGACTGCAGGCGATCGACGGGGACACTGCCCAGGTCGGTCCGGAAACGGCGGAGCTGCTGGACATACCCCAGGTGACATACGCGGAGAAGTTGGAGCGTGGAACGGACGGGTCCGTCATCGTCCACCAGCAGATGGAGGACGGAAGGAGGATGGTCTCGTTGAAGACTCCCTTCCTGGTGACCTGCATACCTCCCCCGTCCTACCGACCGAGGGTTGCGGCCTTCAAGGGCATTCTCGGTTCCCTGAAGAAACCCTACGACGTCTGGGACGCGAAAAGGATCGGTATCGATACGGGCAGGCTGGGACTCGCCGGCTCCCCCACTCAGGTTTCAAGGACCTATTCCCCGGAGCCCAGGGGAGAGGTCAGGATGTTCAGGGGTGACACGGCGACCCTGGCCGCCAGACTGGTGAGGGAGCTCATCGGCAGGGGTGTCGTGGGAGGGGGTGGTTCCTGATGGGGATAGAGATCATTGAGGAAAACTGTACGGGCTGCGGGATGTGCGTGGGCGCCTGCCCCTTCGGTGCCATAACCATGGTCTCCGGAAAGGCTCGCATAGGAGATGCCTGCACGTTGTGCGGGGCATGCGTGAAAGCATGCAGGTTCGATGCCATACATTTCGAGAGACCGGAGGTGAAGGATGTGGACCCCTCCCTCCATTCCGGTGTATGGATATTCGCGGAAACGAGACAGGGGGAGCTTGCAAGGTCCGCACTGGAGCTTTCGGGCAAGGCCGCGGAGCTCGCATCCGCTCTCGACGAGAAGGTATCGGCTGTCCTTATCGGTTCCGGCGTCGGGGACCTTGCCGCGACGCTCGGGGAACATGGCGTGGACCGGGTGTTCCTCGCGGACACGGGAGAGATAACACATTATGACACGGATCTGTACTCATCCGTGATCACGGGACTAGCCAGGAAGCATCGTCCCTCGGTAATTCTGTATCCCGCTTCCCATATCGGGAGGGATCTGGCTCCCAGGGTGGCTGCGGCACTGGGGATCGGTCTGACCGCGGACTGCACATCATTGTCCATTGACGAGAAGCGGCAGCTGGTCCAGACCAGACCCGCTTTCGGCGGGAACATCATGGCGGACATTATTACCCCGTACCACCGCCCGCAGATGGCCACTGTCCGACCGAACGTTTTCAGGCCGCTGCCCCCGGAGCCCGGCAGGGGGACGGAGGTTGTGGATGTCCCTGTCCGGGCGGCCCCCTCATCACTCAGGATGAAGGTGCTGGAGGTCGTGAGGACATCGCAGGAGGGGCATGCGGACATCACAGAGGTGGACGTGATAGTATCCGGTGGAGGCGGGATGAGATCCGCGGAGAATTTCCGCATCCTCGAGGAGCTGGCCGAGGTTCTTGGAGGTGCCGTGGGAGCTTCGAGGGTGGCGGTGGATTCGGGGTGGAGGCCGAGGTCGGACCAGGTGGGTCAGACGGGGAAGACCGTATCCCCGAAACTGTACATCGCATGCGGGATATCGGGCAAGGTCCAGCATCAGGTGGGTATGAAGGGGTCCGAATGCATAGTCGCGATCAACAAGGACCCCGAAGCCCCGATATTCAAGATAGCGGACATGGGCATCGTTGGGGATCTGTTCGAGATAGTCCCGGCCCTCACCAGGGAGTTCAGGGAAGCTCTGAAGGGTCAGTGATCGGGTGGAGCATCCGTTCCGCTCCCTTCCGTTTCCCCCGTACCGGAGGAAGGCCCTTCGAGCTCCTCCTCGTCAATTCTTCCCGTGATATGCAGGTATATCATGAGCGCCAGGATGATCAGGACGGCACCGATGCCCAGGGAGATGAAGATGGCGACGCTTCCGATGCCTTCCTGTTTCTCACCCGTGGCGTTCCCCGATGTCCCCTCATCGTCCTCCCGGACAGGGAAGATGATGCTGACGGGCTCCGTCATCGGAGATTCTCCGACACCGTTCACGCATGAGATGGCATACGTGTAGGAGCTCCTTTCCACAACAAGGGTGTCGTTCGCCATGAGCGTCCCGGGGTCCAGCTCCATGAGAAGTGCGAGCCGGGAACCGTTGACCCCCTTGTACAACAGGTAACCGGTCAGGTCCGACCCGCCGTCATCCGCGGGGGGGATCCAGGAGATGATGAACCCGTTTCCCGTCGTCGAGATCCTGAACTCGCGGGGCGGGGAGGGTATTTCCGGGGGGCGGGGGATGGTGATGGACAGGACGCTGCCGGGTTGTGACACTCCCCTCTCATTGCTGGCGATGACCCTGTAATGGTATTCCGTTCCGGGAACGACGGACGTATCGTTGTATGACAGTTCGGTGGCGGTTCCGAGAAGGGTGAAGTTGCCTGACCCCGTTCTTCTCTGGATTATGAACCTGTCTGGAGGGAACCCGCCGTTCTCCTCGTTCTCCGTCCATGTGATAACAACGTGATCGCCCGCCATCACCACATCGAGGAGGTGCGGGGGCCCCGGGGGCCCTCCCGGCACCGCGCTGACCGGTTCCGATCTCACCTCCTCCATCCCGCTGCCGTAGAGAGCCGCGGCGATGTAGCGGTAGAGGGTCCCGTTCGCGACATCGGTATCGTTGTAGGAGAACTCGTCGGGGCGGAGCAGGGCGATGGGTTCGGGCTCTTCCTCCCCGAATGCGCGGAGCACACGGAAGCCGGTGAGGTTTTCCGGAGCTTCCGGGGAGATCGACCATTCGATCCGTACGTATCCCGCTCCATCCTGAACGGAAACGATCACGGGGGCAGGTTCGCTTCCGGCCGTCCCGGGAAGGAAAACCGCTGTCATGAGCAGGAACATGACGGGAACCGCCGCCCGAAAGAGAGCATTCCTTCCCGTTGTAAGCAATTCCTCACCCCCGCTTCATGATCCTTGCGAAAATGAATATTATCGAACCCAGGACCAGGATGATCCCGAGGAATAGAAGAACGAGGGAAAGGGAGGACCCCCCTTCTTCCCCGGAAACGGGGGAAGGGTGGGAGCCCGCATCCCTGGGGTCCGTGTAATCATCATTTCCGCCTCTGCCGTCGCTGCCCCTGTATTCCTCCAGGTTGGTGAATCCGTCCCCGTCCGGGTCCAGCCCGGAATCGTCAACGAGGAGGTCCGTCCCCATCATGTATTCCCACCAGTCCGGCATGCCGTCGTCGTCCGAATCCGTTGTCAGACTCACCACACTCACTGTCACTTCGCCGACCGCCTCGTTTCCCAGGGAGTCAACGGCCCTGACGCGGACCGTTCTTTCCCCGGGCGGAAACGCTTTCGTGTCTATCATCTCATCGATGTTGAGGGGCCCCGTTCCGTAAATGGACCTTATCACCCCGAGCCCATCGGCGGAGATCTCGACCTCTTTCAGTCCGCTCTCGTCGAACACGGACCCCGTGAGCCGGAGATCCTCTCCCTTGAGGACGAGTTCCGGGACCTCACCTAGCTCTATCGTCGGCCCCGCGGGGTCGAAGAAGAGGTCGAGTTCGAGCTCCCTGCTGTTTCCCACCGTGTCCTCCGCATGGAGGGTGAGGGTGACCTCGCCTTCCGGAAGTTCGAGACCCTCGCCCAGGTACAGCTCGAAGGCCCCTCCCGACACGGCATCGGCAGCGTCGAACGGTCCGAGGCTCCCGAGCGACCACCTGAAGGAGCCGATCCCGTTCTCGTCCTCCAGCTCTCCTGTGATCGGTATGGGGTGGTGAGGTCCGAACAGCCGTCCCTCCTCAGTTCTGAAAATGATCCCGGGTGCCGTGCCGTCGATGATTATCTCCCGATCCACGCAGAACTCGTTCCCGGAAGGGTCCAGGGCGGTAACGGATATGGTGTGTGGTCCGTCCTGAAGGTATGCCTCGTTGGTCCCCATATCGTGGGAGAATGAACCGTCCGGACGTATCGAGGATGTTATGTCCATGGTCCTCCCCCCGTCCACCGAAAGCATCAGTCCGGAGACCTCGATGTTGTCGAAGACCTCCCCCGTGAATGTGACAGGTTCTCCCTTGCGGACGAGCATCCCCGATTCCGGGGAGCTGACGGTCAGGATCGGGGGTTCGGACTCACCTATCCTGAGGGATACGGAAGCTTCCCCGAAGTTCCAGGACGTGTCCATGGCATGTATCGTGATCGAATGATCACCGTAGCCAATCTCGTAAAGGTCCAGTGTAAGGAACCATTGATTCCCTGCGGGAACCTTGATGTTCCCCTCCACATCCGTTCCGCCGTCGAAGGTGTAGAACAGCTTCTCGATGGTCCCGAAGTCCTCGACGGAACCACTTATGGTGATCGTCTCATCCACGTAGTAGGGCCCTTCCGGGATATCGAGAATCTTCACATCGGGAGGTCTGGTATCCACCATCACGACCCCGATCCTCGAGAAATGTGTGTGATTTCCGTCCGTGGCCATGGACCACACCTCCAGCTCACCGAGCGGGAATCCGATCGTTGGAACATCGAGCGTCCAGGAGTAGTAATGCGGATCCGCTTGGTGAAGCTCGGCCGGCATCCAACCGGTGATGTTCCTCACCATGACCTGCACATCGTCGATCCCCTCGCTGCCGTGTGCGATCCCCGAGATCTCCATGGGGTCCCCGATCTCGAATTGAGCGCCGGGGTCCATCATGAAGGTCGATTCGACATAGCCCCATACATCAACCGTGACGTTCACGGTCTTGACGGTCCTCTGGGAGTATCCGTTCCACAGGACCAGATAGTACGGTTCATAGTTCCAGAGGGTGAATTCCACCTGGTCTCCCTCCACCCGCTCCCTGTAGTAAGGTGCAACGAAGGGGCCGCCCATGGAATATGCTCTCATCTCATCCTGATCCAGTATGAAGGCCGTGATGTCCCCGCCGGGACCCCTGTCCTCGAATGTATCTCCCGTGAACGCGTTCTTTCCCCTTGTGATGTGGTCCTTGACCCGGTACGTGATGTTTGCCTTGAAGGCGAAATGCCCGGAGTTCCCTGTGGGAAGGGGGGTGTATTTGGGGGATTCCGCCGATTTGGGCAGCCTGAAGGATACGCTGTATTCCGTTCCCGCGGAGGTGTTCATCGCTATCTCCTTGGGTGCCACGTCACCTGTCAGGGGGTCATTTCCCAGCTCCCCGCCGTCGGCCGTTCCCCAGTAATTTCTTTCATCCCCGAGCATGAACGTGAGCTTTCCGGTGTGGTCGGTCGTTGCGAAATTAGTGGTTGTCTTGAGCTCCTCCACATAGTACATCTCGGTCTTGATCTCCACGAGGGCGCCGTCCGCGGGAAGCCCCCTCTGGTCCGTCACCGTGACATCGAGAGGGCACACGTCCGTGTATCTGGATGTGACATCCCAGGTCCATCCGTCTCCGCGCTGGTTCCACACGGAAGAGAGTGTCTTGCCCCATCCCTGCTCGTAGATATACGGCCTGTCGTAGGTTCCGTCCCAGTGCACCCATCTACCCTTCCAGAATTCGTTCCACACATGGTCCTCGGCGTTGTTCGATGTCGGAACGATGGGCAGCAGCGCCGCTCTCCCCGCAGCGGACCTCATGTCCTGATGCTCCCCGCATCTCCCGATCCCCTTCTGGTAGATCCTCACGGGTTGATTGGGCCTCTCGTTGTCCGACGTGAACGTCATGGATTCCGATATCCACGTGTTCACGGCCCTTATGCCGTCCAGGAAAGTGGTCGTGGAGTTCAGGAGGTCCGGAAGAAGCGGCTGCCCCGTCTTGTTGTGCACGAAGAACCAGTCCCTCCAGAACTTGCCACGGGGCGGGGGGACGCCGTAATCCCTGTCCCTGGGAGAGTCCTCGACGTAATTGTAGTCGGGGTCCACATAGGTGGGGAGCTCGTCTCCGAGATCCGGGTGGACTACATACCAGTAGTAGATGTCCCTTGGGAGCTCGAGGGGGCCCTCCTCGGTATTGTAGACGATGGTGGTGTAATCGTCCTTTTCCACGATTGTGGCGTACGGGACAAGCTCGTCATGGGCATAGACAAGCTCCGCATTGTCCTTGATTATGGAGGGGAAGAAGTATTCGTTCATTATGGTCTCTCGGGAAAGGTGGGCCGCCACGAATGCGATCTCGTCCATCGTCCTGTTGCCCTCGTCATCCAGTATGAGGTTCGCAAGGGTCACGGCCTGATCATGGGGAAGCACCCTGAACTTGAGCTGAAGGTCATCCCTCAGCCACCCCGGAACCACGGAGAGAGCCTCCCTGCACTCGGGAGGGAGCCCGACCCTCTGTCCGGGGGACGGCAGGGTCCCGCTTCCGCCGTCCATGAGCACGGAGTTCGAGGAACCGGGCATTATCTGCATCTCGAAACTGTAGCTGTTCACCTTGGACCAGACCGGACCGGGGCTCTCTTCGGGCAAATTCCCCGGACTAGCCCCCGCGAAAACCATGATGCCGGGAACCATCAATGCCATGCAAAGAAGAGCCGCTGTTATCTTCCCCATCTGTTCACCTTGATATACTAGAGCAGTGTGGAATATAAAAAATATATCGGGTAAAGGGTGAAACATCAAAGATGTTTTATCCGGGGGCACAGATTATCCGTGGATATCATGGTGGACCGGCCAGAGTATACGGGAATCTTCCGGTACATGGTCCGGAATTTCGAGGACCCCGGGAAGCAGACATGGAAGGAGAGGTTCTGGGTGGATGATCTGGAGAATGCGCAGTACCCCGCTCTCGAAGGAGCGCCCGCGGACGAGACCGTGCATTTCGACACCCCGGAGGAGGCGGCATCGGTGATAAGGGAGTTCGCCGCTGCCGCGGGGGCGGATATGGTGGGGTTCACCAGGGTGACCCCGGAAATGGTCTTCAGGGGGGCCGACGTGAAAGGGGAATACGCCATTTCCCTGGGTATCGAGATGGACAGGGAAGCCATCTCCACGGCTCCCGAGGCGCCCGCGGGGGTCGAGGCATTGAGGGCCTACTGGAGGCTGGGAAGAATCGTGCTGGACGTTGCCAGGTTCGTAAGATATCTCGGCTATGGGGCCCAGGGCCATCAGGTGAGGACGTTCCTTGCCGACCCGCCCTCGATACTTCATTCCCTTGCGGCCGAACGTGCGGGTCTCGGCGAGTTCGGGAGGCTCGGCATCCTTGTGACACCCGCCTTCGGGCCCCGGGTGAGATTCGGAACGGTGACCACGGAACTCCCCCTCCCGGACGATGGTCCCCGCCCCTTCGGGGTGGATGAATTCTGTTCCCACTGCACGATATGCATGGATGCCTGCAGGGGCAACGCCATTCCCGCGGGAAAGAGCGAGGTCAGGGGTGTTCTGAAGTACACGATAGACCCGTACAGGTGCATACCGGAATTCGCGAAATATGACGGTTGTGCCGTATGCATTTCCGTCTGCCCCTTCAACAGGAGGACCGAGGAGATGGATTGGTTCCTGGAAGGGGTTCGAAAGCTGACAGGGAAGTGACAGCGGGACCCGCGGGGGCTCCCTGCGCCCCCTTCTATCCTTGCATAATCCCATATCTTATAACTTTAGTCCATGGCAACCTCTCTCTGCATGTACTATGTGGTACCTGTCATCCGTGCCCGGCATCTTTATTCTTGATAATTCACTCCATGATATATTTATGTTAATGAATGGGTCAAAAAGAAAGTACAAATATTTCACTTTTTATTCGTCAATAAGTAAAAAAAAGGAGATTTCGGTTGGATATTGAAACATTAATTTTATAAACAAAATAACATTAAAGGAAAATGCACCTTATCGATTAAGTGAAGTCGACTTCGTCGAAAACACCCGGAGGATCACCTGATGAGCCCTGATACCGTAAAAACGAACGTGGGGGAAAGAGAACTGCTGCTCTATATCATGCCCGATGATGGTTCACCGGATAGATGCAGGGAGGCCGCGAAGAGGGGAATACTGCCCGTCATCGACCTGGAATACATCGACGTCGAGGGACTGGAAAAGGTGCTCGGTTCCATCGGCTCCATCGATGTGAGGTTCGGTGTCAGGCTGGATCCTCTGAGCGAGATGATAGCCTCCCTCATGACCGTGGAAGGTTCGGGGCAGCTATCGGCTCTGGTATCCCTCTCCAAGGAGGGACTCCCGGAGATGGTGAGGCAGGGGGTGTATGACACCGTGCATCAGATGGAGCTCAGGGTCTATCAGGAGGTGTGCAGCTCAGGGGAGGCGGAGGACGCGGCGCGCCTCGGTGCCGACGGGCTGATACTCAGACCCTTCGAGGGAGGGGGAAGGGTGTCCTCCATGAAGATCGGGGAGTTCATTTCGGCCTGCAGGGGAAAGACAGGAAGCGTCCCCCTCCTTGCAAGGGGAGGGTTCAGGCTGGACGGGGAGCTGCCTCCGGAGCTCGACGGCCTGGTGCTCGATCATGAGGTGCTGGGTGCGGATCATCTGCCGGAAGCGGTGAAGAAGAGACTTGAAGAAAGCGAGGACGTGTCCGTGATCACCCTCCTGAAAGATATCGACAGGACGATGAGGTTCATTGCCGGTCCCGGGGAGAGGAACAGGATGAATTCCCTGATCTCGGAGCTCAGGGGAGCCGGCTCCGAGCCGAAGGAGATATACAAGGCCGTGAAATCCGAGGTATCGTCCCTTGTGTCGTCATCATTGAAGGGCGGGGCCCTTTTCTTCCCCGGAGGAGAGGGAGCCCTTGAGAAGGGAATGCCGTCCGTGGCCGACCTTCCGGAGCTCGAAGGAGGTTCACCCCCGTCTGAAGAGGTCGGCGAGGGGGAGGATGACGGCGAGGTCCTTGTGGACGGCCGGCCCGTACCTCCCGATTATCACGACAGGTCGATCGCCATTGTGGGAATGGGGACGGTCTTTCCAAAGGGGATCGGGAAGGACAATTTCTGGAAGATGGTGCTCGACGGCGTCGATGCATGCATAGAGATCCCCAGGGAGCGGTTCGACTGGAGACTCCATTACGACCCGGATCCCTCGGTCCCCGACAAGATATACACGAAGATAGGGGCCTTCGTCACGGACCTCGAGTTCAATTCGTTCGAGTTCAAGATACCCCCGAAGGTGGCGGAGCATCTGGATTATTTTCAGCGCTTCGGCCTGATAGCCACGAAGGAGGCCCTGCAGGATGCGGGCCTGCTCGACAGTCCGGACCTTGACCGGGAGCGGGTTGGGGTCATGGTCGCCAATTCGGGCGGGGGTGAGTTCAGGGACTGGGCTTCGACAAGGGTGAACTTCGAGGAGATACATGACTGGATGAAGCAGACGGAGGTCTGGTCCAAGCTCCCCGATGATGTCAGGAGGTCCCTCTACGAACAGACCCGGAAGAAGCTCAACGAGAGTCTTCTGCCCATAACCGAGGACACGATGCCCGGCTCCCTGCCCAATATAGCTTCGGGCAGGATCGCCAATGTATTCAATTTCAGGGGACCGAACTTCATCACCGATGCCGCATGTGCATCGGCGCTCTCGGCCATGTTCTCGGCGAGGAACAGCCTGATCCTGGGGCAGGTGGATGTTGCAGTCTCAGGGGGACTCGATTCCCTCATGGCATGCCACGGATTCGTCGAGTTCTGCAAGATAGGAGCCCTCACACCGGACGGTTCGAGACCCTTCTCCGATGGTGCCAACGGATTCCTCATGGGAGAAGGGGGCGGGATACTGATCCTCAAGAGACTGGAGGATGCGGTGGAGGCCAACGACACCATCTATGCAGTCATAAGGGGTATCGGCGGCTCGTCGGACGGGAAGGGCAAGGGGATCACCGCGCCGAATCCCGAGGGGCAGAAGCTTGCTGTCAGGAGGGCCCTGGAGGACGCGAACGTGGACCCGGGGACGATATCGTTCATAGAGGCACACGGGACCTCAACGGCCGTTGGCGATGTGGCCGAGGTCAACGCCCTGATAGAGATCTTCGGGGGCCTCCCGAAAGGGTCCGTTGGTCTCACCTCCGTGAAATCCCAGATAGGTCATCTGAAGTCCGCTGCCGGAGCCGCGGGGACGATAAAGGCGGCCCTGGCCATCCACCACAAGGTCCTCCCCCCGCAGATAAATTTCGATAAACCCAACCGCTACATCGACTGGGACAGCTCACCATTCTACGTGATAACCGAGCCGGCCGAATGGAAGAGGATAAGACCGGATATTCCGAGGCGCTGCTCCGTCTCCGCATTCGGGTTCGGGGGGGCGAACTTCAATGTCGTGCTCGAGGAGTTCGACCCGTCCATCTACAGGGCCTGGAAGAGGAGCAGGGAGATGGCCGGAAAGGCGGAAGCTCCCCGGGTTTCTCAGGGGTCCCCGGAAACTCCCGAAAAGAAGGTTATCGTTGACAGGGAGGGCATCGGGGATTACATGAAGGAGCACGGCCACAAGGAGGGAGAGGTGTTCCTCTTCTCCTCCGACAATCCCGTGGACCTCCTGAAACAGGCGGAGGACACCCTCAAGGATGCGAGAGAGAGGATATCGGAGGGGGGAAGGCTCAGGGACGCTTTCAGAATGCCCTCCTACGAGGGCAGGTACAGGCTTGCCGTGACCGCAGCGGACGTGGAGCATCTCTCCAAGCAGATCGAGACCCTGAAGAAGGTGGGGTTCAACGAGAAGGCGCTCATAGCCCTCGCGGCAAAGGGAATATTCGTGGGTGACAGGGAGAGGATCGACCACGGCAGGGTCTGCTTCATGTTCCCCGGTCAGGGTTCGCAGTACATCAACATGTTCCGCGATCTGAAGGAGAAATACAGGATCGTGAGGGAAACCTTCGAGGAAGCCGACCGGGTAATGGAACCGCTCATAGACGTCCCCCTGTCATCAATAGTGTTCAAGGATTTGGAGATGGGGACGGATGAATACGAGCGCGCCTCGGAAATGCTGAGGCAGACCGAATACAATCAACCCTCGATGCTTACGGCCGATACGAGCATGTACAGGCTGCTGGAACGTCTTGGCGTCTCCCCGGATATCGTGATGGGCCATTCGCTGGGAGAGTATGGTGCGCTCATAGCCGCGGGAATAATGAGGTTCGAGGATGCCCTGAAGGCCGTTTCCGCCAGGGGGAAGGAGATGAGGGACCTCAAGGTGGACGACCCCGGGAAGATGGCCTCCGTCATGGCGGGTCTGGAGGAGGTCGAGGAGGTTCTCTCGACAATCGATGGCTACGTCATCCCGGCCAACAAGAACTGTCATGTTCAGACGGTGATAGCGGGGGAGAGCGGTGCCGTGGACGAGGCCCTGGAGAAGTTCAGGGAGAGGGGGATAGATGCGGTGCGGATCCCCGTATCCCACGCTTTCCACAGTGAGGTTGTCGCCCCTGCCAAGGTTCCGTTGAGGAATTACCTTTCCAAGCTGGAGATAAATCCCCCGAGGATACCGGTGCTCTCCAACGTGACGGCGGATTACTATCCCATGGAGGGGAAGCCCGAGGAGATAAGGGAGCAGGTGCTTGACCTGCTCAAGGAGCAGGTGGCCCATTCCGTCGAATGGATGGGGGAGATCGAGAGGGCGTATGCCGACGGATGCAGGACCTTCGTGGAGGTCGGGCCCAAGAGGGCTCTCACGTCGTTCGCATACAACCTCCTCGAGGATGAGGTGAAGAAGGGGAGGGTATTCCCCATCACCTCGAACCATCCCAAGAAGGGAGGCATACAGACCTTCAACGAGATGGTCGGCTCCCTCTGGTCCCTTGGCTTCGATCTCAGGATCCCGGATCCGGACGATGACACCTTCTTCCAGAAGGATTTCATTGAGGCGTTCGACCCCTTCGTCAGCATGGAAGATGCCGGGGCCCCGTCGGAAGAGGGAGCCCCCTCCACCGACCGGCGTTCCGACAGGACAGAGAAGCCCGCAGCGGTGGCAGGGGTGGATGTGTCCACTTTCCTGAGCGAGAATCGGGACCTCTTCAGCGAGTTCATGGGGAAACTATTGGACAGACTTCCGGCAGGCTCCGGTTCCGGCGGACCCAGGGAGGATGTGGACCTGACGGGGTTCGGGACAACCACACCGCCGAGAAAGGGCGGGAAGGTTGTCATATCCGGAAGTGCGATGGGCCTTCCGGGAACGTTCAAGAGGGTGTTCGACGAGAACAATCTCGGATACCTTGCCGAGGGAAGGAACCTCATCCAGCCCCTGGACGAGAGCTATGACGAGAGGTTCATCGACAAGCACATAGTCAGACTCGACAAGAGACCCGACGGATCGGCCGAGATGGTATATCTCGACGACCCGTCGAGGGTTGTCCATCTCGCAGGGAGGCTGGGAGCCTTCGATATAGTTTCGGAGTTCGGCGTTCCGGAAACCCTGGCCGATGTTCTGGATATCACGACGAAGCTCTCCTTTGCCGCGGGTCTTCTCGCTCTCAGGGATGCCGGCATCCCGCTTGTGAAAAGGTATTCCCAGACATCAACGGGGTCCTTCCTTCCCGAGGGATGGGAGCTCCCGCTGGAGATGCAGGAGGACACGGGTATATTGTTTGCCTCCGCGTTCCCGGGACACGACAACCTGTTCCATGAAATGTCGGAATATTACGGTGAGAAGATATCGAAGGCCGTGGGGGAGGAGAGGAAGAGGATATACGAGCGGTTCGGCGAGCTCCTTGCCGGGACCGGGTTGGAGGAGGAGCTGGAGAAGTGGTACAGCGAGGCCTCGAAGGAACCCATGAAGGAATATCATTTCCCCAGATTGTTCATGTTCAAGGTGCTGGCGATGGGACATTCGCAGTTCGCCCAGTACATAAAGGCCAAGGGTCCGAACACCCAGGTGAATTCGGCCTGCGCGTCCTCCACACTTGCCGTCGGCATAGCCCAGGACTGGATCCAGCAGGGCAGATGCAAGAGGGTGATAGTCCTCGGGGCCGATGATCCCACATCGGAGAACAATATCGAATGGCTCGGGTCCTCGCTTCTGTCCCTGGGAGCTCTTACCCCCGAAAAGGACGTCACGAAGGCGGCCCTCCCCTTCGACAGGAGGAGGAAGGGCATGATTGTCGGTTCGGGGGTGGCGGCCCTCATCGTTGAGGCCGAGGAGGAGCCCAGGAGAAGGGGCATGAACCCGATAGTGGAGATACTGGGAACGCATATTGCAAATTCCGCCTTCCACGGTTCCAGGCTCGACATCCCCCATATAGCAAGGTCGCTTGACAGGTTCATAACCAGGATGGAGAGGGAATGGGGTCTGAAGAGGGAGGAGATGGCTCCCGATCTGATATTCATGTCACACGAGACCTACACACCCGCCAGAGGTGGCTCCTCCGCGGCGGAGGTGGAATCGCTCAGAAGGACGTTCGGGGACAGGTTCCGGGATATTCTGATAATGAACACCAAGGGCTACACGGGGCATGCCTTCGGTGCCTGCATAGAGGACCCCGTACTTGTGAAATGTCTCCAGGAAGGCGTATCCATCCCCCTGGCAAATATAGATCCGGACCAGATAGACCCGCAGTTCAAGGGCCTGCAGCTGTGCCGGGGAGGACCCCATTCCAGACAGTACGGATTGAGGCTCGCGGCGGGTTTCGGTTCGCAGCTTGCGTTCATGCTCCTTCGAAAGGTTTGCGGCAAGGAGAGGTATCTGGACAGGAGCCGCTACGAGAGATGGCTCTCCTCCATAGCAACGACCTCTCCCGCCGAGCTCGAGGTGGAGAGGAACGTCCTGAGGTTGAAGGACCACGGAATGGGCTCGCTGATCGCCCACATGGCCGTGAAGAGGGAATCCTCGAAGATAGGATATACGAGGGAGGAACCGCCCACGGTCGATGAGGAGCTGTTCGAGCTCTACAGGGAGAAGGTGGTTAGGATATTCTCCGAGAAAACTAGGATCCCGATCGACATGATAGATATCGATGCGGACATGGAAACGGATCTCGGGATCGATACCGTGAAACAGGTGGAGCTCTTCGGAGCTTCCCGTGTGGCATTCGATCTTCCGAAGGATGAGGGTGTGAACCTGAGGGATTATCCGACGCTCAGGCATGTTATAAGATATGTGATCCAGAAGAAGGAATATACCAGGGTAAGGAAACGGGAGCGGGTGGAAGCTCCGGTTGACGAAGAGCCGGTGAAGGTGGAAGAACCTTCCCCCGAGCCCGAACCGGAGCCAGAGGACGGTTGACGAAGAGCCGGTGAAGGTGGAAGAACCTTCCCCCGAGCCCGAACCGGAGCCAGAGGAAGCTCCCGCCGGGGAGAAGGCGGAAGAGCCTGAGGTGGAGGCATCCGCCGGAGGTGTGGACTGGGATTCCGTCCGGGACAGGGTTGTTGCGATAGTTTCGGAGAAGACGGGTTATCCCGAGGACATGCTCGATCTCGATCTCGAT
>NJDO01000091.1 GCA_002254385.1 Thermoplasmatales archaeon ex4484_6 | reverse complement strand
AGATGAAAGGAGTAAGGTGGACAACATGATGGTTCTGGCCGGTGTGGTTCTTCTGGGTTCCATCTGGGGCCTTCTGGAATCGACAATCGGAGGCCTGAAATGGAGCGTTGGAGGGCTTTACATCTCCATGGGTGCCGTCATGGCAGGCACCTTCGGTCTGATGTTCATGATATTTGCGAAAAGGACCTTCAGGTTCACCGGTGTTGTCGTTCTGGTCGCTCTTGTGGCCGCGGTGCTTCGATACTTTGCTCCCGTCGGGACGGTTGTCATATGCTCCGCCATCGCCATTGCCGCCGAAGGACTGGTGTTCGAACTCCTGGTCTCAAGGAAGGTGTTCCTGGGCAACCTTACAGGTAAGAAGGACTACCGGACCCTTGCATTCCTCGGTGTCATCAGTGGTTTTGCGGTATTCACAACCGGTTATATCACCACTCAGGTTCTCACACCGGTATTCACGGGTGGCACCCTCGTATTGATGGATGTGGTAAGGATACTTCCACTGATAATCGGAAGGTCATTCTATGCTGCCCTTCTCGGGGGAATATCCGTTCCCGTGATAGCCTATACGGACAACCTGCATCTGGATATCTCAAGATACGGGAAGGGCATCTACTTCACAGCGACGACCACCGCAAGCCTGTTCTGCTGGGTGCTTGTGCTTTTCATACTGTTCTAGGAGGTTGAAACATGGTAGAAACTGTCAAGATAATAAGGTTCCATGCAGAAAAATGCAGGGGGCATTATGATTGCGAGAAGGCATGCTCCCAGGTCCAGTTCGGGGATGATACGGGTGGGGATCATTCCGCTATAAGGATAGTGAAGAGCAACGGCGGGTTCTCCATGGTGAACTGCGACCAATGCGGTCTGTGCATCGATGTTTGTCCGGTCCAGGCGCTGAAAAGGCTTCCAAGCGGTGTTGTCACCGTGAACAAGGAGCTGTGCATAGGATGCATGTCCTGTGTGGCATTCTGTCCGGTTGACGGTATGAGAAGGGCAAAGGGAATGGTGTATCCGCACAAGTGCATATCCTGCGGGGCATGTGTCAGAGCGTGTCCGGAGGGAGCTCTGGAACTCGTCGAGGTGCCCATATCCGAAGTGGAAAGGGTAGTATATTATCATCAGGGGGTGTGCGATTGAGTGAGGAATGTCTGAACCATGCGGAAACCGCTCGAACGATCGGTCGGGGAAACGGGCCGTTCATCACCGGGAACACGGAGAGAACGCATGACATCGACCGGTTGAGGTCGGGCCACAAGGTACTTGCGGAATACACTTTCGAGAGGAAGCCGGTCAAGAGGGGTTATGCCGGCCGTATACTCTATGTCAACCTCACAGATCTGGAGATCAGGGAGATACCTCTCACATCGGATGTCAAGGAGAAGTTCACCGGAGGGAAAGGTTTCGGTCTGAAGATGACGTGGGACCTCATGGGTCCGGATACGAGATGGAACGATCCGGAGAACATTCTGGCCCTGAACAGCGGCCCCCTGAACGGAACGACCCAGTATTCGGGTATGGGAAAATGCCTCAGCACGACCGTTTCCCCTTCGACCAATATAATATGCGATTCCAATGCGGGGGGATATTTTGCGCCGTATCTGAAATTCTCCGGTTTCGATTCCCTGATCCTGCAGGGGAAGGCCAGGGAGGATATCCTTGTCTTCATTGACGGCACGGCAGGGAAGGTTACAATCGAGACGGCCCCTTACGAGGAGACCAATTCCCACCTCCTATCGGAACAGCTCACTTACATGTATGCGGCGGAGGACTCCGAATCCGCCAGACAGAAGGTCGCCGTCGTTTCCGCGGGGAAGGGTTCGGAGAATTCCTACTGGGGCATACTGAACATCTCGTTCTATGATCCCAGGAGAAGGGTCACCCGGATGAAGCAGCACGGCAGGGGGGGACTTGGTACAGTATTTCGTGACAAGAAATTAAAGGCTCTCGTGGCCAGGATAGAGGGCTTCAACGGGATGACGAACGACCCGCAGGATATTGACAGGATAACGGAGACCGGAATAAAGCACAACAGGGAGATAAGGGACCTTGATATGCACGAGAACAACATGAGGACCGTGGGTACGGGGAATCTCGTCGAGATCATGGATGCATACGACCTTCTTCCAACCGAGAATTACAGGTTCGGCTCCTTTCCGAAAGCCTCGAGGATATATTCCACAAGATTCTACAAGAGGTTCACCCAGGGAATTCCCGACGGATGCTGGTACGGATGCAACATCGCCTGTTCGAAGGCCGTGGACGGTTTCGTCCTGAGAACCGGACCCTACAAGGGGGAAAGGGTCACCGTTGACGGACCGGAGTACGAGACAATAGGCGGAGGAGCCAACATGTCCGTTTGGGACGTGGACTGGATACTGGAGTTCAACTTCTACTGCGATACCTACGGTCTGGACACGATATCGACCGCAACCGCGATCGCATTCTACATGGAAATGTATGAGTACGGAATACTGAACAAGGAAAGATGCGATGGTCTGGAACTCTGTTTCGGTAATGCGGAAGCCGTGCTCGAGTTCCTGCACCGGATCGCATCCGGGGACCGGTCCGAGTTCATACAGGTGGCCTCGAAGGGTGTGAGAAGGATGAAGGATCATCTCATCGCCAAGGGATGGGGGGATCCGGACCTCATCGAGAACTGCGGGATGGAGGTAAAGGGGCTGGAGTATTCGGAATACGTATGCAAGGAGTCCCTTGCCCAGCAGGGAGGTTATGCTCTCGCTTCAAAGGGTCCCCAGCATGATGAGGCATGGCTCATCTTCATGGATATGGTGAACAATCAGATACCCACCTTCAAGGATAAGGCGGAGGCCCTTCATTACTTCCCCATATGGAGGACCTGGTTCGCGATCGTAGGTCTGTGCAAGCTCCCCTGGAACGATATCGTTCCTGCCGATAATGCGAGCACTGACGAACCGGCAAAGATCCCCGAGCATGTAAGGAACTATGCGGAGATAATGAGCGGAATTCTCGGACGCGAGATAACCCCGCAGGATCTGATGGACCAGTCCGAGAGGGTTTACAACTGGCAGAGGGCCATGAACGTCTGGATGGGAAAGGGCAGGAGAAAGGATGACATACCGCCCTACAGGTCGATGGGGCCCGTGACGGAGATGGAATATCTTTCCCGGAAGGACAGGTATGATAATCAGTTGAAGGAGCTCGTGGGGATATCTCCGGAAGAGCTTTCATCCATGTCCGTTGCGGACAGGATTCGCGTTCTCAGGGAACACAGATACGAGGAATACAACAAGCTTGTGGATGCCGTTTACTATCGAAGGGGATGGACGCCGAACGGTGTTCCCTCTCCCAAGAAGATGAGGGAGCTCGGTTTCTCGGATGAGAAGGAGATGCTGGAAATGCTCCAGAAGGCGATAGATGATGACGATGCCGCAGGCCTCAACGTATGGGGCGGGAGCTACGGGGAAGGTGATGAGATACCTTGCGACGATCCCAGGTACTGGGAGTGAGGTGAGGGACGCTGGACAGGAAGAGAGAAGAGCGAAGATGGTCCGCTTCCACTGTCCGCGACATCCTAGGGCGCTCCAGTGTCGGGATAGCGGGAGCCGGGGGCCTTGGGTCGAACGCTGCAATGGCGCTGGCAAGGGCTGGTGTGGGCAGGCTGGTCGTTGTGGATTTTGATAACGTCGAAGAATCCAACCTGAACCGACAGTATTATTTTCTGGACCAGGTCGGGAGGCCCAAGTTGGAATGCCTGAGGGAGAACATAGAAAGGGCCGTCAGGGGTTGCCAGATTGATATGGTGGACATGAAGCTGGAGAGAGGCTCCATGTTCCGCCCCTTCGGGGACGTCGATGTGGTCGTGGAGGCCCTTGACAGGGCATCGACCAAGGCAGCGTTCATCGAGGAAGTGATGCTCCGGCTCCCGGAAAAACCGATCGTGGCCGCAAGCGGGGTGGCCGGAATTGGCGCCTCGGAAAGGATAGTCTATTCACGCTATGGCAAGCTCCATCTCATCGAGGATCCTGAAGCCAGATCCAGTGACGATGATGTACTCCTGGCTCCCAAGGTGTGTCTGTTCGCCCATTATCAGGCGAACGTGGTCCTCGAGATCCTTCTGGAGGTGAACGGTTGACAATAACCGTGAACAGACGTCCCGTCGAACACGTGGAAGGAGAGACGGTGGGGGATCTACTTAAGAGGATGAAATATTCATTTCCGCTCGTGGTTGTGAAGATCGACGGAAGGGTCATCGCAAAGTCCGCTTTTTCGTCCACACCGATAGAGGACGGTTCGAGTGTGGATGTCATACATCTCACGAGCGGAGGTTGATTCCGGCAGGTTGTGGGAATATGAACGAGGAAAATGATGTTATCATGGAAAGGTTCAGGAAGGAAGCGCAGGACGGAAGGATAAGCTGTGCCGCATGCTTTCGCATAGCGGACGAGTTCGGTATGGAAAAAAGCGGCATTGCTTCGCTGCTCACCGGGATGGGTATAAAGATTGTACACTGTCAGCTTGGCTGCTTTCCGTGAGGCGGACCCATGCTCGTCGTATCCCTGATAGGATTGAAGAAATGCGGCAAGACAGCAACGGCCGAGGCGTTGATCGCCGAGTTCGTGAAACGGGGGTTGAATGTTGGCAGCATCAAGGTAATGCCAAATTCGACGCTGACCCTGGATGTGGAGGGGAAGGACACATGGAGGCACCGCAGGGCGGGTTCCGGATTCGTCATCACCCTTTCACGACAGGAGATGGGGTTCATCGCTGCAACTGAAGGCATCCCCGGTCTGAAGGAGGCAATGAGACTCGTGCCTCAGGAAACGGATGTTCTGATCTGCGAGGGGCTCAACGATACCGATCCCCGGGTGGTGAAGATCCTTTTGGCAAGGGACCGCGAGATGCTTGAGGAGACAAAGAGGATCAGGGGAATATCGGACGGCTACGTTGCTATATCGGGGATCATATCCAACGAGGAAGTGGAACTCGATCTGCCGGTGTTCAACGCATTGAAGGGAGATTCGGTCGCCGCGCTTGCAGACCTTATCATCAAGGAGGGTTCTGATCTTCCTCCCTGGTGAATTCTATCTGATGTCGGTGACCTTGATTATGTGATATCCGAACTGGGTCTTCACGGGCTCGGACACATCTCCCTTTTTCATGGAAAAGGCCGCATCCTCGAAAGGTTTCACCATCTGCCCCCTTCCGAAGTAACCAAGGTCTCCTCCCTTCTTTCCCGATGGACATCTGGAATGCTTCCTTGCAAGGTCCTCGAACCTTGCTCCGGCCCGTATCCTGTTCCTTATCCTGATTGCATCCTTCTCGGAATCGACCAGTATGTGGCTGGCCCTTACCTGGCTGGCTGTCATCTTGATCGGCTGTTCAAGGAGATCATACTATTTAACCCTCTCCCGGAGGCCATCCGGCATCACAACGAAGGACGCGGTCAGGGGAATGAAACATGAACTGATCAAGTGTTTCACATGAAAAGATGGGGAACGGGATCCGGTGAGATAAATCACCGGACCCCCTCCGTCACAGCTTCCCGGTGGCCTCTGCATCCTGAAGCCGACAAGGATACAGTTCCCTGTTCAGGCGAAGGAAACACCGCAGCTCGGGCAGACAGTAACGTTCTCCTCCACCACGGCACCGCAGTTCGGGCATTCCAGTGCAAGTTCGAACTGAGCTCCGCAGTTGGAGCACTCGGTATCAGACGAACCCAGGGGAGCACCGCACTCCGGACAGACATCGCCTATCTCCTCTTCGGTGCGTTCCATCTCCTCTATCAGATTCTCGAGATCCTGGATGTCATGGAGTTCAGCCTCACCTGGAAGCGATGCAATCTCTCCCGTTTCCTCTTCCATCTGGGGAATTGTCCCGACGGATGGAGGGGCCATGGTCTCCCCTTCTTCCATTGAGGGTTCGGATGGGATCATTGGTTCCTCGTAGGCTTCCTCCTCCATGATCTCCTCCTCGTATTCGGGGACCGGCTCTTCCGTGTAGACCTCCCCTTCCGGTTCCTGTGGTGGTATCTCCTCGGGGATCTCCTCTTTCTCCTCCTCACCCTTTCCTTTTACAAGGAAATAGACGACCACCGCGATTATGGCAATGAACACCACTGCCACAAGTATATAGACCAGGGTATTGTCCTTCTGTGTTTTCTCCTCGAGAACCTTGATCGTCAAGGTATCGGATGTCTGACCCCCCTTGTCATCCATTACGGTGACGGTAAAGATGTGATCACCGGGTGTCAGGTCGGTTGGTCCGGGAACACTGGAACCAGTGGCGTTCCAATCTGAGCCGGCCAGGGTCCAGACGAATGTGAGCGGGTCACTGTCCGCATCCTCCGCACTGACGGAGAGTGTGAATACTTCTCCCTTCTTCACTTTGTTCTCCTCGGGTCCCATAATGGATTGGATCGTAGGGTTGATGTTGATCCATTCGGTTCCGGGGATGAGGGGCTGAGGATCCCTCAGGTCGGGAATGCCATCGTTATCATCGTCGGTGTCATCGATGTCGAATGTCCAATCCCCGTCCGTATCGACCAGCGTCACACCTGATTCGGATGGAACCGTGAGGGATGTGGAATTGTCCTTTTTTATCGAGAACAGGTTTGAACCCGTGGCCGTAATATCATCCACGGTGATCTCCTGGAGCGAGATCTCGATCTCCCCCACATCTCCACCCTTCGTGACTATTATGGGTTTGACGACAACATCATCGGAGGAAGGTGCTTCAAGGACAGCAACGGTCTGCCCGTCATCTGTTACGTAGCTCACTCCCTCTTCCTCGTACATGTAACCCGTACCTCTCGTGGATGCGAACAGCGTCCTATCTCCATACTGGACCTCCAGTCCCACTTGATCGGAGTCGACCGTGATCACGATGAACGAATAATCGTTGTCCACGACCATGTAGGTGTATCCATCGGGATAAACTGGTGTGAGCCCCTCTCCGGAATTCTCGGTCATGAGGTCGCCCACCTCTACCGCGATGGCCTCATTTCCCATCTTTATGCCCGGTGTATCAGGGGCCTTGAACTCGACCGTAACGGTCACCGCCTCGCTCACTTCTTCGAGAATGGTCTCGTTGATGGAGAAGTGGTCCAGTGCATCATCCTGGTTTCCTATGACATCATACTGGGCCGAACCGCCGAAGACCCTTCCGAACATATCATCCTTGGCATGGAAGGTTGCCTCGTCGGTTGCAGTGGCATTGAATATCCATTCATGGATGAACATCGGCTGATACCATATGGACGAACCGTTGATAACCTCACCGCCGGGTATGGTGACCTTGATGGTGTCGATGTCGTTGTCCCTGTCATTATTCTCCACTTTGAAATCAACCTTTGCATCCTGGGAAGCTCCGAGGATCAGCATATCGCTGGGAACCATGGGAATGCTGAGATGACCCTCGTTCTGGGTCACGTCAACCTTCACCTCGTTCTCGCCTATGCCTTCCCCGTTGGTGCCATGTGAACTGTCCAGAATGGCTATGGCCCCGAATGCTGCGAAGAATAAAATGGCAGCAACGGCAACAATGATCTTTTCTCTATTTGAACCGTTCATTCGAACATCTCCTTCCCTGTTCATCACAACTTTTTACTGGCCG
>NJDO01000090.1 GCA_002254385.1 Thermoplasmatales archaeon ex4484_6 | reverse complement strand
CCCCTGTCCAGAGGTTCCAGCACATATTCGGCCGAGGGCAGCTCCAGATGATAGGGTATTTTCGATCTCATGAGGAATGCCGCGCTCTCCAGGTCCAGGGCGGCGATCCTGTGGGACCTGTCCCCCACGCCGCTCATTCTGATCAATTCATCAGGGTCGATGCGATCGCCCCCCCCGCCTCTCCTGACCGGAACCACCTCCATCAACCTGAGCGTTCCCTTCTCCATCTCCATAACACCCGAAAGGTCGGAAACCGACAGCATCTCTCCGGGTCCCGCGTCGTTGTCCGCTGTTCCGGTGGAGCCTCCTTCCCCTTTGAAGGCATACAGCAGACCGTCCTTCATCGTCAGATGGACGGTCTCCCCCCTTTCGATATGTTCCCCGGCAACCGCGTCCGTGGACCTGATTATCTCCAGTTTGGAGATGGATGAATCCACCATCTCCTTCAACCTCAGGAGGTCGCTCTGAAGCATATCGACTCCCCTTACCGTTGCCCTCGGCCCCTCTTTCAGGGTCTCCGCAAGTCCCTCCCTTTTCATTCTGGACATGTATTCGGAAACGGCCTGCGGTGTGATGCCCACACTCTCCGCGAGCGACCTCTGGTCCCTTGGCAGGTTCGTCACCATTTCGAGGAGAAGAAGAAGCCTTGTCGTTCTCCCCTTGTTCTTCAGGATGTCCATCCCATCCCCCCTCCAAAACGGTTAAATATTTCATGATACATGATGGGTAAAGCTGCCTTGACAATAATAAACTTTACTTTATTTTTGGTAAAAAAAAGGTGATTGGATGAAACCGACCATGAAGCGCGCAGCATCTTTCTTCCTTGTCGGAGCCCTTCTCCTCGGTGTGCTCCTCATCTCCGGATGTACCGACAGGATTTCCGATGGGGACAAGGAATATACCGACCCGACGGGGCATGTTGTGAAATTGAAAGGCGATCCCGAGAGGGTAGTGACACTGACCCCCTCACTAACAGAAACGGTGGTGGCCCTGGGAGCAGGGGGGCTTCTTGTGGGAGCGGATTCCGTTTCCGCGTCCGAGAACCCGGACCTGGATCTCGAGACGGTATCCACCTGGGAAGGTCTCGATACCGAAAAGATAGTCTCCCTCTCGCCTGACATCGTCATCATGGACAGGACCCTGGATATCACCGATGCGAGTTTCAACGCATTGGACGGGCTCTCCATTCCCGTATACCGCATCTTCCCGAAGACCTTCGACGAGGTGCTTTCCGCAATAACGGGTGTAGGAGAGGTCCTCGGCAGGGAGAAGGAGGCCGGTTTCATCGTTGACGATATGGGGACCAGAAGGGACACAATCACGGAGGAGACCTCCCGGATCGAATGGAGCAACAGGAGTTCTGTCCTCTACGTCACCTATTACGATGGCACATCCGACCCATGGGTGGGCACATCCAGCACGTTCTCGGGCAGTCTAATAGAGCTGGCCGGAGGGAAGGATGCCGTATCCGATGATTCGGGGGTTGTTGTCCAGATCTCGGTAGAGACTGTCATAGACGCCGATCCTGACGTCATAATATGTTCACAATCCGAATCATGGCCCACACATACAAGGGAAACCATACTCTCCGATCCGCTCTGGGAGGATATCACCGCTGTCAGGGAAGGTCGGGTGTTCGACGTGAACGGGGACCTGATCGACAGGACAGGACCGAGACTCATCGAGGGGCTGGAAACCATCCATCTCATCCTCTTCCCGGAGGAGGTGTGAGACGCAAATGAACAGAAGGGGGATCATTCTGATAGGGGTCCTCCTTCTCGCGACCAGTTCGCTGCTGGCTCTTTCGGTGGGGACCGCAAGGATACCCCTTGATTCGATTGCCGGTATTCTCATCTCAAGGGTGCCGTTCATCGGGAGCCTTCCCGAGAGCCAGCCCTCCGGATGGGAGACCATAGTGATGGATATCAGGCTCCCAGTTGTCATCATGGCCATGCTCGCGGGAGCTGCCCTATCCGCATCGGGAGCATCCCTTCAGGGCCTTTTCAAGAACCCGCTGGTGGACCCGTTCATCATCGGAATATCGGCAGGTGGGGCCTTCGGGTGGGTCCTCGCCCTTATCGTCACCATCGATTCGACGGGATGGTGGGTGCAGTGGTTCAGGGCATCCCTTTCCTTCGCGGGTGCCATCACGGCCGTGACGGCGGCGTATCTCATAGCAAGGACGGGGAGCAGGGTACCCGTTACAAATCTTCTCCTTGCCGGTGTGGCAATTTCAGCTTCCCTGACAGCCGCCACCCAGTTCGGCATATACCTGCTCGTGGAGGACCCGAGGCCTGTCATGATATCCCTGCTCGGTACCTGTTCCAATTCTCGGTGGGGGGAGATACTGGTCGTGGCACCCGTGGTGCTGATCTCCCTGCCCGCCCTGATATTCCTTTCAAGGGACCTGAACGCCTTCTCGATGGGTGAAGAGGAAGCTAGGGGGGTGGGCGTGAACGTGGAGAGATCGAAATTCCTCATACTTGCCGTGGCATCGCTGCTTGCCGCCGTGACCGTCCCTTTCTGCGGTATGATAGGATTCGTGGGACTCATGGTCCCCCACATGGTGAGGAGGTTCATGGGGCCGGATCACAGATGGCTTATCCCGGGCTCCTTTCTGTTCGGTTCGTCATTCCTCATCCTCTGCGATATGTTCTCCAGGTCGATCATGGACAGGATCGTTCCCCTCGGGATGGTAACGGGATTCCTGGGGGGGCTCTTCTTCCTCTATCTCATAGCGGCAGGGAGGCGGTCGGGATGATCGAGGTCGAGGATCTTCGATGCGCCTACAACGGATCGGACGTCCTGAAAGGTGTCGACCTGGAGGTGGAGGAAGGGACATTCATGGGACTTCTCGGACCCAACGGGTGCGGCAAGACCACACTTCTGAGGTGTATCACGGGGTCCCTGCGGCCGCGCAGGGGGAGCGTCAGGATCATGGGAAGGGAGATCTCCGGATGGGGGAGAAAGGAGCTGTCAAGAAAGCTCTCGATCGTCCCCCAGGATACGTCTCCGGGATTCGATTTCAGCGTGGAGGAGGTGGTGGCCATGGGGCGGTATCCCCACATGGGCCGTTTCCAGCTGACGGACCCGGACGGCGGGGCATCGGTCAACAGGGCCCTCCGGTGGACCGGTCTGTCCGAATTGAGGAGCAAGAAGATATCGATGCTCAGCGGCGGTGAGAGGCAGAGGGCCTTCATAGCAAGGGCGTTCGCCCAGGATGCGGACATTCTCCTGATGGACGAACCGACAAAGAACCTTGACATCAGACATTCCATGGACATCATGAGTCTCGTAAGGAAGAAGAACGGAAAGGAGGGCCTGACCATCCTGGCAGTTCTCCACGACCTTGACCTTTCGGTAAGGTTCTGCGATAAGGTGGCCCTCATGAAGGACGGGAAGGTGTACGATATCGGACCGGTGCGGAAAGTGATAAACGAGGATTCGGTGGGGGATGTTTTCGACATCGATGTGAAGGTCCACCGCGGCAAACACATGCATATCGAGGTTCTCGGTTGATTCACCCCACTCCCCCGATGGATATATTTAGAACCCTGCTTGATGGTCGCCCCTGAAAGAGGACGTTCGATGGGAAACTTCTGCAGGGTTTGCGGTTCACTGCTGAGATGGGATTTCTCATCCGGCAGGAGGGAAAGGGTGTGCCCCAGGTGCGGCCCGGTGAAGGAGGGGACAGGGACGCCAGTCATCGATTCTCAGAAAGGAGCGGGAAATGGCAGCTTTCCGGCCATGGTAAGATCGCCTGGAGCCGGTGTCCCGAGAGTGAGGAAAGGCGTTTCCCCGCGTGAGTCGCAGTATGCCCGAAGGATCATCAAGAGGGCCAATACCGTTTCCATGGGCCTTGATGACATCCGCTCGATGAAGAACGATACCTTGAAGGAGAAACGGGGACCCGATGCACCCGCCGGATGGGCCGAAGCTCCTGCAATGTTTCCCTTTGAAAGAGTGAGGCCGGGCCAGGAGGAGTTCATGTCGGATGTTGAGGATACCATCAAGGAAGGCGGATTCCTTCTGGCAAATGTACCCACGGGAATAGGGAAGACGGCTGCAAGCCTGTCCCCGGCCATCCGTGGTGCCATGGAGAACGGCCGCACGGTATTCTTCATGACGTCGAAGCAGTCCCAGCATGCCATCGTGGTGGAGACCGCAAGGAAGATCTCGCGGAGGTCGGGAAAACGCATCCGTCTGGTAGATATAATCTCCAAGCAGTCCATGTGCCCCAGGGACCTGTCGAAGCTTCCCCACGGCACGTTCTCGTTCCTTTGCAAACAGCAGTCAAAGGATGGGAGCTGCCCTCTCTTCAGGCCCCCTCCGCCCTCCCTGGTGCACGAGGTTCTTTCGGATATAAATGATGTGAAGAGGACGGTGGAACTCTCGGTAGCGGCGCGTATATGTCCCCACAGAACCGCCCTCGAGGCGGCAAAGGAAGCGGATGTGCTTGTATGTGATTTCAACTATCTGTTCTCCGATCTCAGGGATTCGGTTCTGGGAGGCATCGGAAAGGACCTCTCCGACATCGATATCATAGTTGATGAGGCACACAACCTTCCCGATCGAATAAGGGATCACCAGAGCAGCGAGCTGCCCCTGAGGATGCTCGATGAAGCGATGGACAGTGTATCCGGAAGAAGGCATGTCCGCCACTATCTGAAAGGGATATACGATATCATACTCTCCATCGCGGAGAAGGAGATGAAGGAGGAAAGGGAGGTCCTGCTCGACAAGAGGTTGTTCGTATCGGAGATAAGATCACTTTTCACGCAGGGGTCCGTGGACGGCTCCATGGACCTGGAGTTGTTCCTCGAGATGCTTGCAGATATATCCAGAAGATCCGGGGAGAAGCGGGAGGAGGACCCGCTCGCCATGACCACTCAGTTTCTGGAAGGTCTGCTCAACATGAAAGGTTCCCATATACTCTACCTGACGATCCCGGAGGACAGGGGTCTCGATTCCCTCAGGATAGCCTTCAGGAACCTGGACCCGGCCGAGATATCCGGCCCGGTCTTCAAGGGATGTCATTCGGCCGTGCTCATGAGCGGGACCCTTTCCCCACCTTCCATGTTCGGCGATATACTGGGTCTTTCCAGGAAAAGACGCAGGGAGAGATCATATCCTTCCCCCTTTCCCAGAACGAACAGGCTGGTACTTCTCGAATCGGGGGTGAGCACCGCATACAAGAAGAGAGGGGAGGAGATGTACCGAAGGATCGCAGAGAGGCTCGTCTCCATCTCCGGCAGGGTTCCCGGGAATGCGGCAGCATTCTTCCCTTCGTATTCCATGATGAATTCGGTCGGGGAATATATGTGGGGATGTCCCAAATCCGTTATCGTCGAGGAAAGATCCATGTCCAAGGGTGACAAGGACGCCATCATAGGCAAGCTGGAAACGGGAAGGGAGAGGGGGGGATATCTCCTTCTCGGAGTGATGGGGGGATCCCTATCGGAGGGCGTGGATTACAGGGACAATCTGCTCTCCTGTGTCTTCGTGATCGGAATCCCCTTTGCACCTCCCTCCCTGGAGGTTCAATCACTGCGTGACTATTTCAGGGGGAAGTTCGGGTACGCACTGGGGGAAGAATACTCCTACATCTATCCTGCCATGAACCGGATACTGCAGGCTGCGGGACGGTCCATAAGGTCCGAGAGGGACCGTTCCGTCGTGATCCTGATGGAGGAAAGGCTGTCGAACCCCAGATACCTGAAATTCCTTCCAGAGGAGCTGAGACCTGTGGAACTGGAAGGAGCGGCGACGGAGCAGGCGGTATCATCTTTTTTCTGACGTCCGGATATCGCCTTCCAGGTTCCTGTCCTCCAGGGCCTTGATCAGCCTGACCATGGTCAGGTTGAACGGGGCCGGAATTCCCTTTGAAGCTGCCTTCTCGAACAGGGCGCCGTTGATGGAATCCACCTCCGTCCTTCTCCCCCTCTGTATGTCCTGAAGCATCGATGATCTGTTCCTTGCCGTCCTCTCGGCAACCCTGAACGTCCTCTCCTTCATCTCATCGAAAGTGAGGTCCATATCGTATGCCCGGGCGATCCCGACCCCCTCCCTGATAAGGTCCTGTGCCATCTTGGATATCTCGGTGTCGGAGATTATTATGCCGTTCGGTGCGGATAATATTGCTGTCAAGGGATTGATGGCCGAGTTGATTATCGTCTTCGCCCAAATCTCCCGGTCTATGCAGGTTGTCGTCTCCATATCGAATCCGGCCCTGATGAAGGCATTGGCTATCTCATCCACTATGGAGGGATCGGAACTTCCCGTTGTTCCGCCGAACAGACCGATCAGGGAATCGCCCGTCCCCGCATGTTTGATGACGCCGGGTCCCTTGTAGGTCACCCCGTGACATGTTATACCGCCTATGACCTCGGATGGTATGGAGTTCTCCTTCAGGAACCTGAGTATGCGTTCCTCGTTGTCCAATCCGTTCTGGAGGGACAGTATCCTTGCCCCCTTGTTGAGCAGGGGAGAGAGCGGCTCCAGCGTGACATCAGTGTTGTATGACTTGACGCAGAGTATTATCAGGTCGAACGTCTCGTCCCTTGGAATGTTGGTTCGAGCCCGGGGTCTGAACTCTCCCCTGGTGATGCCGTCGATCCTGAGACCTTTCCTCTTCAGCACCCATACCTGTTCGGGTCTTCCAATTATTGTCACGTCATGCTCCCTGGACAGAAGCCCTCCTATGAGGCTGCCAAGGGCACCCGCACCGATCACCAGTACCTTCATTCTCTACTCTCCGAGCTTTTTCAGCAAGGATATTATATCCTTCGAGATCTCCTCTATGGGTCTGCTGCCATCCACATCATGAAGTATTCCCAGCTTCCTGTAATGCTCCGTCAAGGGTTCCGTCTGCTTCCTGTACACCTCGAGCCGCTTTATCACGGTCTCCTCCCTGTCGTCATCTCTTTGGTAAAGCTTCCCGCCGCATCTGTCACAGATGCCCTCTCTCGAGGGAGGGTCGAATTCAACATGATACGTGGCCCCGCAGCTGCACATGCGCCGACCGGTTATCCTTCTCACAAGGAGATTCTCATCGACAACTATGTTGATGACCGCATCGAGATCGACCGCATCCGAGAGTGCCTTTGCCTGCTCCAGCGAGCGGGGAAATCCGTCAAGGATGAACCCTTTTACACAGTCATCCCGGGATATCCTTTCCTTCAGTATGTCGATGACCAGCTCATCAGGGACAAGGTCACCTCTGTCCATGTATCTCTTCGCCTCCCTGCCGAGAGGGGTGTCCTTCCTGACATGTTCCCTGAGCAGATCCCCGGTGGATATCTGAGGTATGCCGAACTCGTCCTCTATGAACCTGGCCTGTGTGCCCTTGCCCGCACCCGGCGGCCCGAAAAGAGCGATCTTCATGATTCTCCGATGAGGAGGGGGGTTTAAAAAAGTGATGGAAGGTGGGACCGCGTCTGGAACATGTGAGATTCGTTTTTAAGGAAATATTTGTCCAAACATTCTTTTTCTGTTTAAAAAACGAGTTATTTATATGCTCCAGGACAAAAGGGGTACCGTGAAATGGTTCACCCCGCAAGGGTGAAAGGGATTTCACAAATGGGGGTTGACGGTCCGGTGTTCTCCACCGGTCCTTCGGCCCGGAAAGGAGGCAAAGGGAATGTTCACAACGTTCATGATCGTGTTCCTCGGAGTCGTGGTCCTACCGCTTCTATCGATCGCGCTGCTATGGCTTTCGGGGTTCAGATTGATATCCAATTCCAGATGTGCCGTCGTGGAGAAGAAATGGTCCGGAAAGGGCTCGCTCGAGGACAGGATAATTGCCCTGCACGGGGAGGCGGGATTTCAGCCGGATGTCCTCAGGGGAGGCATTCATTTCAGAACCCCCCTCAAGTACAGGCTTCACAGCATTCCGCTGGTAACGATCCCCCAGGGCCAGATTGGATACGTTTTTGCAAGGGACGGCGTTCCCCTTGATCCCAAGCAGACCCTGGGGAAGGTCGTTCCGGAGAGCAGGGATTTTCAGTCGGTAAGGGAATTCCTGACGAACGGCGGGCAAAGGGGGCCCCAGAGAGGGATATTGAGGGAAGGGACCTATGCCGTCAACCTTGCACAGTTCGCCGTCATCCTCGAGGATGACATCTATTATCTGAAAATAAACAGGGAAGACAGAAAGATATTCGAGGGAATGGCGGACAGGATATCCGCCCGCGGAGGCTTCAAACCCGTCGTGATAAAGGGGAGGTCCGATTCGATAGGGATCGTGACGGTACATGACGGCCCTTCCCTGGAACCCGGCGAGATAATTGCACCGCTCGTAGGTGACAATGAGGGGGGATCTCCGAAGAATCACAACAATTTCCAGGACCCGGAGAACTTCCTCAGGGCCGGTGGAAGGAGGGGAAAACAGTACCAGGTTCTGGTGGACGGGACCTACTTCATCAACAGACTCTTTGCAACGGTGGAGATAATACCGAAGACGGTGGTTCCCGTGGGAAGCGTGGGCGTGGTGGTTTCCTATTTCGGGAGAAAGGGAAGCGACACTTCCGGGGAGGATTACAAACACGGGGAGCTCGTGACCGAAGGGAACAAGGGTGTATGGAAGAACCCTTTGATGCCCGGAAAATACGCCTTCAACATATATGCGGGCAAGGTCATCCTGGTACCGACAACGAACATCGT
The DNA here is from genome assembly GCA_002254385.1 of Thermoplasmatales archaeon ex4484_6. Lineage (GTDB taxonomy): Archaea > Thermoplasmatota > Penumbrarchaeia > Penumbrarchaeales > Penumbrarchaeaceae > Penumbrarchaeum. Next base: position 1,825 of record NJDO01000090.1, on the reverse strand, counting down.
CCTCAAGTGGATAAGGAACGAGACGGGGAACCACAAGCTCGATGAGAACCTCTCCGCCGTGGACCTCATAACGAAGGACGCGTTCGAACCCGAACTTCCGCTCTCGGTTGTCATCCACATCGATTACAGGAAAGCCCCCCTGGTCATTCAGAGATTCGGCGATGTGAAGCGTCTGGTGGACCAGACACTTGATCCGATGGTGGCGGCATATTTCAAGAACATAGGCCAGGTGAGGACGCTGATAGAACTCATACAGGAGAGAAGCGAGATCCAGATGAAGGCTTCCAACGACATGAAGGAGAAATTCCTCCATTATGATCTGGAACTTGAAGAGGTATTGATCGGGACGCCATCCTCATCGGAGAATGACGGAAGGATAGAGCAGATACTGGTCCAGCTCAGAGACCGGCAGATAGCCCGGGAACAGCTGGAAACCTACGAAAGGCAGGAGGAAGCCTCCCTGAAGGAGAGGGAGCTCAACGAGGCCAGAGCGAAGGCAAAGGTCCAGGAATCCCTCACGGAATCCGAGGTATCGGTGGAGATTGAAAGAAACAGGGGAAGGGCGGGATACGAGAAAGCGAGGGAGGATGCGAAGAAGGTCAGGGCCCTTGCCTCCTCCGAGGCGGAGAAGGAGGCCAGGATAGGGATTGCAAAGGCCATTGCCATCAAGGAGCAGGTCAAGGCTTACGGTGGACCAAGGTATCAGGTGATGCAGCAGGCAATGGAGAAGTTCGCCAGGGCCGTGGAGACCTCGGGTGTGGATATCGTTCCCAGGATGGTCGTTACGGGAAAGGGGGGAGAGGGAGGGTTTTCGGCCTTCGAGAACCTCATGCTGCTTCTGATGTCGGAGAAGCTCGGAGTGGAGCTCGTTGACGGGGAGGAGGAAAATGAGGAGGGCGGCAGGATAAGGAAAAGAATCCTGTCCTCCATGGAAGATTGGGACAAGAGCGAGAAGGCCGAGGTCTCCTGAACGGGTATGAAAGAACGGCCGAGGGTTCGTCCCCCATCTATTCCCCGGGAGACGTGGAGCTTTCGAGCCATTCCACGTAATCGACGGAGCCCTCCATCCCCTTGTTGACAAGGAACTGTGGTACATCGTACGGGTGCGATTCCCTCAGAGCTTCCTCGATTTCCCTGATATGTTCCTCCCGGGTCTTGATGAGAAGCAGATGTTCCCCTTCCTCCTCCACGTTCCCCTTCCACAAATATACGCTCGAAATGGGGATTATCTGAACGCAGGCTGCAAGCCCTCCTTCAACGATCTCTCTTGCAAATTCGGCGGCACTTCCCCTGTCGGGATATGTTGTCATGACCTCCGCAATGAGCATTCGGGTCACCATCCATTCATGTCATGGATGGTATTTCATTGTATAAGAATTTCAACCGGTCCGGTCGATCGATCCCATAAATGCACCTCAATTCCTCTTACACACGATACCTCGGGGGGTGGGTTTTGAAGGTTCGGACACGAATGTGATGTCATTCGTATCCGATTTTTCACCCTTGACCCGATGCTCATTCCTCGCTGCTTCACTCCCCGGAAAAATGAAATATACCCTCCGTTTTCGAGGCGCGGAGCAAGACAATGAAAGTGGTATCTGGGCGATGGAAAGAAGGGAGGCCCATCATTCGGCTCAAGGATGGGAGGAGGGGAGAATTCTTCCTCCTGTTCCTGATACTCATGGCCATAGGGCTGATCCCCCGCTTCTACCGCCTGGACTGGGATGTGTCCCCGAACGGTGTCGATGAGGGCATACAGATAATGGCAGGTCGGATGATGGATTACGGATACCATCTCTATTCCCAGATAAATTCCGTTCAGCCA
>NJDO01000089.1 GCA_002254385.1 Thermoplasmatales archaeon ex4484_6 | reverse complement strand
AAGCTGGCGAGCGCCTCCGGCGGCTCGTTCGAGATCACAAACGACATGGACAAGGCCTTGGACGGGGCGACCATCGTGTTCCCGCGCAACTGGTATACCGGCCGCCGCTACGAGATCGGAAAAGACGAGGAGCTCAAGATCGCCCAGAAGTACACCGACTGGCGGTACACGGTGGAGCGGCAGAAGAAGCTGGGGAACCCCGGGTATCTCCTCCACTGCATGCCGGTGGGCCCCCTCCCCGATGTTATCTCCATCTCATCGGCCTGCTTGAGTATCTCCAGGGTCTTTGTCTGTGTCTCCCCCGAGAGCTTCAGCTCCGAGCAGAACCTTGAAATGTAATCCTGGGGAGATGTGGGCATGAGCCTCATGTCAAGCTCCCTTGTCATGAACCTGTAGGTCCTTCCGATCTCCTTCCTTCCAACACGGGAAGCGGAGGCTATCTCGTCCAGGGTCCTCGGGACATTGCACTGCCTGCACGCTGCATAGATCGAGGATGCAACGACCCCCTCGATGGACCTTCCCCTTATGAGATTCTTGTTGACCGCATTCCTGTAGATGCGGGCGGCTGTTTCCCTCACATTCCTCGGGAGACCTATACCCGCCGCCATCCTGTCAAGTTCGGAAAGGGCGAATGCAAGGTTCCTCTCGGTGGCATTCGAGACCCTTATCCTTCTCTGCCATTTCCTGAGCCTGTACATCTGGGCCCTGTTCCTGGTGGGGATCGATTTGCCGTAGGAGTCCTTGTTCTTCCATCCGATCTCGGTGGAGAGGCCCTTGTCGTGAATGGTGAGGGTCATGGGAGCACCGGTCCTTGCCCTCTGTTCCGTCTGGACACTGTCGAAGGCCCTCCATTCGGGCCCCATGTCTATCTGCAGGTCGTTGATTACTATCCCGCAGTCACCACAGACCAGCTCACCTCTCTCGTAATCCCTGATGATATGCTCGCTGCCGCATTCGGGGCATTTGGTGGTCTCCTCTATCTGGACCCTGTCGGGCCTGGTTCTCTTTCTCGTTGTTTGCGGGTCATCATCCATTGTCATCGGAATCCTTCTCCTTGCATCTGAACATCCGCATATTCATCGGATATAAACGTTTCCTTCTACCCACATGAAGCATGGTATATATATATTTCGCAACTGTTAATATTACACCTGAAATCTACGGGGGCCCATATGCTGGCCCGTCCCGACACCGTGAAAAATCCGGCATAATAGGTGCTGTTTTCGAATGTTCGAACGGTCATTTCTCCGTTTTCATGTTAATAATGTTTCCCCGTCCGCCGAAATCGGTGTCCGTCAAATCACATCTGATAATCAGATGAAAAGTATGAATAATCCCCGGTGTGGTGGTATTAGCGATGAGTATGATCTCCAGGGAAGGCGAGACCGGATTGAATCTTATTCCCGTGAACCCCGCGGAGAAGAAGGAGTTCCTGTCACGGTACATGAGTTTCAGGATGGAGCTGGAAGGCATGAATGTGGAGCTTTCCGAAGTATGGTCCGAGGATCGCCTCTCCCGTTTCTGGAATGAGCCTGAGCGCAATCACCTTCTATGGATAAAGGATGGCGAGAGAAAGATCGGTTTTGCCGCGGTTTCCGTGGAGAGCCCCGGGAATGCCATCCTCTGCGGCTTGTTCCTCAACCGAGAGGAGAGGGGTAAGGGACTCGGGAAGGCGGCCCTCGGTTCCCTCTTCAACTTTTCTAGGTACAGGGGCATTTCAAATCTATCCGTGGGATTCCTCAAAGCTCCTCGCGAACTCCTCGAGTTCTTCAGGAAAGCGGGTTTTTCGGGGGACGGAATGTCCCTTTCGAAGAGGCTCTAGATAAGTCTCTCTCCGGATGAACCCAGAAGCTGGATTCTTGCGAGAAGGGCCTCGAGCTGTATCCTCTCGTCGGCTCCCTCCACCAGTCTGAAATCGGCTTCACCGATGGCATCCAGGATCCTGACCCTGAGCTCATCTTCCATTGGCAGGTTGAACAGTTCCCTGTGCATCTGCGATAGAATGTCCTCCCCCGCAAGGCCTCCGAGGGTTATGAGCTCCTCCAGCTTCTCCTTTGCTTCGGAGAACATACCCTTGAGCGAGAGAGTGATGAGTTCCGAGATGATCTCCGGCCTTGCAAGGGCCGAGCTGGTGTAGAGATTGTCCGGATCTATCGTTTTCGAGAAGGAAGATGCGACCTGAAGTATGTTGACGGCCTTTCTCATATCCCCCTGCGAGATGTACAAGAGGGTCTCGAAACCCTCGTCCGTTATCTCTATGCCCTCGTTCTTCTCTATCCTGCCAAGATATTCCCTGATGTCCTCTTTCTTCAGGGGAGCGAACCTCATCACGGAACATCTCGACTGTATGGGCGGTATTATCCTGGACGAATAATTGCATGAGAGAATGAACCTGCATGTGTTGGAGTATCTCTCCATCGTTCTTCTCAGGGCGGCCTGGGCATCGGCCGTGAGGGAATCGGCCTCATCCAGGAATATGACCTTGAAGTCTGCACCTCCGAGGGGTGCTGCCCTGGCGAAGGACTTGATCTTGGTCCTCACAACCTGAATGCCCCTTTCATCCGATGCGTTCAGTTCTTGAAAATTATCTCTCCATTTATCCTCCCCGAAGAGCTGTCTTGCAAGGGCAAGGGCGGAGGTCGTTTTCCCTGTTCCTGCGGGACCGGTGAAGAGGAAATGTGGTATATTTCCGCTCTCGACTATCGCCATCAGCCTCTGTATGATCTCCTTCTGCCCGACCAGTTCGGAAAGGGTTTTGGGCCTGTATTTCTCCGTCCATATCTCCTGCATGATGCATCCTCCTATCCGATGTCCTCCACCTTCTTTCTTCTTCTTCGGTATTTCTCGTCGGTCAGTGGTTCAGTGGACAGGAAGACCTCGACGATGTCCCATGCGAGTTCCTCTCCTATGACCCTTCCTCCCAGGCAGAGCACGTTCGCATCATTGTGAAGTCTTGCCATTCTTGACATGTACGAATTTGTGCAAAGTGCTGCCGTTACCCCGTCAACCCTGGAAGCGGCATTGGACATGCCTATCCCCGTCCCGCAGATGAGTATGCCCAGGTCCGAAGTGCTCGAGACCACATCACGACTGACCTCGATGGCTATATCGGGATAGTCTACGGCTTCGGGCGAATGACATCCCCTGTCCAAGACATCGTATCCCCCGCTTTCAAGCCTTTTCTTCAGCTCCTCCTTCAGATGGTAACCACCATGATCGGAACCTATACTGAGGATCAACAACCTGCCCCCTTGTGCGTTACAAGGTCGGCAAAATATTTTAATTGCACTGAGGTGGACGTGTCCGAATGTTTCAGGGAGATCCTGTTCGCGGAGGGGTTGAAAAGGGAAGATGCAGATGGGGGAATCCCGAGAAAGGGAGATCTCAGTTCTGTATGGCGTTCCAGATCGCCACTTCCTCGCCGTCCTGATGTCCGGAAAGCTCCAGCAGGGCCTTCAGCTTTCCGTTCTCGAAGGTGAGGTGTGCCGATTTCAGGTTGGACTGATAGAGCGACACCCTCTTTCCCCTGGGTGTGAGGATCTTCTCCGAGATGTGTATGAGCCTCATCTTCTCCAGCTCGCGGATCCTCCTGTAACATGCAGCGATGGGTATATTGAACTTCACGGAAAGATAGTTGGCCGAACGGGGCATCTTGAAGGTTGCGGTGAGTATCTTTACGGTATATTCATCGCTGAGCATTTTTGTGACGGAAAGCGGATCCATTACAACTCACCATCCTATTTCTTTCTACGCTGGGAATTCTATATCATTTACTGGGGGGGAAATGACCAGAACAATTGTACAACTATTGGCAGGTTACTTAATCCTTTTGCCATCATTATCAATTATGTCCAAGGATATACCAGATGGAACATCGTGTTATCGTAATTGATAGGTTGAGAGATATCGACCCGTTTCTGATGGAGATCCGGTGAACTGTCCGGATGAAGGGGAAGGTCCTGCCCGGAAACGGTGACCGATCTCTTCATATCCATTGGTCCCGTTTCCTCTGTCATGAGGGGAAAGACCGGGACGGGTCTGGTCCTGCTTGTGGTATCCTCGATCCTGCTCCTAATCTCGGGAGCGATACTCCTCTCCGGGGTGCTCCATTCCCAGCAGGTGGTCTTCACGGAGAGGGACCTCGTCCCTTCCAATTCCCCGTCAACATTTGAGAAGAGTTTCGATGTGAAACTTTTCTCGACCCTCACCTACACGATCTCCGATCGAGAGGAGAGGATCCATTTCAAGCTGGAAATCGAGGGGCCCGACGGGGAAGTTGTCCACAAAAAAAGAGGAAGCGGGGAAGAGACCGGCTCGGTGCAGCTGAGAGGGAGCGGAAGATACACATTGATCCTGGAATTCGATGAGGCGGACGCTTCACCAGATGATGTGGACCTTGAGATACGGTTGAGCGGCCCCGTTCTCCTTGGAACATGCTGCGTATCCGGTCTTCTTGGTGTTGTCTACATCACCGCCCTTCTGGCGGGAATGACATACCTCCTTGTCGGATATCTCGAGGAAAGGCGGAGGTACGTGAGATGATGCCTTACCCCATTTTTCTGCTCATCGCCTTGGCGATAGTTCTCGTTCCGCTTCTGTCCGCATCGCTCTGGTTCATCATCTTTTCCCTCATACTACCGGGTTTCAAGGACGTCACAAAGGGAATCCTGAGGATGGACGGGGAGCCTTTGTGGAAACGGGACATCGCTCTCGGTGCATCCCAGCTGTTCTTCTACATGTCCGTGATGCTGACGGTTCCCGCATCCGCCATTCTCGAGTTGTTCTTCATAATCCCGTTCATTCTGGTGATGGGGGCCGCCAATCCCGTCGCCCAGACGTTTTCCGTCATATCTGCCGGTCCAATAGAGGAGATAATGAAGTGGACATCGGCCGCAACCGTCTATTTCCTGATTTATCTCTCCTTCGGGAGAACGGGGAAGATGCCCGACAGAATCAGGGTGGGGATAGCCGCCGGTCTATTCTCCGGTGCCTGTTTCGGCCTTGTCGAATCCGTGGGATATCTCACCTCCGGTACCAGTGATCTCATCAATCACGGTATCTCCATAAGGACCCTGGACCCGCTGATATGGAGGATGGTCCTTGGAGTATCGGTCCATGCCATGTACACCGGTATTGCCGCGGGGGGCCTCGGCAGGTTCGGATGGGGAAACAAGTTCAGGACCACGCTGATACTTCTGGTTTCCTCGATCGTTCTTCATTCCCTGAACAACGGGGTCCAGGGGTTGATCGTTCTCATCATGGGAATGGACGATCTGTTCGGGCTGATCCTGACGGATTCGGTACAGATGCTGCTTGCTCTTGCAGGATTCATACTGCTTTCGCTTCTGTGGAGGGGCATACTGCTGCCGTCGGGGAGGGTATCCGGAGGAAGGAAAAGGGCTTCGATATCGATTTCCGTCGGATGATGAGAGGAATTATCCGGCATGGATAGACAGGTCAAAAATGATTTATCCTAGGGATGTGGATTGACAGGGACAGGATACGGGGTAGTCGCATGGAAATCGGAACAAGATATTTCGGTCTCTCGTTCATATTGCTTTTCGTGATCGCTTCCGCAGCACCTCTCATCGAAGGTGTGAAGAGCGGTAACGAAGGGGATCTCATGGTTATTGTGTTCACTATAGGGGAACCCACGATAGTCGAGGAGGAGGGCAGGACCCTGGTTCTGATGGAGGGTTGGGGCACCTCTTCGATACCTGATGCTCCCGTACTTCCGGAGAGAACCTTCTACATTCCGGAAGATCCCGGAGACCCGTTCGAAGTGGTGGCGCATCGCACGGACGGGATGGTGGAGGTCCGGACAGCCTTCCCGGTGGCAAGGGTTCCGTACCCCGGCGCATACGGCAGGATATTCCATCCGGATGCCGCCGGTGAGGCCGACATGGTCACCGACCTCGGAAGGATAGAGGTAAACGGGAACATCTACAGGATGCTGAGGCTCTCCCCGTTCATATGGGATGAAGGCAAACTGCTCTACCCTTCGAGCATGGAGGTTGAGCTGAGGTTGTCCTCGGGCATGAGCGGCAGGGTGAAGGTCCCGTCCGATCTGCCGGACCCCACGGTGGAGGAGAATGCCCCCTCGTCACCCTTGTGGATGCCATCGGATGATGATGGAATCCCGGACCCGATGCCGTCGGCTTCGTATCTCGATTCGACCCCTCCGACGGAATGCCTCATCATAACCTCGTCGGCCCTCAACAGCTCGCTTGCCCCGCTTGCGGAATGGAAGACCCAGAGAGGCCTCTACACCAGGATAGTGGAGACAACATGGATCTACTCCAATTTTCAGGGAGTCGACAATCAGGAGAAGATAAGGAACTGCATAAAGGCATTCTATGCGAACGAATCCCTGAAATGGGTCATCCTGGGAGGTGACCATTCGGTGGTCCCGGCGAGACTAGCCTATGTTCCCGATGGATACGGGGACTCCGGCTCCGACGGATCCTATGCTCCCGCCGATGCATATTACGGGGACATATCCGGAAGCGGAGCCACACCTTATGACTGGGACGGCGACAATGACGGATACTACGGGGAATACTCCGTGGATGGGGTGGACCTCTCGCTCGAGGTATATGTGGGCAGGCTTTCCGCCACATCCTCATCCGCCATGACATCCCTTGTGAACAATATGATCAATTACGAGAAGAGCCCGCCGTCCGGCGGATGGTTCAACAGATCGGTCCTTGCGGGTGCCTATTCGAACTACAGGACCTCGACATCGACCAACAACACGACAGATGAGGCCAGGTTGAAGGAGGCAATCAGAACGGATTTCCTTTCCTCAGGCAACTACGCTACATACACTCTCTACGAGGGAAGCGGCATATGGCCGTCCACATATACAAGCAATGCCTCGCTCACGACATCGAATCTCATCTCGGCAATAGATACGGGTGCCTTCATGGTGAATCTTGCAGGGCACGGGAGCTCCACCGGGATATACCGCCGCATATGGTCCTCGGACTCCAACAGCAACGGTATATGTGACAGTGGTGAATACTACGACACGTCATATTACACAACCTCCGCCTCACAGAACAACGGCGGAAAGAAACCCCTCTTCTACAATGACGCCTGCAACAACGGGGACTTCGACAGGACATGGTGTCTCACGGAAGATATCGCCCGGGATGTCGGCATCGGGGCAGTCGGGGCCGCAAGGGTTTCCTGGTATGCCGTGGGATGGACAAAGGGAACCGACGGCGGATGGTACAATCAGGGTCACGATTACAGATTCTGGGAGCAGTTCTTCAAGGGCGCCTACCAGCCCGGGAAGGCGTTGGCCCTCTCCCATTCGGATTACATCAGCGATAAGGGTACGAATACGTATTCCTGGAAGAATCTCCTTCAGTACAACCTCATCGGGGATCCCGAAATACCCGTATGGAATCAGACACCCATGAACTTCAACGTGACCCATGCGGACCCCATACCCACACCGGGGAACTACCAGTTCACGGTGAAGGACGCATCCGGGAATCCGGTGCAGGGAGCCGTGGTGTGCCTTTACAATTCAACGAGGTTCTGGGGGAGGTCCGTCACGGATGCCCAGGGAAAGGCTTCGATCAACCTTCCGGAGATGACAATGA
>NJDO01000088.1 GCA_002254385.1 Thermoplasmatales archaeon ex4484_6 | reverse complement strand
GTAGGGTGGTTCATAGTGGAAGGGGGGCAGGAGGGAATGGAATTCAACAACCCCGAGGACAAGCACGGTATAAGGCTCGCGAATACCGTGGCATTCTCGATGGACAACGTGTTCGTACCCAAGGAAAATCTGGTCGGGGAGAAGGAAGGCATGGGGTTGATCCAGGCTCAGGCCGTTTTCGGTGCAACAAGGGTCATGGTTGCCGCGTTCGGGCTGGGATGCGGATGGGCTGCCCTGGGAAGGGCGGTTTCCTATTCACAGGGAAGGATCCAGGGAGGCGGCCCCCTTTCCGAGAAGCAGGGCTACACGCACAAGCTGATAGTACCACATGCCGTAAGGCTGGAGGCGTCGAGAGCCTACATAGAGGATGTGGCGGCGAGATTGGACGAGGCGGGCCACGGACTGCAGACCGAAGGGGCCATAGCGAAATGGTCAGCCACCGAAGCCGGGAACGCCGCCGCGGAAGCTTCCATACAGGCAATGGGTGGATACGGATACGTTCACGAAATGGAAGTTGAGAAGATAAAGAGGGACGTCAGGATAACCCAGATATATGAAGGGACCAATGAGATCCTGGAAATAACCATCTCGAGAGACAGGTGGCAGCAGCATCTGAAGTCCAGGGGGCAGTACTACATCGATCTGGCAGAAGAAATGGAGGAGCTGCATTCGAGGGATCCGGAGGTGGGTGCTCTCGCGTCCGCTTATGCATTGAAAGCACTCGGAAATATATTCGAGGAATGCAGGCTGCAGAAACTTACGAGGAATCAGCATGTTCAGATGAGGCTCGGGGAACTCGCCTCGTGGGGAGAGACCGCGATGGTGTTCTCCCGGAAGGCCGCATCCGAAAAGTATTCCAGGGCCGTGAAGTTCGACAGGGAGACATGGAGGTCCATGGCAAGGTCCTATGCCCGTGATGCGACCCTCAGGATCGCACATGACGGCATCAAGCTGATAATGGGCTACGGTGAGGGCGACCCTGCAGCTCTCAGGGCCAGGGTTTTCATGGATGAGATAATGAAGGAGCAGAAAGGACAGAAGGAGGACAGGGACCTCATCGCGCAGAAGCTGAAGGACGTTTTCAAGATGACATGATGTCCGGGAATGGTTGGAGCCGGTTCCGGGACTGCCTAACCGTTGTGATTGGGTTCGTAGGGGTTGAAAGCCGGGTCGCCGTGGAGATTGAACTCTTCCAGCGTATCCGCATTCGCATTGCCCGCTGAATACCCGGCCTTCTCCACGAACATGTTCTTTGCCAATGCAATGGATTGACCGACGGTCATATCACCGTCCGTCTCGAATATCAGATGCCCCTGCTTGTCGTACAGATATCCCGTCAGGTATCCATAGAAGAGAAGGCCCAGGTAATTGCCGAAAGCCTCACCCGATTCCATATCCGGGATTATTGCAGCGGATCCCCAGCTGAGTCTTGAAGCTCCGATGTAAGCATTCATTCCCGAGTGGAGAAAGGCCTGCGAGAGGGCATTGTACCCCTCTATCCCGTCAACCTTGCCCGTAACGCAGGATGAGCCGAAGATAATTGAGGGGCCAAAGTTCATATCTATCACGTTCGCAACATTGTAGGAGCCGCCAACCGATGTGGGTTTGTAACCCGGTGGAACGAACCAGTAGTAGAATCCGTGAGCGCAGAAGTATATGAAGTTGGACCTCTGATACAGATCCCTTGTCAGCCTCGAATCCGACAGCGGGGAATAGTGCTTGTTATCGACCGTGAAACCGGACCTCTGTTCCGCCTCGGATATCTTCTCGCTCACGGTGATCGAGGCACCCACGGGTATCTCGGAGCCGAAGTTGTTGATCGCGGAATCCTTCCACGGAAGACCGTGCAGGCCCTCGAAGCTGTCGATGATGCTGTCGTAGAATAGCGTACGGCATATCAATGCGGAGATGTCCTGGGCATCCCATCCATCTATCCTGCCGACAGCGATGTCCGCAGAGAACTTGTTCCCGTTCTCATCATCGGGATCGTTCTCCGTATCCGTATCGATGGATGAATAGAACATGTCTCCTGCGATGCCGTATCCTTCCTGGGGGAGATCCCCCTGGCCCTCGGTGGGATAGTAGTACTGCGGGATCATGTTCGTGCCGCCAAGGATGCCCACGAAGAAGGGGTCACTTTCCAGTCTCGATCCGTAAAGTTCGGCAAGGGCCACGGGGTCCGTCTCGCTCTCTCCGGAAAGGGAGGACAGCAGGGAGTTCAATTCACGTTTGACTCCCTTTGCAACATCGTTCGATATCCCTATCAGCCCCGAAAGATCGTTCCAGCCATTATCGAGAGCATGCGGGTCAACCGTCGGGTCCCCGAAATACCTCTGCTGCCTCATGGTCTCGTTCTCGAATATGGAGAATTTCTCGCTGGAGAGGACCAATCCCTCCCTGTTCACGGCCAGATACGGGGCGTTCACCGATGCGAAGGGCATCAGCGGATGGTTGGGCATGTCAAGCTTCTCCACCGTGACATCTATGGAATATGTCGTGGTCTCCTCCCTGCCGAGAGGGTCATATGCCAGTGTGGCCAGCATCTCCACAGCATGAGTCCCCTGTGCGTTGAACAGGGGTTCCTCCGTATGAGCGATCCCCTTTACCGCTTCATTTCCCTCGCGCATGTAGGAATAGGAAAGTGTCGGAGCCATCAGCTCAAGGTGATCGTTCTCGGAATCCTGATCGTTGGTGATCTCACCATCGCTGTCCTCGTCAACTCCGAAATAGAGGTATCCCCTCTGACCGTCATCCTCCGGAGTTCTTCTCGGAATGGGGCTCGGGATGAAATCGAGAGCCGCGGTCATCCTGACCCTGGCCCATTGATAATCCTCCGGTATCTCCAGGTGATGGACCACGGCATCGGGACTGAGCGAGGGATCCGATGTCGATCCGGTTGAAGTGGAGGTGATCTCGCCCTCGAAATGTTCCTCGAAACTGTCAACCACCCGGGGAATGACGGTATCCATTGGGTTTGCAAGGACGATGTAGTTGGGGTCGATGGAAAGCCTGTCCGCCATCAGCGAACGCATCGTACCATCCCTCGAGGGCATGCCGAGTGCCAATGCGTCGATGACATCCCACGAGTCCTCCATCCTCATCACCCTTCCGTATCCCTTGAGCGGGCCGCAGATGATTGTGTACTTTACCTGAAGCCGGTCCAATGTCGGTTCCGCATCCCTGATATCATCGCAGATGATGACGGGTATGTTCAGATATGATGCCAGTGTCGCCGCGGGCATCCCCGCATCGTATCCTTTCCTGCAGTCATGTATGACGACAGCACCGTCGGAGCTTTTCCAGAAGGTCCTTGCGGCGGCAAGGGAGACCGTCTCCGGGTCGCCATCGAAGCGGTGTGATATCTTCAGTCCGGATTCCATCAATCTCTGTTCCACCCCGGGCTCCAGGGGCCCTATCACGCTCCCATCGGTATCGGGATATGCATCCAGGAACCTTGTTACGGCGGTTGAAACGGAGACATCCTGGGTTGCGCTGTTCTCACCTGCAACCAGCATCGGTGACGAATGTTTCTCTTCACCCGAGAAATACACCGAAAGGGGCGTGGCGATCAGCGGGAAGAACCTGTTGGAATAGGATGCCAGGAATAGATCGGACGTCACCTGGCTCCTCTCGGAACTTGAGGCGATCAGATCATCGATGGTGGCGGTCTCCTCTTCGTTCCCGGCACCCCGATTCTTCAGCAGTATATAGGCTATTCCGGCTGCTATCAACAGAGATACCAGGAGCAGTGAGACGAGTTTCTTTTTCCTGCCGGATGAGGTTTTCATGACATCACTACCCGTGAACCGTCATCAGGATACCGGTGCAGGGGATAATAGAATTTACTGATTGAGTGTAAAAAGGTTTCCGGGACCGGGTGGCCCAAGGGCTTTCCGGTATGTCACCGGGGAAGGATCTCCATCGGTGTATGGCATTCCTTCGAGCGGTCATCGGGACAGCATGGGGTGATGTTCATTCATCCTTGAACTCCGGCTTCCTCTTCTCCATGAATGCCCTCATTCCCTCCTTCTGGTCATGGGTCGAGAATGAAGAGGAGAAGTAGGATATCTCGAGAGCATTTGCTGTCGAGAGGTCTATGTCGGCTCCCCTGTTCACCAGATCCTTTATGAACGCTGTCTGCACCGCTGATTTTGAAGCGATCTTCCGTGCAAGCTCCATGGCCTCATCCATCAGCAGGTCCGGCTCCACCACCCTGTTGACGAGGCCCAGCTCGAGAGCTTCATCGGCCGTGATGCTGTCACCCGTGAGAAGGAGCTCCTTCGCTTTGAACCTTCCAACGTGTCTCGTAAGTCTCTGCGTTCCTCCGAATCCGGGGCTTATCCCGAGGTTTATCTCGGGCTGCCCTATCTTGGCCTTCGTTGAAGCAAGCACGATATCGCAGGCCATCATCACCTCGCATCCTCCCCCCAGTGCAAAGCCGTTCACCGCTGCGATGTACGGCATTCTGGATGCTTCCACCATATCAAGGAGATGATGCCCCATGCCGGCGAACCTTCTTGCTTCGAGAGGTGTGAAACCCGCCATCTGTTTGATATCCGCACCTGCGATGAACGCCTTCCCCTCACCAGTCAGGACAACGACCTTGAGGTTCGTATCCTCCTCCATCTCCCTCACGACTTCGGTGAGTTCCTTGATGGTATCCAGATTCAGCGCGTTGAGGGCCGACGGACGGTTTATCCTTACAACCGCCACGCCCTCGTCACGTTCGATTATCAAATTTTCGTAGGTCATTTTCGATCACTCCCTGCCGTAATCGTAGAAACCCTTGCCTGTCTTCCTTCCCAGCATTCCTGCCTGGACCATCTTTTTCAGAAGAGGGCAGGGTCTGTACTTGGAATCGTTGAAACCTTCATACAGGACGTTCATGATGTTCAGACATACATCAAGTCCTATCAGATCAGCCAGTGCAAGCGGCCCCATGGGATGATTCATTCCAAGCTTCATGACGCCATCAATGGCTTCCGGGGTCCCCACTCCCTCGTATAGGCAGTAGATGGCCTCGTTGATCATCGGAAGAAGAACCCTGTTGGATACGAAACCGGGACTGTCATTCACCTCGATGGGGACCTTTCCCATCTTCTCGGCGATCTCCTTGATGGTCGTCGTGGTCTCCTCATCGGTCCTCATTCCCCTTATCACCTCGACCAGCTTCATGACGGGGACCGGATTCATGAAGTGCATTCCGATGAACCTCTCCGGACGACCGGTCGCCGACGCCAGATCGGTGATGGGAATGGTCGATGTATTGGATGCGAATATGCATTTCTCGCCGCATATGCCATCAAGATCGGTGAACAGCTCTTTCTTCACACGGGCATTCTCGAATATGGCTTCTATGACGAGATCCGCATCCTTCAGATCCTGAAGAGAGGTCGTTCCTGTAATCCTTCCGAGGGTTTCGTTCTTTGTTTCTTCATCGATGCGCCCCTTATCGACGGAGCGAAGGAGGGACTTCTCTATCCTCTTCAGGCCGCCCTGCACGAACTCCTCTTTTATGTCGTTCAATATGACATCATATCCTGCCTGGGCACTGACCAGTGCGATGCCGTGCCCCATCTGCCCCGCTCCTATGACCGCGATCTTCCTTATTTCCATCATGTTCACCTCACGTATCTTTCGACTATCATGCTGACGGCATTCCCGCCGCCGAGACATATTGTGGCAAGACCTCTGTCCTTGCCGTACCGCTTCATTGCATGGACAAGTGTGACGAGTATCCTGCTTCCGCTCGAGCCTATGGGGTGGCCAATGGCAACGGCTCCGCCGTGGACATTGAATTTCTCTCTTGGAATGTTGTGCTCCTTCATGAGCGCCACCGAGGCCGAGGAGAACGCCTCATTGTGCTCCACGAGGTCGATATCATCCATCGTAAGACCGGCCTTGGCAAGCAGCTTCTCCACTCCGGGTACAACAGCATACATCACCAGTTCGGGCCGGACACCCACAGTATTGTATTCCTTGACCACTGCCAGTGGTTCGAGCCCCAACTCAAGTGCCTTCTCCTCGCTCATGAGGACAACGGCCGAGGC
Organism: Thermoplasmatales archaeon ex4484_6; assembly: GCA_002254385.1. Classification (GTDB taxonomy): domain Archaea; phylum Thermoplasmatota; class Penumbrarchaeia; order Penumbrarchaeales; family Penumbrarchaeaceae; genus Penumbrarchaeum. Next base: position 3,713 of record NJDO01000088.1, on the reverse strand, counting down.
CCCATCCGTGATCTGGGACGAATTTCCGGCTGTGACAACACCACCTTCCTTGAAGAATGGTTTAAGCTTCGCCATCTTCTCCTCCGAGGCATCGTATCGTATCCCTTCATCCCTGTCGAATATGATCGGGTCTCCCTTTCTCTGGGGGATCTCTATCGGCACGATCTCATCCCTGAAAAGCCCCTCTTCCGTCGCCCGGGCCGCCTTTCTGTGACTCCATACGGCGAACTCATCTATCTCTTCCCTGGTGAGATCGCATTTCTCGGCGATTATCTCTCCTGTCATGCCCATGTGGAAATCGTTGTACACATCCCAGAGTCCGTCATGGACCATGGAATCTATGAGCTTTCCGTCGAAGAGACGGTACCCGAACCTTGCCTTGTCGAGGACATAGGGGCAGTTGGACATGGACTCCATACCCCCGGCAACGATGATGTCGCCATCGCCGCATCTTATCGCCTGGGTACCGAGCACCACGGCCTTCAATGATGATCCGCATACTTTGTCAATATGAAAAGCCCCCACCTCAACGGGTATTCCAGCCTTTATGGCGGCCTGTCTCGCAACGTTCTGCCCCTGTCCTGCCGACACCACATTTCCCATGATGACCTCATCGACCATGTTCGGCTCAAGATCTATCCTTTCAAGGGCAGCCTTGATTGCTGCGGCACCCAGATCCACCGCTTTCAGCTCCTTCAAGGCTCCCGCAAACTTTCCCTGTGCTGTCCGGACAGCCGATACTATCACCACTCGTCTCATGATATCCCTTCCGTTAGGAGAAAAACGGCAGGGTATTGTGAAGCCTTGATAAAACATTTCCTGAATACGCGGCATTCATAACATCCATGTGGAGAAAGGGGGCTGGAAACGAGAAAGCTTTATATAAGCGCCAGAATCATTGAACTCGAAGGTGGACGGTATGAGCCGGTTGATAATGTCCGACAGCAGTCTGTACTCCCTGCAGATGAAATGTTTCTACATAAGCTCGGAGTACAGGAACTCTGACGGTTTTCCGGGGACCAGTTATATCAAGGATATCTTCGATGATTGAGCATTGGAATCGTTCTTGCGGGAAGTTCCGGGAAGATTGTTAGATATGGGTTTAACCCGCATCCTCACCGGAAATGGCGGACGGTAAAGAGGATATTGCAGCATGATATTGTCGAACCCCGTGGAGGAAATCCTTGCCAGATGATCGACCGGTCAGAGATGTGATTGTGATAGGTGGGGGGCCGGCAGGTTCGAGCGCTGCGGAGGTGCTCTCGGCAGGTGGGCATGATGTCCTGCTCCTGGACTCGAACGTTCATCCGGGAACCCCCATCAGATGCGGTGAGGCGATATCCGAAAGGACCATGAGGTTATCCGGCCTCGATCATCAGGGACCATGGATCAAGGGCCGGATCGAGGGATGGAGGATCAGGTCGCGTTCGGGGGATGAGATATACACGAGTGTCAGTGGATTCAATTTAAAAAGGGACCTTTTCGATGAGGAGCTTCTCCGGCCAGTGACCCCACAGTCGGGGCAGGCAATCTGTTTGTGCAGGTTCTTATGGAAAAGGCAATATAGGATTTATCCCTGATAGAGCAGGTTGTCGGAGAGACGAACATGACCTTCATGAGGGCCCTGGAGGTGAAGCTCGGTATCGGGGATGATTCCGGGAAGCTCATGTTTCTCGTCACCGCCTCTCTCCGTGGGGGATACGGATGGTACTTTCCGCGGGGAGACGAGGTGAACGCCGGTGTGGTCACATACGGGGATCCGGTCAGGGAGCTTGAATGGGTGCTGTCGACATTGAATATCGACAGGAACCGCATCAGGTCCCATCACGGCGGTCCGATCCCCGTATCGGGGATGGGGAAGGTGAGAGTGGATGAAAGCGCCATCCTCGTCGGAGATGCGGGTGGATTCACCAATCCGGTGTCCAAGGGGGGGATCGTAGGTGCCCTTTTTTCGGGAAAGGAAGGGGGCCAGGCCATCTCAAGATCCCTCTCGGGTGATGAGAAGGCGCTCGAGAGCTGGGAGAACAGGATGAGAGAGCATCCCGCGTTCACGCCAATGAACCTTGACAGGAACAGATTCCTTTCCGGCCTGAGCGATGAGGCACTCGATGCACTGACCTCTCTCGTCAGAGGGCGTGATATCTGGACGTTGAGGAAGGCCGAACTCGTGAAGGAGGTGTGGAGGAGGCCCGAACTGAGGAGGAATCTCAAGGGCACCCTGAAACTGGCAATTGGAGGGAGAGAATGGGTTACCTGGGCCTTCTGAGCCATTTCATCAACGGTTCATAGAGGTAGAAGCTTCCTCCTGCAATACCGATCGAGTCCTCCTCTGTCAACCGTCCCCATAGAGCAAGGGCCGAATCCATGTCGGGTCTGATGTGGATGTCGAACCCTTCATCTCCAAGGGAAGCTGCCGCTCTGGCCATGTCCACGGTGGACATTCCTCCCTCCTTCAATTCCGTGATCACCAGGGAAGAAAGTATCTTGCTCGTATTGGCAAGGTACGATACGGGATCCTTGTCGGACTTCATCGTGAAGAGCATCGGGGCCTTCTTCCCGGGGTGGATTAGCTGAAAGGTGGATGCAAGTGACCCGGCAGCCTGTGAGTTGTGTCCGCCATCGTAGATGATCTCAACGTCATTGGAGGTCAACCTTTCCATCCTTCCGGGAATACGTGTTCTGCCCAATCCCTCCCTGATCAGCTCCGCCATCCTTTCCGTCCCGGGGTCCTTCAGGAGTTCCCCGTGGGACCCGTCTATCAGGTCATTCAGGGCCCCCCTGTCTCCTTCCTTCAGGCGGAGATGGGACCTTGCCGAGGGGAGAGAGAGCAGCGAAAGGCATATGCTGGCCGCCATGTTGTATGCCTGATGCAGCCCAAGAAGAGGTGTCGAGAAATCACCGGGAAGCAATGTGTCCATCAGCTGGAAAACATCAGCGAAGGGGCCATCCTCCACTACCGGAGCCGTTGATATGCGGGCAAAGGTCCTCCCATCCTTGACCGAACCCTCCACAACGAGCAGCCTTCCATCGGGGACTCCGCTGGAACGCAGCATCTCCATGCCTTCCTCCGAACCCTCCTCGGAACTGAGGAGTATTGTCGGGCATCCGTTGAACGTGCATATCTCGAGAAGGCCCCGCAGGGCCCTCCTGCCTTCGTCTCCTTCCATGTGAAGGGGGCCTATCACCACCGGTGTCGATGGATGTATTATGCCCCCCTTCTCCCTGGCGATCGTGTACTCCTCCTCCCCGAGATGCTCCTGATGGTCCAGGGAGATCGATGTGATGGCGCAGGCGGCAGGTTCGAGGATGTTCGTGGCATCCAGCCTTCCTCCCATGCCCACCTCCACGATGTTCAGGTCGGATCCTCTTTCACTAGAAAGATGAAAGAAGGCCGCTGTGAGGATCTCGAAATAGGTCGGCTCCCCGTTTTTCGAGGGTTTCCCGTCTATGATCCCGAAGATGTGGTCAAGAGCGTCACGGAGCTCCCCTTCCTCGACCTCCTTCCCGTCGAACACCATGCGTTCCGTCAACCTTTGCAGGTGGGGAGAGGTATAGAGCCCCCTCCTCACGTCGAAGGAGGACATGATCGCATCCACCATGGCGCAGGTGGAACCCTTTCCATTGGTTCCGGCCACGTGGATCGACGGAATGGACATCTGCGGAAATCCCAGAGCTTCCATTAGCCACTTCATCCTGAAGAGCCCGGGTTTCAT
>NJDO01000087.1 GCA_002254385.1 Thermoplasmatales archaeon ex4484_6 | reverse complement strand
TCACGGTGTCCGTTGTGAAGTATTCACTGGTCAACGGGGCCTATCCGTCACTTGGAGGAGCCCAATCCATCTGGCAGTTCGTTCATGATACCTTCTTCGGTGACGGGAAACAGCTGAAATGGGTCCTGCTTGCAGGCGAACCCAAGTACGTTCCGTCCCTGATGGCATGGGACATGGACCCGTATCAGGGGGAGCCGTCCACACTTCCGGCGGACACATACTTTGCATGTCTGGACGGGAGCTATGACGATTGGGACGGCGACGGGGACGGTAAGTGGGCCGAACTCGGGGATATCACGGATTACGTGCCCGACGTCTATGTCAGCAGGGTGTCCTCGGACACGGACCAGGAGACCCTCAACTGGGCCAGAAAGGTGGTGAGATACGAGAGGAACCCCGAGGTGGGGCCGTGGACCTCCAGGGTTGGACTGTTCGGTTCCACAACGCACGAAACGGATGACGGACCCAGACAGTGCGAGTATCTCTGGTCGAGCTATCTGAGCAGCGTGTATGACACTCCCGACAAGTACTATTCGGTGGGCCAGGTCCAGCAGCAGGCCGGTGCAAAGGCGCTGACCTATTCCAACGTGGACCAGGGAATGAGGTCCGGTCTGTCCACCATCGTATACATGGGACACGGTTACTATGCAATGTGGACGGAGGGGCCCCAGAATGATGCTTCATTCCTTTACGGAACCGATGAGGCAAGGACCATATCCCAGTCACCCAGGCTGCCTTTCATCACCGCAATGAGCTGCGAGACCAACTGGTTCGATAACCCGAACTGGGATTCAATATCCGAGGCTTTCATAGAGAATCCCAACGGGGGAGCCATCGGTTACGTCGGAGCTTCCAGGACAACGGAGGGGGGAATTGGTTATTACGATTACCTTCCGGGTGCTCCCGGCATCCAGGAGGATGTGCTCCGGATGATGAAGAACGGCAGGGTGCATCAGGCCGAGATATTTCATGAGGCGAAATCTCATTATGTGGACAGCTGGGGGGCCTGGTTCAATTCGTACCAGTTCGCATACAACGCTTGGGTGGAGCACAACATACTAGGTTCCCCCGAGACCTCCATCTGGATCAACCCCATATCATCCTTCTCTGTAACGGTGGATCACACCTCCGACTACTATTCCAACTTCACCGTGAACGTGAAGGATGGATCCGGGAGGGCGGTGAAGGATGCCGTTGTCACCGTCTATTCGGAGGATCTCTCACTGTCCTCGAAAGGTCTGACGGACGGCTACGGAAATGTGGTCATCCCGTTCATCATTTCCCAGCCGGCATATGCGACGGTAACCGTGACCAAGAGGGATTTCAAGCCATATCAGAAGGATATCTACATATCGGACGACACACCTCCTGAGACCACTCTGGAACTCGACCGCCCGGTCCCGGATGGTTCTTCCGGATGGTACAGGGCGGATCCGGGTATCCATCTGGCATCTTCCGAACCCGGAGAGATATATTACAGATGGAACGGGGGAAGCAGTTTCGAATATGACGGAACGGTACAGACCCTGAAAGGGGACAACATCTTCGAATACTGGAGCGAGGACCTCTCGGGCAACGAGGAGGAATATACCACAATAACACTGAAGTACGATCCCGACACACCGCTTCTGGAATACGAGGTGACCCCAACCTCTCCCGACGGGGAGAACGGATGGTACAATACATTGCCCGTGATACTAACATCGATCTCCGGATCGGAAGCTTCCCCGCAGAGAGTGGACTACTGGTGGGGTATGGGTGCAAGAGAGATGTCCAACGGGACCATATTTGCCCTCCAGGGTGACAATACACTTCACCTCCAGGCAGTGGATGAGGCGGGAAACAGGGATGAGGAGGTCGTCATACATTTCAAGGTGGACTCGATCCCTCCCGAAACGATCCTGAACACCGGAGGTGAGAAGAAGAACGGGTTCGGATGGTACACCTCCCCTATGATGCTGGAATTGACATGTTCGGACAGAAGCGCGGAAACCTATTACAGGTGGTCCGGAACCGAGGAGTGGACCGTCTACAGGGACCCTGTCACACCCCCTCAGGGGAACAACACATTCTACTTCCACTCCATTGACATCCACGGCAACCAGGAAGAGGTGAGGAGCTTCCAGGTCCCGTATGATACCGTTTCGCCGGACATAGAAGCCGAGATAACCCCTGCCATGCCCGATGGGGCACTGGGGTGGTATATAACCCGTCCCGTGGTATCCCTCTTCACAACCGATGAGTACGGGTCTTCCATCGTGTATTACACAATGGATGGAGGGACGGAGCAGGTGTTCTCATCCGCCCTTGTCATCCCCGATGGAAAGCACTCTCTCGTGGCCCATGCCGTCGATCAGGCAGGAAACAAGGGTCTGACATGGTCGATGGAATTCAAGGTGGACACGGTGACGGAGGAGACCGTTCTCTCGATGGATTCCTCCCCCGATGATGAGGGGTGGATAACCGATGTACCGATGATATTCCTGAGATCCACGGAGGGGACGATCATCTACTATTCGTGGAACGGGGAGGGGGACATGCAGGCATACAACGGTGGGATCCTTCCTCCGGGAGAGGAGGGAGAGTTCTTCCTGACATATTACTGTGTGGACGAAGCGGGAAACAGGGAGAGGACCAGGACCGCAACGTTCCTTGTGGATGCCGTGGGACCCAAGGTCGTGGTTACACCCCCCACCTCACCGGAGGCCGGAAAGGAGGTCCTGTTCGATCTGTCCTTCACAACGGATGAGGGTTCGGGGGTGGAGGCATACTTCATCGATTTCGGGGACGGGGACCAGTCGGGATGGCTTGAGGAGCCCTTGATAGCACACACCTACTCGAAGGGAGGCACATATGAGGTGACGATCTTGGCAAGGGATGAGGCGGGGCATGAGAGCTCGGAGGAGATAACGGTTGAAGTGGCGGAAACGGGCACCCCGACAGTTATTCTTGTGGGAGCTGTAGGCGGGGCCCTGCTGTTTCTCATCCTCATGGTCCTGATACTGTTGTTGATCCTGACAAAGAGAAAGGAACACAGGATGCATCCCCCCCATCCAAGGCACCATTATTTCCACCACCATGCCCATCTGCAGGGGGGAAAGCTTCCCCATCAAGGCCCGCCCGTGAATCGGAATCAGGTTCCGGTCAAGCAGGTCTCACCTTCGCATATTCAGGGGGGTGGGAATGTGGGTTACATCAGACCCCCATCCGGCAATCAGGCCCCTGCCAAACGTCCGGGCCCGCAGCCTCCTTCCCCGCCTCCTCCACCCAGGATGCCGGAGGTCCCCGCACCACCTGCACCACCGCTGTAGAAGAGTCTCGCGTCTTCCCAGGAAGATTCAGAGGAAGGGCTCGTCCATCGGCGGGAAGCTCCATCTCTTTCTCAGTTTGATGTATGTATCGAAGTTCCATATCCTCCGGATACCCGCACCGTCCTCACCCTTCAGGGTCTTGAGGACCGTCAATGCTCCATTGACGAACAGTCTCTCCTTATGCTGCCTGGTTATACCGAAATCCAGGGTTCTCACGTCCCCCGTGGGGATGTCGAACAGTCTGCAGATGCGGGTGGGGTACTCCATGTAGGACATCTTGGACTGGCCGTACCGCATTGTATCGAATACCGCAAGACCGAAGTGGAACAGGTCCCCCGTATCCATCGGGGGGGACGGGTCCGAGACGAGGTTCATCCCGAAGGTGGGCCATCTAACCTCTTCCGGGTCCTTCCTGTCAAATGTCTCGAGGGGCAGATTGGAGGCAAAGGCGCCATCCACTATCAGGGAATGGTGAAGCCTGTAAGGTGTGAAGAAGAAGGGAACGGATATGGACATCCTTACGGCTGCCGCCACGGGGAAGCTCGGGGCCCTTAGATTACCGTACCTGTCCAGGACCAGATCCCGGGGCATCAGTATCTCGCATGAATGCGTGATGTCGGATGCCATTATCTGCAGTCTCGGAGAGTCCTTCCGGTCCAGTTCCGCAAGCATTCCAGCTGCATGCAGGGGAAGCCTTCCGAAGGTATTCGCCTCCTTTTCGACAAGCTTCTCCTCAAGCCATTTCTGGAAATTATCCCCCTTGTACATGCCGTAGGAGGATGATACGGCTATTATCCTTGCCATCTTGGGCAGGCGCTGATCCCAGAAGCCGTCCCGAAGCTGCATGAAGTCAAGGTCCAGCATCTCTTCGCAGAGCTCATCGGTGCTGTAACCTGCGGCCACCAGTGATGCATTGATGGCACCCGCGGAGGTTCCCGCGAGCCTTTTGATCCTGATTCCCAGCTTATCAAAAGCCCACAGGGCCCCTATCTGAGCGACCCCCTTCGCTCCTCCTCCTGCGAAAACAATGTCGCAAACATTCTCGTGCTCGTCGGAGCTGATCTTGAAATCCGGGTCGCGGGACAACCGGACCAGCCCCTCCTCGATCCTCTCGAGTCTGTCTCTGGTGCCTTTTGTGAACCTTCTCATGGGATCACTTCCCATCAATGGATCGTATCCGTCGGGATCAGTTCCATTTGACGGTCTCTACCACGGGTGGGGAACCCGTGAAGGGCTGGGTCCTTCTTATCATGAGGACAAGAAGGGAGCCATCATCCTGATGGCCCATTATGAGTTCATCATCGGGTTTCAGGCCGATCGACCTGAACCATTTGGTGAGCCCCCCGCCGATCCTGACCCCACCGGTCCGTGATATCATGCATTTGGACGTCAGGGAGGCATCCTTTCTTATCCATATCTTCACGGCCCCCTCTTTGAGGAGATGCCCCTTGTCCTTGGGAATGTAGAGGAACCCCTGTCTTATGGATGTCCTCGATATGGGGCAAACTATGGTCCTGTCCTCGGGGAACTCCTCCTGGGTGATGATATCCTCCACCATCTGGCCGGGAGGTTCCATGAAGCTGCCTTCCGTGTCCTCGGCTGCGCGGGTCGTTTTCCTCATTACCGGGGAAATATCGTCCTTGAGGATCGGGAGAATGGATACGTTGGACGGGTGGAATGCTTCCTTGACGATGTGCGCCGTCCAGGGATCCAGCAGGTAGAGGTACTTGAACTCTGCCTTCTCGGACATGATCCTTTCGAGATTCCGCTTCATGGCCTCTCCCTGTCTTCCCCCGAAGCTGCTCTTTCCGTGGAGGCTCATGGTCCTCACCCTTGCGGCAACCTCCACCTTTCCGTCCACCATGCCGGAAATGGCCGCCTCGTCGGGCCGAAGGACAACGTCCCAGTCCTCTATCTCCCTGTGTCTTTCCGCAAGGTCATCCCTGGCAAGGAAGAGAGCCGTGTTCCTTATTCTGTCATCCAGGTCCTTAAGGGAATCCTTGAGATTGAACAGGAAGACCAGCTGTTTTCTCATTTCTTCCAACATGTATTCCTCTTCGTTCATGTTATCGGGCCTGCTAATCATTCTTGTTCAATAAAGGTTGCGGTATGGATTGTATTGAATATTATTGAACCCCGGGGTCAAACACAGGGATAGATATCAGGCTTCCCTTCTAGGGGGGAGGGAAACCTGCAGTTCGTCGGAGATATGGATGACCATGTCGTCGTTTGCGGCGATCGTGGGCACCCCTGTCCTGTTCTTGATCCATTCCGCCTGCTGCGTTGGTCCGTCGGTAAGGAATCTCTTTCCCAGGTGGGTAAGAATGCAGAGTTCCGGCTCGATCCTCTCGGCGAATACGGCTGCATCCTCCGTTGACAGGTGATGCGGTATTCTTGCTCTCAGCGGCCGGGTCGTTGCAAGGATCAGGACCCTTGCACCCATGTGGGCGTCGATTATCTCCCTTCTCAGTTCGGTATCCGCCACGTAGGAGATGACCCCGGAGGAGGTGTTGAATCTGAATCCGACAGCGTAAGGGTCCGAATGCATCGACGGTGTGGTCCTTCCCTTGATCCTGCCGAGCAGCCATTCATCACCGGGAGAGGTGAGATGAACCCTGCCGAGCTTCTCTTGATGGTACCTGGAGATGCCCGGACCTATTCTCCCGCTCCCCTTCAGCACGGACCTCGGTGCAATCAGGGTCCCTCTTTTCCCTTTGTGACCTGTCACCATGCCCTCGATGAGGGTTTCGGCGTTTGCGTAATGGTCCGGATGGCAGTGGGATATCAACAGTGCGTCGGTCCTTGTCGGGTCTATCAGGTTCCTCCTCAAAGCGTGCAGTGCTCCCGGACCGGGATCCACGTGGACCCTGGTCCCGTCGTCAAGGTAGAGGCCCCCCGTCGACCGTTCCTGCATGAGGGTGACGAACCTGCCTCCCCCCGTACCGAGGAAGGTCAACTTGGCCATGATATAACCGCATACATCACCGGTAATAATAAAGGTTGCCCGGAAAGGAAGGTGAATGGCTGACAGCAGGGGATGACGTGACGCAAATGATGACCCCCCTGAATCTAAAGGTTATAAATGAAAAGAACGGATGCCCCTTCAAGAGCCACTGCGAAGCCAAGAATGGACCGCAAAAATACTTGAGATCTCGGCTCGATAACAAACGGAGGAAAATGCATGCATGCAGATGGAAAGAGCGTTCTCCTTGCCCTGCTTCTGATGGTGGTAATGGTAATGCCCGTCGGACTGGTAGGTGCGGGAGTGCAGCACGATAAGATAAAGGAGGAGGTAGTGAACGAGGGCGATACGCCCTTCATCACGGATTCCGACAATGTCAAGATAGAGAAGGTGGACCCGTCCACGATGGGGAAGGCTTTCGAGAAGATCGAGCTTCCCGAGCTCGAAGGGACCCCGACCCTTGACACGAGGCTTTCCGGGGTCAAGGTCCCCGGTGTGGATACGGACCTGTCGCAGAGTCTCAGGAACAATGGTTTCCATCCGGTGAGATCGATGGACATGGCCGCACCGACAAGGGCGTCGGACACATCCAACAATGACGACCCCTTCAACGGATCGAAGATCTCCTCGAACGGGGAAGTTGTGACCGGCGATCTCTTCTACCCCGCAACCGATCCCACGGGGGACCGGGGAGATTACATAGATTGGTACAAGATGGAGTTCACCGGAATCGATCCCAACGTTCCCGGAGCCCTTCAGAACGTGACGTTCCAGCTGAATTCCTTCAGCAGTGACGAGGTTACCCTCTACGAGCTCCAGTATCAGGTCGATGCCCAGGGTCAGATCACGGAGTTCGGATCCGATATCCTTGATTTCATATCGGTTTTCATAGTCTACATGGATCCTTTCTGGGGATTCGAGGAGCTTGGAGGTGCCAAATTCTGGTACGATAACGGAGTGGATGACGGCTGGAGCTATACCGATAACTGGACCACCAATTTCAGAACTCCCGACAAGTCCCACGGGGTCGAGGATACAAACGGGATGACGGGAGGCCTCACCGAGGACGGTTGGTACTATATTGGGGTCTCCTATAGCTACTGGGTTACACCTGAAGCACCTGACAGGGATGATTTCTACGTGGATTACGAGTTCGAGGTATCCTGGACAGGGGAGTCGAATAACTTCCCGTTCTCGGATACATACACCGCGGGTGCTCCCAATGATCTGAACAATGCCACGGGAACACTTCCGACGATGCCAGGAAGGATACACTCGGGTCTGAACCACTTCGATTGGTATTCCTTCGAGGGGGTCAACAACGAGTACATATGGAACATGTCCTTGTGGTTCAACGTTACCTGGTCAACGATATCCGTTGGTCTCGAGATATCCATCTGGGACTGGTGGACGACCATCATAATGCTCTGGTGGGGAG
>NJDO01000086.1 GCA_002254385.1 Thermoplasmatales archaeon ex4484_6 | reverse complement strand
TCCGCGGGGAAGCTCCGGAGGTATGGTCTCACCCTCTCGAATACGGAATGGATGACCCCGATGCGAGTTCGTCCCGCCCCTTCCCCTCCATCATCAGGGAGATCAGTTCGGTCTCGGTGAACACCGAGCATGTTGATTCCAGCACCTTCACGGAACCTTCATGCTTCCCGAGCTCCTCCAGGCTCATCGACAGCATGGATGCCATCTTCTCGAGGAACCTGCCCGTTCCCGCGGCGCATTTGTCGTTCATTGTGAAATCCCTGATGGATCTGTTCTCCATCCTTATGACCTTGAAATCCTGCCCTCCAATGTCCAGGATCGTGCAGTCATCGATGTCCAGGACCTTCATCACCCCCGTGGCATGGGCCCTTATCTCCGGGATGGAGAATGCATCGGGAACGCGTTTCCTCCCGTAACCGCAGGATACGATCTCCAGCTCCTTCGAAACATGCAGGGAAGGGATCCCTTCCAGAAGGTCCATGGTATCGCATCTCAGCAGAATCCGTTCTCCGTCCCGGAGGAATGCCGCCTTCGCGGACCTCGAACCCACATCCAGCCCGATCCTCCCCTCACCTTCCTCGAGGACGTTCAGTATCTCCTCCGCCCCGGTCAAGGCCCTCCCTCCAGCACGTCAAGGAACGCCTCGAGCCTGATGAGGCTTCTCTCGTCCAGCGGGCCGGGAAGGTTCCCCTCCAGGGTCAGTACGGGCAGGCCCAGTTCCTTCCTGAAGATTATATCGTCTATCTGCCTGTGGCAGAATGACTGGACATAATGGATGATGCCGTCTACTCTCCTCTTTTCCGATTGTTCCCTTATATCCTTCACCCTTCTTCCTATATCGTAGGGATATGTGTATTCCAGGTAGTCCCTGACCCAGTCCCCGGTCCTCTCGGGCATGGCGAACTGCCTCTGGACCTCGAAGAAGACCACACTGGCCCCAAGCCCTTCCAGCTTCGGGAACAGATCGGAGATTATCGGGGGAACACCTATGAAGCCGAGCCGCGGCCCTCCCGTCGATAACGATGGATCCCGGGGACCGTCGATCAGCGCCCTCACATCCCTTTCCCATCCGTCCGGATCCGAGTTCATGTCGGAGGTAGACACAAGTGCAAGATGCACGTCCCGGGCATGTATCCCCCCCTCCTTCCAGGCGATCTCATCCAGTTCAAGGGCCATGTCCCTGAGCCTTCTCACCTCCGGAGCCATCTCACCGCTTTTCTCGATCGTCGTCCCCAGATAGCTGCACAGATTCGAGATCTCCTCTTCGAGGAGCTCCCTCTCCCTGACGAACGGATATGAAAAGGGGTGTACGCTCTTCCCCTCCCTTTCCAGGGTGGAAAGAAGGGATTCCGTGTTGGAGCAGTCGCCTCGGACCACCCCCACCACGCCGTCGACCTCCCTTGAAGCCGTGTATATGCCCTTGATCCATGTGCATATGTTCCTTGGGAATCCCCTGACCTGTGCCTCCTCGACCTTCTCGTTGGCCCCGCTTCCGGAGACGAAAACGTTGTTCAGGTCCACGGGGATGACATCCGCAGCAAGGAAAGGTTCCAGGGGGACGGTGGTGGTTATTCCTATCTTTTTACTTCTTCCTGTCATGGACCTCTCCGTAACCAAGGTCAAATGCCTTAAGGTTTGCTTCGAGGCTCTTTTCGGGGACCGATTCCCCGATGGCTTCCCTCAGCTCCTCGCACGTGAACGGGAGGACGTTGGTGACCCTCTCGTTCCCCGCTTCCTGGGCCTTTTCCCTGGCGGAGAGGGAGAAGGTGCATTCCGTATGCTTCTTCACCTCCTCTATGATATCGTCAACCTCGGGGTAGACCTTTCCCCAGGACGATACGGAGATGGGGCGTATGGGATCCGTGGAGATCACAACGACGGTATCCTTCGATATCTCGTCCCTGGCCCTGTAAACTTCGAGGGGCTCGAAACCTACGAGGCACGTTATGTCGCTCTTGAACGGGAGCGGGGAAATGGTGTCCCCCAGTCTGATGGTCGTCTTGACGACCCCGCCCCTCTGGGCCATGCCGTGTATCTCGCTGATTATGATTGGTACGTTCTTCTTCAGGGCCGCGGCCCCGATTATCCTTGATACCGTCAAGGCGCCCTGTCCCCCGACTCCCACTATCTGGATGGTGCAGGTATCCCTGTTCAGCATGACCATTTCACTCACCCTCCTGTTTGATGGGACCCATGGCACCGAAGGGGCACACCTGCTCGCATACACCGCAGGATAGGCACAGCTCGGGGTCTATGTAGTGGTCGTCACCGATCTTGTAGAAGGCCGGACATGCGAAGGTGCTTGTGCAGATATCGCATTTGGTGCACTTGTCCTGATACACCGTGTACTTGACCCTTGTCCTTCCCGCCCTTCTCAGGTTCCTGTCCAGCAGCAGTGCGCAGGGTGATTTGGTTATCACCACCGCGGGCCCATCGAACGCGATCGCCTCCTCGAATACCTTCTGGGTCTCCTTCAGGTCCAGGGGGTTCACCGTTCTTACGAACTGCACACCGAGACCCCTGCAGACCTTCTCGATGGAGATGAAGGGGGCGGGGTCGCCCATGCCGTCAATGGGAAGGCCGGGGTGGGGCTGATGCCCCGTCATGGCTGTCGTTGCATTGTCCATTATGTTGAGGACGAAGTTGTGACCGTTGTGCACCGCATTGACCAGGGGGGGTATTCCCGTGTGGAAGAACGTGGAATCGCCCATGAAGGCTATAACCGGTTCGTCAACGACCCTGGAAAGCCCCCCGGCCGACCCCGCCGAGCTTCCCATGCATATAAGTATGTCGCCTATGAGCTGGGGGGGCATGATGCCGAGCGTGTAGCACCCGATATCCGTGGGGAATACGGCCTTCCCCTTCGTCGCTTTCTTCACCGCGAAATAGGCGGCCCTGTGGGGGCAGCCCGGGCACATGACCGGGGGCCTCGGAGGCTCCGGAAGGGATGTGTCCCATTCATTCTCTTCCGGAACGGGAAGCTCTACCTTCCTCCCCATCGAACCGATGGCCGAAGCGATCCCCTTCAGAACGATGTCGGGATTGTACTCGAACGGTATAGGAAAGTGGCCGTCCCTCTTTCCGAGAACGGTCGTGGTGACCCCTCTCTCCTTGAGAAGCGCCTTCGCGGCCTCCTCGAGGTAGGGCTCCCCCTCCTCGACGGTGAGCACCAGATCGTTCTCCCGGCAGAACTCGGATATCATATCCTCCGGAAGCGGTGCCGTCATCCCGAGCTTCAGCACCCGCGCCGTCACGTCGAGCTCGACGTTGTTGAGGACCTCCATGACGTAGTTGAAGGACACCCCGGATGTGATGATCCCCAGCTTCAGGTCCCCGGAGGTGTTCTTCTTCTCCGGGACAACGACCCTGTTCCAGGGGGATACCTCGGATTCGTCCCTCATCTTCGGAATTATTTCAAGGAGGGCAAGGTGCCTCTTCCTGGCATTGGCGGGAACGGTGACGAACCTCGATGGGTCCTTCTCGAAATGGACCCTGCCCTTGGGGGGTGTTATCTTTCCGAACTCCATTACGCCGCGGACATGGTTCATCCTGGTGGTGGTCCGAAAGAGGACCGGCTCCTCGAACCTCTCCGAAAGCTCGAAGGCGTAATGCATCATCCGTCTGGCCTCCTCGGGTGAGGAGGGCTCCACCATGGGAACGCCGCTCATCTTGGCGTAGTACCTGTTGTCCTGCTCGTTCTGGGATGAGTGACAGGAAGGATCGTCCGCGGTAAGGACAACGTATCCCGCCCTTACCCCCGTATATGCAAGGGTCATGAAGGCATCGGCGGCGACGTTCAGCCCCACATGCTTCATGAAGCTGAAGGCCCGCACTCCCGCAACGGCGGCGGCACCGGCGGTCTCGAACGCAACCTTCTCGTTCGTGGAGAACTCGAAGTACATTCCCGCTTCCTTGGCTATCCTGTGGAGGGTGTTCCCGATCTCCGAGGAGGGTGTCCCCGGGTATGTGGCTGCCACGGAAACGCCGGCTTCAACGGCGCCCCTTGCTATGGCCTCGTTGCCCAGCACTAGCATCTTCTTTCCTGGTCTGTCCTCTAACAGTTCATGCATGAAATATCTCTCCTGTCCGGGGATGCACACGTTCCGTATCAGGGAGTGTTCTTCGAACATTCTTCCCTGAAGAGAAGCTCCTCCCATTTCATGTCAAGGATCTTTTCCTGTTCCTCTATGAGCTCCCGGGGCATGTGTCTGAACCTTCCCTGCATGTGAAGGTATTCCTTGAGAGGGGTCTTCTTGGGTTTCATCGTGATCGTCATGACCCCCTCCTCCACCTCGAAAAGCGGAAAGGCCCTTGATGATACGGCCTCCCTTGCTATCTTCACTGTCAGGCCGGGATCCATCTTCCAGCCTGTCGGGCATGGGGAGTATATCTGGATGAACTTGGTCCCCTTTATGGAAAGGGCCTTGTTGACCTTTCTGATGAGGTCCTCCGGATATGCAACGGATGCCGTTGCCACGTACGGGATCCTGTGAGCGATCATTATATCGGCCACGGATTTCTTGGGTGATTTCTCCCAGGCGCCGGTCTTTCCCACCGGTGTGGTCGTGGTCCATGCGCCCACGGGTGTGGAGCCGGACCTCTGTATTCCGGTGTTCATGTATGCCTCGTTGTCGTACATGATGTAAAGCCGCGAAACCGATGACGTTCACATCCTCCTGGCCCTGCACGTCCAGTGCGGCCCTGATTCCCGAGATGGAGGCTCCCGTGGTCTCGAAGGGAGTGTAGAGCTCCGGAACGGCCAGACACGTATTGGGCCAAACGCCCGGCATCACCGCCCAGCAGCATGCCGGGATCGAGAGAATGGTCCTCGGACCTGCAGCCTTGAGCACGTATCTCATGGCCATGGTCGCGCCGCAGCCGAGGCATCCCATATGCCCCGCCCTCATCAGTTCCTCTTCCGGTATCGTGAGTTTAGCCATCATCATCACCTCCTACAGTTCCTCCTCGGGAGTTTTCCCGTCAAGCAGGCCCCACCAGTGTATCTCTCCCTCCTCACCGTATCCCTCCTTCGACACCTTCTCCAGGTCATCGAATATGCCCCGGATGTGCTTGGGTCTCACATCCCTGCCCCCGACCCCTATGATGTAGTTCTTGGTGGGAGGTCTCTTTCCGTGATTGTACATCTGGGAGTTCATCTCGTTGAAGAGCGGTCCTCCGTAGCCGAACGTGTAGGTCCGGTCCAGAACGCCTATGGCGTGGACCCTGTCCGCCAGATATCTGACCTCGTCCACGGGGAAGGGTCTGAACACCCTCAGCCTTGCAATTCCGACCTTCCGACCCTCCTTTCGCAGCTCATCGACAACATCCTTGGCCGTTGACATCATGGTCCCGGCACCGAACAGGATGAACTCGGCATCCTCGCAGCGGTACATGTCCATGAGGCCCCCGTAGGATCTGCCGGTCAGCTCTTCCCATTCCCTGTCCGCCTTCCTGATGACTTCCCTTGCCTTGTCCATGGACCTTGCCATGTGCCCCCTGAACTCCATGTACTGCGGGGGCATTATGAAAGAGCCGAAACCCTTGGGGTTGTCGACGTCCAGCTTCACCTCGGTCTCGAATGGAGGAAGATACTGGTCGACCAGTTCCTGATCCGGTATGTCCACGGGTTCCGATGTGTGCGAGAGGTAGAAGGCGTCCTGGTTGATCATCGCGGGAAGCAGTATGTCCTTGTTCTCGGCAACCTTGTATGCGATTATGACCGAATCAAGGATCTCCTGGTTGTTCTCCGCCCAGAACTGCATGACACCTGTATCCCTCTGGGCCATCGCATCCTGATGATCGGCGTAGACCGACCAGGGCGGAGCCATGGCCCTGTTGACGTTCACGAGTACGGCGGGTGTTCTGGCGCCTGCCGCCCACATGAGCACCTCGTGCATGAGTGCCAGCCCGTGGGAGGATGTGGCGGTGAACGCCCTGGCGCCGGTGTTCGAGGCGGCGATGGTCGCTGCCATGGCGGAATGTTCCGATTCGACCATTATGTACTTGGCCTTCATCTTTCCCTCCGCTATGAGGTCCGCTATTCTCTCCACGATGGTGGTCTGCGGTGTTATCGGATATGCCGCCACCACCTGGGCCCTTGCAAGCATTGCCCCGTAAGCGGTCGCCTTGTTTCCTGTCATGATATCCTTGACCATCATCTCACCTCACTTGTTCTCCGGTATCATCTCTATGCATTTGACGGGGCATTCGTTGGCGCATATGCCGCACCCCTTGCAGTGGTCGTAATCGAACACGGGTCCGTTCTCCCCGATGGCTATGGACACGTCGGGGCAGTACTTCCAGCATATCCAGCATTTGATGCAGCGTGATTCGTCGCAAACGGGTTTGAACGCTCTCCAGCCGCCGGTTTTAACCACCTCTGAACTGACGGTGTTCATCGGTGTGGGAGGTATCTCGTCGATGTTCTGGGGCATTCAGCCACCTCCCGGAAGCATCACGGCTTCGTAAGCATCCCTTGCCGCTTTGGCGTTTTTCTCGGGATATCTAGGGACGATGTTCATTATGGCTGCCTCCACCGATTCGATGGATATGAGGCCCGAGGCCCTTGCGAAGGCTCCCGTTATGCCGGTATTGACGATGGGCTGGACCTTTGAACCGAGCTGGTTGTCGAGCGCTATCTTTGTGGCGTTCACAACGGCCACATTGTCGAAATCCAGCTGGCGCCTGATCTCGTCCGGGTCGCTTTCGGTATTGACCAGAACCATACCGTCCTTCTTGAGTCCCTGGGTGACATCCACCGCCTGGATGAGGGACGCCTCGAGAACTATGACATGGTCCGGCTCGTATATCATCGACTTGTTCCTTATGTGTCTGTCATCTATCTTCGTGAAGGCGGTGACCGGAGCTCCCCTCCTCTCCACCCCGAAGTAGGGAAAGGCCTGAACGTCCTTTCCCTCGCGAAATGCCGCCTCGGCTATTATTCGCGACGCAACAACGGCTCCCTGTCCGCCTCTTCCGTGAAAACGTATCTCTATCATCTCACTCCTCCGTGGAATCCCTGTCATGATGGTATATTCCTTTGAGGGAAAATGGGAAATCTTACCCAAATCTCCCTGAAAGATGGTCTATCCACTTTTTCCCCGGGCTCTACCTCGGGGGATTTCCCTATGGCGCCCGCGTAATAAAACCTTATGGTGAAGGATGAACAAGGTTTTATTATCCTTGGTACTTATCATGTTTTTTATTCCAACAATCTCCGGGTGGTTCGGCCCGAACCCTTTTCTGGTGGCTCCCGGATCCCGTCACACGGATGCATGCACCGGTATGCCGGTTCAGTTACCTGCATCCTTGAGTCCGAACCTCTCCTCCGCCATCTCCCGGAGCCTGAACTTCTGTATCTTTCCCGACTGGGTCATGGGGTATTCGTCCACGAACCAAACATACCTGGGCACCTTGAAATTGGCAAGGTTCACCTTGCAGTAGTTTATGATTTCCTCTTCGGTCGTGTGTTCCCCTTCGGCAAGCTTGATCACCGCCAGACCCACCTCCCCGAACTTGGGATCGGGTACGCCCAGAACGGCAACGTTCTCAACGGCGGATATCTTGAAGAGGAACTCCTCTATCTCCCTGGGGTACACGTTGAATCCGCCGCAGATGTACATCTCCTTCTTCCTTCCGACGATCCTCACGTATCCTCTCTCGTCCATCACGGCAAGGTCCCCCGAGTGGAGGAATCCTTCCTCGTCGATTGCCTCTCTCGTTGCCTCCGGTTTCTTGAAATAGCCCTTCATCACGTTGTATCCCCTGACAACGAGCTCCCCCGTTGTGCCGCGGGGAACTTCCCTGTTGTTCTCATCGACGATCTTCACTTCCTGTTCCGGAAGGGCCCTTCCCACGGTCTCCACGCGGTCCCTGAGTTCGTCATCCAGGCTTGTCATGGTGATGACCGGAGATGCCTCCGTCAGGCCGTATGCTATGACTATGTTCGCCCCCATCTTCTCGCTGGCCCCCTTCATTATCTCAACGGGGCATGGAGCTCCCGCCATCACACCGGTCCTCACACTTTCCAGCTTGTAATCCCCCTTCTTCATCTCCTCCAGGTAGCTGATGAACATCGTGGGCACACCGTGAACGATCGAGATATCGAACATGTCCATGTAGGTCAGGGCCTGTTTCGCATCGAACGAGGGCATCGGGACCATGCCGCTGGAGGCCGAGACGCATGCGGAGATGCCTATGACGCATCCGAAGCAGTGGAAGAAGGGAACGACTATGAGGCAGACATCCTCCTGACCCTGCTTCATGACCTCCGCTATCTGCTCGGCGTTCTTTGCAATGTTCAGGTTGGTCAGCATGGCCCCCTTGGGCTCCCCGGTTGTCCCCGAGGTGTAGAGGATGAACACGACATCATCCTCTTCCCTTTCGGCATCTATCCTCTTCAGCTCCCCGTCGCTCTCGTGATCCGCTCCCAGATCGAGCACTTCCTGGAATGCCGTCATGCCCTCGCTTCTCTTTTCCCCGAGGACTATGACCTCTCTCAGTTTAGGTATCTTTCCCCTCAGGGAATCGAGTATGTCAACGTAATCGATGTTGAGGAAATCGGATGTCATGATCAGCCCCGTGGCCTCGGAGTTGTTCAGGATGTAGTCCACCTCCTTGCCCTTGTAACGTGTGTTCATGGGAACCACCACCCCCCCCATCCTTGCTATTCCGAAGAATGCGACCACCCATTCCGGGTAATTGGGCATGTAGAGCCCGACCCTGTCGCCCTTTTTGATCCCCATCCTGAGCAGTCCGCTCGCGAATCTCGATGCGAGTTCATCCAGCTCCTCGTAGGTAATGGTTCTATCATCGAAAAAGAGGGCGATCCTTTTCGGGTCCTTTGCAGCTGCAGATCTCAAAAAATCGGAAAGTGTGTATTTTCTATCCATTTCGGGAAAACCTCCAGTTCGTCATGAAAAGGTTATGAAAAACATCTAGAAATAGTTTTTCAGTGATCATGAAGATTCATGAATCTGCTCGTACCGAAGATGGGATATGATTCCCTTGGGTGCATCTGACCTCGAATTATGTGATCAAAAAGAATGAAGCTCGTCCCCTCACGAGGGAAGCTTCGATGGCAAAGCTGTTCGCTTCCGAGACGGCGGTAAGGGCAGCGGTGAACGGTGTCCAGATACATGGCGGTTACGGCTTCACCAAGGAGTACCCCGTGGAGAGGTTCTTCAGGGATGTGAAGCTCTACACGATAGGTGAGGGAACCTCCGAGGTGCAGAGAAGGGTAATAGCGAAGCGCCTGGAGCTGTAGGCGGGGCATTCCCCCGCCGTTGAGCCGGGACGATGGACCATTATCGATATATCCTTCAAACGTGTTCGCCCGTCATGGTCATAGCGAGCAGGTTCGTTCACAGGGCTCCCATTTTCCTTGCCTTTCTCGACCTGATGCTCGTCACATCACTCTTCCTTGCCCCGCTTTCGGTCCCCCACGGAACGGTCACCCACCTGGATGCCAATGCCAACTGGATAGACCATACCGACAGGTGGAAGCAAATGGACCCGTTTCCGATGATCGTCTACACATTCGGGGACCTAAACTGCCATCAGATGATGAACAGGTCCCTCATAATCAACGGGAATCAGCTCCCCGTATGTGCCAGGGACACGGCCACTTTCATAGGGGTTCTGCTCGGGATCGTGCTTCTCATCAGGGCAAGGGCCCACGATCATCCGTCGATAATCTTCGCCTCCATACTTCCTGGCAGGTTCAGGAGGGGGTGGTTCGGGAGACATCCGGCGATCCTGTTCACCGGGGCAATTCTTCTTCTGCTGGTCCCCACCGCCCTCGACGGAGGTATACAGGCGCTCTCGTACATGTCCATCCTGCCCTGGGGCATGAGCTACGAGAGCACGAACCCGACCCGGATTCTGACAGGCTTCCCGTTCGGTATGGGTCTAGGGTTCCTGCTTACAACCATGGTAATGGCCCTGTTCTCGAGGAGAGAGGAGGGAGGCCCCAGTCTTCTGAAATACCTTTTCAGCGAATGATCCCGCGGACCGGGGAAATGCTTAATAACACTCCCGCATCAGGTGGTCCGGAAAGCGTGAAGACCATGAGCGAAGGCGGAATCCCGTTGAAGGTGAACCTGCCCAGGCAGGGGAGGGAAATGACAAGGGAGATGAGACCCGAAAGCCTCGTATCGGACCTGATAATGTCCCTTGAGCTCCCTCCGGACGGCGTGATAGTGCTCTGTGACGGGGTTCCGGTTCCCCTTGACACACCTCTATCGGAGATCAAGGGGAATACTGTCGATGTGATCGACGTTGCTTCCGGAGGTTGAAACCATGGACGGACCGGTCGGAATCTACATACTCGGAACCGCTGGATGCGGGAAATCGACACTTGCGGCATCACTGGCTAGGTGGATGGAGGAGGGCGGATACCCGTTCCAGCTCGTAAACCTTGACCCCGGGGCGGATGCATCCCCCTACGAACCGGATGTGGACGTGAGGGACTGGATGACCCTTGCGGACATCATGGATGAGTATGAACTGGGACCCAACGGGGCACAGATCGTCGCCGCGGACATGCTCGCCCTTTACAGCTCAAGGATAAGATCCTCTCTTGACCTGGACGAGGGCCGCTACATAATCTTCGACACACCCGGGCAGATGGAGCTTTTCACCTTCCGGGAGGCCTCGAGGGAGCTCGTGAGGAACCTTGTCAAGAATTCAATGCTCGTGTACCTCGTGGATCCCTTCAATGCGCGGACCCCTTCCGGTTTCACCAGCCAGCTCATGCTTTCGGCCCTTGCAAGGCTGAGGTTTCTCGTACCGTCCCTGGAGATCCTTTCGAAATCCGACATGGCCGAACCATCGGTGATGGAGAACATCAGGAGATGGCAGGAGTTCCCCGACCAGCTGATGGCGGACCTCATCGAGGAATCCGACAGCAATCCCTCCCTGTCCAACGAGCTGGGGATAGGAATATTCCGCGCCATGGACGATCTCGGTATAGCCTCGAGCCTGTTCCCCGTATCCGCTGTCAAGGGAGAGGGTATGGAAAGGATATACGAGGTTGCCCAGCTCACGTTCGGTGGAGGAGAGGACCTTGCTCCCGCCGAGACCGAGGATTGAGATGTTGCGGCATCTACATCGGCCTTTCCGGTTTATGGCAAAAACGATATTTACCCTGCCCGGCTAGTGTGAACGCAAGGGATGGAGCATGGACATTGACCGGAAGCTCTCATACAGGAAGAAAAGGCCCCCCACATCCCGCAGGGAGGAAGCTCTCGCAAGGGCGGTGTCACCCTGTTCGGAATACACCAGATACACCGTTGAGGGCAGGTTCGGGGCTCCCGCCTCACGGTTTGCGGCCATCCTCGATCCGGAGGCTCTCGGTGTCCTTTTCCCTCTGGGCCCGTTCACGAGGGCAAGATGGTCCGGGAAGCTCGGTTACGGGATGGCGGTCATAGGAGAGGACACGAGGGTGCATCTCCATGATAACGGAAGATACATCGTAAGAAGGGCCCTGGACCGGACCCATGTCGAGAGATGCATGAATGTCCTTGTTTCCGTATCATATCCCGCATTGTACGTCGAGGGTCCGGACCTCTACATGTGGGAGCTGGTGAGGGACATCTCCTTCGGAATTGACGGAGCGAAACGGTCGATACCGGAGGACACCTTCATATGGGAGGGGCCGTGGGAAAACCCCGAAGAGGTGAAGGAAGCCGCCGTTAAGGGGTTCCTGAATACCTATCGAGAGCTGGAGGGGAAGGCTGCCCGACGGTCGATGGAGGGTCATGAACCGACCGGGGAGCACCTTTACACTTCTGCAGAGGCCCCTGTCCGGAGATTCACCGAACATATTGAGGCAGTGCTCGGAGGGGAAAGGATGGATCCGTACATCGTCCTGGGGATCTCCTCGTGCATAATACTAATGGACATGATCGTCGATTCAAGTGAAAGTGACGAGGATATGTGAGAAAGACCAGAGAATGGAAGAATGATTAATAACCGATAACGTAGATATCAGTATCTGCAGGATAAGTTCAGCATGGTGGTTAGTGATGGCTCCGAGCAGGTTGGAAAGGCTCAAACGCGAACTAGATTCCGCAATATCCGAGGGGGATCTGGAGCTCGCCCTTGACGTTACAACGGACATGGTCGATCTGGACCCGAAGAGTCCAATTCATCACACTTCGAGAGGAGTGGTACTTGCGAAACTAAACAGGCTGGAGGAGGCACTGAAGGAGCTGGACCGCGCCATCGATATCGACCCGGAGGATCCGAAGGCGTGGTAGGAAGGAGACCTTGAAGGAGGAGGAGATCCTCCACGAGGGTCCCACACTGATAAGGGAGGAGAGCGAGATGACGACGCTCTTCCCCGGGAAGATGCAGGGTGCCGATGAAAAGAGACCGTTGGAGAGAGAGGCCGGTGAGATGGAGAGACCCCCTCTCCCCGTCGAGGAACCGGAGCTGCCGAGGACGCGGAGGAGAGGCGGCTCACTTCTGGATGAGGATATGTTCGAAGACGAAGAGGAAGAAGGGGAGGAAGAGGAATGGGAGGAGGCCGAGGAGGAAGAGCTCGAGAGCTGGGAGGGTGAGGAGGCTGAGGAAGAGGAATGGGAGGAGTCCGGGGAGGAAGAGAGT
>NJDO01000085.1 GCA_002254385.1 Thermoplasmatales archaeon ex4484_6 | reverse complement strand
AATTATGGCTCATTATAGATATTATACAAGTCCGGGCGGGCCCATTTTCGTTCATTATTATTGTTGAATTAGAGAAAATGGGCACGCACGATATGATCAGAATATAATCTTTGGCAAGTAAAACCAAAAAATTCATTCGAAATTTATTTTTTAAATGGCCGGGCGTTACTATCCTCACTTATGATACTTCGATTTATCCCATAGAACCTCCGCATTCACCAACACGCTTCAACTCTCTTTCATGGGACTCCATGGGACCTCCCATGTTCGGTTGATATAAGGCTCCGCCCGATTGATGGCAGGGTATGTCACAGGGTGTGAGATCATGTCCATGGAACCACGGGTTGTAAGGACCCTCAAGAGAGCCGACGATGATGAACAATCTCTCGGGGAAGCTGAAAGGAGAAAACAGCTCTCCGACGAGATCCTCGAGATCATCTACGCCAAGATCGTGGCAAAGCATTCCAGGGAGCTCGACGAAGATACCGGAGAGGATGATGTCTCCCTTTCCAGTGGGATCGGCAGGGGCATCTCCGCCCTTATAAGGGAAGATTAATGACCCCCTCACCCTCCTGTCCCGGGAAAAGATGATATTCTCCCTTCACCTTAACCGGCATGATGAATTCGGAAGAGATAGAGGAGCTTCGAAGGGAGATCGGAATGATAAATGACCGGCTGGACCAGCTCGAGAGGGAGCTCAGGTTCCTCTCCGATCCCGGTCTTGTTCCGAACGGGGGAAAGATGGTGGAGATCGAGGGAGGCTTCTTCGAGACCATGAGGGCACTGAGATCCCTTTACCTCGATCAGGCGGATGACGAGAAGAGAATACTGAAGATATCCCACGATATAGAGAAGGGCAACATCAAGGTGGATCTTGTGGAGCTCTTCTTCCGGTTCTTCATTCGCCAGGAGATACAGAATGCAAGGATCAAGCTCCTTCTTCTCTCCCAGAGGTTCGATGTGAACTTCGATCTCTTCGACCAGCTGGACGATCTGAGCGTCATCATAGACGATCCGAGATACTCGGTCCATCAGGTTGTCATAGGATGGAAGAGATTCGAGAAGGATGTCCAGAACGAGATAAAGAGGCTGGGTTCAAATGGTGATTGAGGTCACGAGGATGAGGGGGTCGGAACCCAGACTATCTCCTCCTGCGCCGCCCTGAGCTTTCTGTAAAGCCAGGACTGGAACAATCCGCCTGCGGCTGCAAGGACGAAGATGATGACCAGCTGGATCACCGTTCTGGTAACGGGGTCCTGGCTTTCCATGAACATGAACAGGGAAGATGCAATGAGTATCCCTCCGACAAGGGCGGATGATATGTGCAGGAACTTCTGTATGGGATAGATCAGAACGGCAAAGAGGAAGGAACCGAGGATCCACGATACGGCCTCGTAACCCTCTCCGAGGAATACGTTGAACACGTCAACGGAGGTGATGGCCACCACCACGGCAAGCACTATTACCATCGTACCCGGACCGAGCATGCCTCCGAAGAGAACAAGGAAGAACGAGATCAGAACCTCGACAAGGAGGGGTATTTCGTAGGGTGCAAGAAGTCCCCTTAATATCATGTAGGCAAGAATGCCCCCGGCCAGGGCTCCTATGGGAAAAGACAGTACCTCGAGTATCTCCCTGCCGTAGAGGACCAGACAGAGCCCGATCAGAACAAGCGGGATGATGAAGGCGGGTGTGGAAAGCGCCAGATCCAGAAGCATCTTATCCGTTCCTTGGAATCCAACGATGAGTATCTATTTATCATTTATCTCCTTATTTGCGAATGGAAACCATCATTCCTTGAAAAGGGCGTGGAATATCTCTCTCTGGGCCTTCTTTATATGTTCGAGGACGGTGGCATGGGATAGACCGAGCTCCGAGGCAAGCTCCCTCGAGTTGATCTTTCTGGGTATGTCGAAATATCCCAGTCTGACCGCCGCTTCCATGCATTTGAACTGTCTGGGTGTCAGATTGGAAAGGGCGCCCTCTACATGAGGAAGATACTTCCTTATCGAGACGACCTCGTAAGTGGCTCCCCAGGCCTTTGCGAAGGAGAGGAAACGGTTTATGTTGTCGTTCGTCCCGACAATGGTACCCGACAGGGTCTTCTCGGTAAGCCTTGCCGGGAACTCCAGGAAACAGTTGAAGGTGTCGAAGAATTTCCGTATGATATCGGTGTATATCTCCGGAAATTTCCCGTAGACCATGATGAGGGACATGTTGCCCTCTCTGGATATCTCCGAGGCGCTTTCCACAAGTGATACATCGTTGAGGAAATCTATGTCCGGTTCCCCTTTCCACACGACGCCGCAAACGAAAATGAATCTGTCGAAGGTCTGCATCAACGGCTTGATAACCGTGACCTCCTCGATCTTCCGGAACATCTCGCCGTAACCCAGCTCCAGTATATCCGGGGGGTTGTAGTTCAGCCTCAACATCATCAGGTCGCTCATCGACCTTCAATGTAAGGTATTCAAGATAAAGGTTATGATATCAGCCTTCCTGGGAAGGCGGTGAATGTCACATATCACACTTCGGGAACCGCAGCCTCATCGATGGAAGGTTCACCTTCCACGAACTCCTCCTCCACGACCTCGGCTACCAGAACCTCCTCTTCGGGGGAGATCGGGGCCTCCTCTTCCGGGACCAGCTCCATCTCGATAACGGGTGATTCGGCGGGGAGCTCTTCCTCTTCCGGAGCCGCTTCCTCCTCCATGGGGATGTCGGGTTCCACGGTAACCTCGGGTTGGGTCTCGACCTCCGGCATACCCTCCTCGCCGGGCGGAGGAGCGGAGGGAAGACCGAACTTCCAGATATAGAGACCCGCCCCGACAACGACCAGGAACAGCAGGAGGACTATGATGTAGGGCACATAATCCCCGAACGACCTCCCGGTGTCCCTTGACCTTATGGAGATCTCCAGTGAGGCCGTGTTGTCCGATACCTCCTTCTCCTCATCCTCCCCCAGAGGTTCGACCGAAACGTAGAGGGTCCTGTTCCCGCCCCCATCCGGAACCCTGAAATCAAGTGTGACCGTTGCCGAGGAGTCCCTCAATGGGTTCAGATCATGATCGAAGCCGGAGGAAGCGAGCTGTTCCCCATCCTTTGAATCCAGTGTCACCGTAACGGAGAAACCCCTGCTCAGCGGAGCGTTGCCCTCGTTCTCCACGGTGACCTTCAGGGAAGACAGGGTTCCCTCGAGAGGGGTCGATTCAGCGATCTGGACCGATCCCACGGATAGATCCGGATAGAACTCGAACACCCTCTCCATGGAATTATCGTCCTCGCTGGACTCGGACACCTCCGACAGCGGATCGACAACGAAGCGGACGGTATGCCGTCCGATCCCGCGGGGAGTCCACATGACCCCCGTGACGGAGACTTCTTCTCCGGGTTCAAGCGCCCTCTTGATGGTCCTCGATCCGATAAGGGTCTGATCCTCGAAGAATGAGCAGATAATATCGGATACCGCGATGTCCCCGCTGTTCCTCAGGGAGGAGATGAGCTCCACCTCCTCCCCCATTACAGGATGGGAGGGGTTGGTCCCTATGACCGAAATGACCTCGAGGTTCGGATATGCCCTCCGTATCCTGATATTCCAGGAGGAAAGTGTTCCGAGTCCGGACGTCGACAGGTAGATGGTCCCCGAAAGCTCCACGCTGCCGTTCGGGAACGTCACATCCGCATACGGGGATGCGGCCTCTCCGGGCTCGAGCTCTCCCGCACCACTCCTGAATTCAGTGTGTTCCTCCAGGGAGGACGAGAGCGACATCTGATATGAAAGAGGAACGTTCCCGCTGTTCAGAATGTAGAATTCGAAGCTTACCGTCCCCGATGATGACGGCCCCAGCGTCACGTTGGCAGCACTTATCATCTGGTATACGGCATCCTCATGCCTCTCAACGGTGAAGCGGTAGGTCAGATGTCTCGAAACGGAGCTGTTGCCGTCCTCCATTCTGCAGTAGACATCTATGATGATCTCCGTGTCCGGGGGTTCTCCGTCGGGAACCGTGAACAGCAGCTCCACCTCCCTCGAGTTCCCGGAAGCAAGGGTGAACGAGGAATCAGAGAGAACTATATCCGTCGAGAGCAGGCTGGAGTTCCCGGTCAGCCCTGTCTCCAGGACCACGGTCCCGTCCAGGTTCCCGTCGTTTTCGACGGTGAAGCTGGACCGAACCTCCCTCGACGGGATCACACTCCCTTCCAGAGGGCCCTCCGGGTCAAGGAAGACGGAAAGGGTGGGCACATCCGAAAGGTTGATGTCGATGTATCCGTTCACATCCTCCGAATATACCTTGCTCGAATTCTCTCCCCACATCAGGTCCTTGCTTCCCCTGACGGTCACGATGTCGCCGTCAAGATAATCGATGAAGTTCATATCGAAACCGTAGAGGCCGTCCGAGGTTGTTGTCTGGGGCCCCAGGGATTCTCCGGTCCTCTCCACGGTCAGGGTGATCCTGACCCCTCCCTCCGGCGAACCGGAAGATCCGAATACAACTCCCTGAACATACAGGGACCCTGCCGGAGTCGCGTTCTTCACGGTTGTGGAATTGACAAGGTAGTTGTTGTCGGACGAGAGCTCCTCCTCGCCGTTTGCGGGAAAGGCCAGAGCCTCCACCGTGAAGGTGGCCTCGCTCTCCCCCTCCGGAACCGAGGGAGGGGTCCACGGAACGGTGATGTTCCTTCTCTCCATCACGTCCAGCGCCGGAATGTCGGTGTACTCCTCCCCTCCCGAAGGGGGTCCCCCGTCCACGTTGACCTTCAATCTGCCAACCTTGGAAGGCTTCTTGCCAACGTTGGATACGGTCACCACTATCCAGGACGGATCGTTCTCCACAAGCCTCTTCTCCGAGACAACGAGACCGTCCCCCCTCATGAAATGTATCCCTTCCACGGCAAGGTCGCAAAAAGCAGCCAGAACGTAGAAGGAGTTATCCCCCTGATTGTTCGTCTCATCCGTCTCGGATATGTTCCCATCGGGGTCGACCATAACCGAGATCGTATGGTTCCCTGCTCCCTCGGGAACCCACGTGACGGATGCCTCGGCCGTATCCACCACATCGATCCTGTCATGTCCAATGATAACAGGTGTCCCGCCGGGGCCGTCGATATCGATGAACCTCACAACGACATCCCTTGCATCGGTCCTCCGAGTGTTCTCTACGACGCAGTTCACCGTGACGGGCGTACCCTCAACTGGCAGGGGGTCGGCAAGGTAGATGTTCTCGGCCGGCGGGTCCTTCACCTTCAGGTCTATCAATCTCTGGGAGAACATTCTGCCGTTTATGTAGAGGTCCAGGAAACCATCTGTGTTGAGCTCTCCTATCACTCCGCTGCCCGTGGATATCTGTCCCTGAACGGAGAGGTTCCAGAGATAGGCGCCATCGGAGGATATGCCGTATATCATGGAATTGGATATGAAGACCGCATCGGGAACGTCGTCCTCGTCCATGTCACACGCAAGTGGTGTGGCATACAGGGAGCTGGTCCCTATGTTGATCCCCTCCCTGGACCACAGGGTCCTCGTATCGAACTCGGCTCCGGTCCAGAAGATCTCGTGGCAGGCCATGCTGGTTCGGGAGGCGGTCGTGTATCTCCTCGCCTGGAGAAGGACCTCGTCCACACCGTCCGAATCAACGTCAGCCAGGGCGATGGATCCCTCGAAGGTCCCCGGAATATCGGATATCTCCACAATCTTCTCAAGGGAATAGGAGTAGACCGCCACCCTTCCGTATCCCGATATCGCGGGATATGGCACGAGTATCTCCGGTTCGTCGTCCCCCGTGACATCGGTCACTGCCGGCATGGGAACGGGACCGGGATGCGTGTATATGAGAGGGGAGGGGACAAGGTTCTCGCTGACATTCTTGAGATGATCTCCCTGAAAGTTGACTACCGTGGTCTTGAGCTCGGATTTCCCAGGTGACAGGGAGTTCACGACTATCCTTTTCAGAGCTCCCGTTCCCGGAAACACGGCTGGTGTGGAGAGCGTTTCCCCGAGCGGCCCGATATCGAGATACCACAGAAGGGACCCGTTGTTCCCCAGGTAGGCATAGAGCCTGTTCCCGGCTCCCACAATCACATCCTCGACCCCATCTCCGGTAAGATCGAAGAGCGTGGGAGATGAGGATCTCAGTGCACCCGTTGAACCGTAAGGGGTGAGCCAGACCCTCTCATCATAATAGGCCTGGGGGGAATATGTGTATCCCAGGGGGGTGAGCGTGATGTTGGGTTCGAACAGTGCCAGCTGATGATTGTTTCCGTCCGTGATACCTACCAGCACTTCCACCCTCCCATCCGAATCGCTGTCCATCAGGGCGGGTGACACCCAGAGAACGTTGGTGGACCTCCCTTCTATCTTCCTTGAATCCACCATCCACGCTATCTTACCGTTGTCCCCGTCCCTGATGATGACATGGGTCCTGTTCGTGTCCACAACGAACCTTATCGTTCTCGGGGACACACCGGAGAACTGAACATTGGCGGTCATATCACAGGATACGGCTCCCGATGATGTCGAATTCTCCGGATCTGACCATTTCTGCGTGGGATCCTGCAGACCCCTTCCGGGGGATTCACCTTCCTGGGTGTTGAAGGCATCCCTGCCCACCATCGGCCAGTATATCCCCTCCAGGGAGAGAGGGGAGTTATCCGTATCCTCCATCGTTCCTTCGTTCATCGGAACGTAGGGAACCATAAGGAACAGGGAAAGAAGAAGGACTGGGAGAACATCCATTCTCCTGAGGGACTGCGTCTTCCGTTCCATGCTATCTTCACGTGGTAGATTGCATATAATCTTTATTATGGAATGATTGAAGGTTCCCTGTCCGCTCATATGATGGACATACGATGTTCCATAATCGTTACCCGCATTTGCATCCATGTCCATAAAGGGTTTAAATATGTCCGCGTTCATTCCCCGATGAACACCACGGGTTTGGTGTGAATCCCGGAGGATGGTCCATGACCGATGATGAGCTCAGATTGGCCAAGGAAAGATTGATGAAGCTTTGGGACGGGTACGAAGCACAGGAACTTGAACTCCAGGCTGCCTTGAGGAAATTGAAAGATCTCGAGACCAGGAACAAGGACAAGGAGAGGGTCATAGATACCCTGAGGGAGCTCATCGAATCCAAGGACCAGGAGCTCAGGAAGTTCGAGATATCAACGAAGGAGCTCGAAAGGGAGAACAGCGATCTCAGCAAGAAGCTCGAGGAAGTGACATCCTCCCTTGATCAGGAAAGGGCCCGCTACAGAAAACTCTTCGTCATTACCCAGGAGCTGGAAAGGGAAGTGGACCGCCTCACAAGGGAACTCGAGGAACGGGATCGATGGTTCAGGGACAACATGTCCTTCTTCGAGGAATTCCCCACCAGGGTGGGGAAGAGGTTGAGCATGGTCGAGAAACCCAGGAGGTCACTGCTCGAGGAGCTTGGAGAACCAGGATCCAAACCCGCACTTCCCGGGAGCGAGGAAGGAGCGAAGGCCACATTCGAGATGGTGGACCCGAAGGAGGAAGCCCTCCGGGATCTTCTGGCCATTCCGGGCCTTGACGAGGAGAAGGCAAAGGTCCTTGTTGAAGCGGGGTTCGATTCGACATCGAAGCTGAAGGAAGCGTCTCCGTTCGAACTGGTGAAACTCGAAGGCATCACCCCCACAATTGCGAGGAAGATAACGGACCATCTCAAGGCCTCCTGAACCGAGAGATCCGGTTGAAGCAGGTTCAACCACACTTGCAGCTTTTCCATACCTTTGAATTGTAATGTTCAAGGTTGAAAGATCGGACACGAATGATATACATTCGTATCCGAACCTCCAACT
>NJDO01000084.1 GCA_002254385.1 Thermoplasmatales archaeon ex4484_6 | reverse complement strand
CCCACCTCCTCGATTATCATGGAGGAGATATGCTCCTGGTCCATGAACAGACCCGACGACATGTTCCCTATGTAGAGGGAATCTATCAGCTTCGATTCTATATTGGCATCCTTGATGGCCTTCATTCCTGCCTGAATGCCAAGTATCCTGAAAGAGAGATCCCACATTTCACCGAACCTTGTCTGCCCGATCCCCATAATAGCAACATCTCTCAAGAGTTTGCCCATCATTCTCCCTCCATCTTGATCTTCTCGCGGAACTTGAGATATGTGGAATAATCGATGAAGGAGCCCTCGTTCACAATATCTCTTACAAGGGGGGCTCTTCCTTTTTCGTAACTCTCTATTACATCAGTAACGGTTATCTTGAACGCATCGGAACCTGCGCCGGAGCCGTATGATACCGCAAGAATGTTGTCTCCGGGTCTGGCAATGTCAAAGACCGCTGCCAGCCCTATCATCATCGATGCAGAGTATGTATTCCCAATGATGGGGGTCATCAATCCGGTTTGCACCTGTTCCTTGTTGAATCCAAGTCGCTTTGCCACTGCAAGGGGGAATTTCCCGTTTGGTTGATGAAATATCACGTGATCATAATCCGAAGGTGATGTTTGGGTATTCTCCATCAAACGTTTTGCGCATTCCATCACATGCTTGAAATACGCGGGTTTTCCCGTGAACCTCTCTGCATGTGAAGGATATTTCATTCCTTCCCTTCTCCAGAAATCTGGAGTATCCGTTGTATATGACAGTGTATGGTCGATCTCTCCGATGACATTCTCCCTTCCCACAAGAAAAGCCGCTCCTCCTGCCGAAGCAGAATATTCGAGTGCGTTACCGGGTGCGCCCTGTGCCGTATCGGCACCGATGGCAAGTGCACATTTAACCGGAATGTTCTCATCGGGAGCTTCCGTCAGCCCCAGTGCTGATTGCAAACCCGCGGTACCGGCCTTGCATGCGAACTCCAGGTCTGCTGCCGTGAGATGAGGTGCCGCTCCTATTGCTTCGGCAACAATGGTTGCAGTGGGTTTAACGGCGTAAGGGTGCGATTCCGAACCCACGAATATGGCTCCAATGGATGAAGGAGAAAGATTGACCCGGGATAGAGCCCTTCTTGCCGCCATAACGGATATGGTTATCGTGTCCTCATCAGGACCTGGAACGGATTTTGCCTTGATGTTCAATGACCTTCCCATGGCTTCCCCATCCTTTCCCCATACCTTTCCAATATCAGATGGGGATATACGGTACCTAGGTACATACACCCCATAGGAGACGATTCCTGATCTCAGTTTACCACCACCTCATATCAGTTTTCTCAATCTTCTGCTAAGTTCTTCCGTATCAAGCTTTGTCGTAACAAGGGGTATCCTTTCCAGGCGCGCCAGTTTTATGGCAAGAGGGTCGACCTTCTGGGGTCTGATGTAGACCACCATTGCAGGTTTTATGGGATGGGCCCTCACTGCTATCATCGGAGAGCGGCCATAGGCTACCTTTGTGAAAAAAAGTGCTCTCTCGGTGGACCTGCCGTAGATCCTCATGTAATCAAGGGATGAGAATCTCAATATGCCAAGGATGGAATCGATTATGGAGAAACCCATAATGGGCCTTCTGATGTAATCCTCGGCATCAAGATCGGACTCCGACTGCAATGTTCCTTCAATGACCTCAATGAACGTTGTTGGATTTATTCCCACCGTGAATTCCGCCATGTCGAGTATTGCCTCATCCTGCAGATCCATGGAATATTTCTTGATGGTGGGAGCTCCCCTCTTCTCATCAAGTGAAATGAGTCCATTTATTATCCGTTTCATGAGGTTCAGGGAAGGATTCTTTCTTCTGCCCTTCTCGTAATCCGATAATTGGGATGGTGACACCCCTATCTCAAGGGCAAGATCATGCTGGGACACACCGAACTGATTCCTCCAGGCCCTGAATGTGTGGCTTGGGTTCTTCGACATGATGATCTCGGATGAGAGCTTCTCCGCCAGTCTCTCCCTTGCAAGCCACATGGTGTCCTTGACCTCATCGACCTGCTCCTCGGGATATTGTTCCATGATGGTGTATCACCATGCTTATAATAAAACTTACGATAATGTCGTAGTAAGAATAATGCAATGGCTAAATTAATGTGATCAGGTCAGTTATATGCATGATCAACTGAGGGCTTCTTTACCTTTGGTTTCTGTGGTTTCTTGGCGAGTTCCAGGTCCTTTTCCGGTGGTGGTCTGTTGTGTTTAAGGACCTTTATGGAGACAACCCAATCCTCCATGACCTTGATGTAATGGCCTTCATCGTCCACCATCTCGATGTCGTCCCTCATTGAGAGAAGCCTTCCCTTCACTGTGAGAAGCTCGTTGCCTGCAATTATGGTTATCTCCAGCTCATCATCGATCCTTATACCGAAGCGCCTGTTTTTCAGCTCACCGTCGAGAATGTCCTTCAATTCCTCCGATTCACCCGTGTCTTCCGACTTCCTTCTGCGAGCACTACCTTTTCCAGGCATATAGGTGTATCACATCGTTAATATATCATCTTCGCCCTCGCTTGTAACAAAACCGGAGGTCATCGAATGGATTTCGAGCTTCGCATCGTGAGGAACAATCCTCTGACGGGAGAGAGAAACCTCGATCAGTTATTGACCACCTTCCTCAGGCAGATAGGGTATCTTCCATCGGGAAGCGAAGAAACCGCTCCCATCAGATTGTTCAAGGATTGTTTCCTGCTCAATCCCGAAAAGGCATGGACGATAGATGAAATGCTCACCATGCTTGAGACGAACAGATCCACTCTGTACAGGTATCTGAACAAATTGAAAGGGCTGGACCTTCTCGATGAAATAGATATTCCCGCCGATGAGAAGATTCCCAACGAGGAGAGATACAGGAAGGTCAGAAAGGGATACAGATTCAGGTTTCAATCATTCTCGATAGCATGGGGGATAGTGGAATCCCATGCTTCCGTGGCAATGGAGAACTACAGAAAGACGGTGGACCATATAGAGGAACTCTCAAAGGAGATCCTGAAAGGAGATGTCGGCAGCCGACATCACGATAGTCCCAGCATTGCCGTTGATGGGGTTGTTCTCAGAGGAAGCGGTGATATTCGGGAGATCCTTCTTGTGGAAAGGGGTAGAGACCCTTTCAAGGGAATATGGGCCCTGCCAGGCGGTTTCATCGAAAAAGGGGAGACTGCCGAGGAAGCGGTATTGCGTGAAATTAGGGAAGAGACCGGTGTCGATTGCGAAATTAAGACACTGGCATCGGTGGCCTCGAAACCGGACAGGGACCCTCGCGGTCACACTATCTCCATAATCTATTTTCTCGAACCGAAGGGGGATGGGAAACCCAGGGGTGGAGATGATGCTTCCGATGCCAGATGGTTCGAATTGGATGGACTTCCGCATCTCGCATTTGACCATGAGGATATCCTGAAGGATCTGAAACGTAGGTCTATCATCTGATATGGTCCAGCGAGAACGAGCCCCTCAGATCGAATGTCTTGTCGGTGAAGCTGTATTCTATCCATGCTCTGGACATGACGTCCCCGCCACCCTCGATCCTGAGATAATACTTGAGATCATCAAGTTTGAACTCTATGAACCCGTTCATTGTGTGTTTGAGTGTCTGAATATCCGACTGCTTGTGCATACCGGTATCGACGACATATATCGAAACGGCATTGTTCCTCTTGTTCTTTGCATTCAGAACCTGGAAGAAACGGAATATGGATAGAGGTTCTATGTAGGTCAGCAGTGTTGAAACGGAGAAGAAAACTATCTTGTGATACTTGTGCTTTCCCTTGAACTCCTCCTGTATCTCGCCCACAGCATTCTGGATAGCATCGAGATCCGTAGGTTTCTCCACATATATCGTGTTGGGATATTCATCCGTGAT
Organism: Thermoplasmatales archaeon ex4484_6; assembly: GCA_002254385.1. Lineage (GTDB taxonomy): Archaea > Thermoplasmatota > Penumbrarchaeia > Penumbrarchaeales > Penumbrarchaeaceae > Penumbrarchaeum. The sequence goes on along the minus strand of NJDO01000084.1, from coordinate 5,277 downwards.
TCCCATGGATTTGGAATACAGGTCAATGAATTTCAGAAGTCCCTTCTCCTCATAAACATCAACCTTGGGGATCACGCGCCGCAGCGAATCCTTGACCTCCATGGGAGTATTCTGCGTAACAATGTATATTGCCGGTATTCCCTTTTTCAATCCCTCGGCTATGAAAAGATTCGTGAAAGTCCTTCTGCCGGAATATGCCGGCCCGAAGAGAATGAAATTAGAATTGAAGGGAAAACCTCCGTATGTGAGGTCATCGAATCTGCGAACACCTGACCTAACCCTTGCGAGATCCTCGGATTCATCCATTATCTCTATCTGCATCTCCTTGTCCACAAGGGATGACCTCATTCTCTCCAGTTCCTGTTCTCTGTTTCTCAGGTATTCCTCTTTCTCTCTGAGGGTCTTTTCGATATCCCTCAGCTGTTTCTGCTTGTTTGCCAGTTCCTCGTTCAACTCGACCACGGTTGACCCATCGGCTGATTCACGCAGTTTCTTCAAACGTTCGTCCAGTTCCTTTCTCTCCTTGAGCATAAGTTCCTGTCTTCTTGCCAGCCTCTCCTCGGCGAAGGATATCTCGTTCATCCTTTCCTTTAGCTCCCTTTCAAGAAGCGTCACCCTGAGCTTCTCCGCGGAGAGTTGATCCCCCATCATCTCCAGTTCTTCGTTCCTTACCTTCAACTGGTCTATACTCGATCTGAGGGAATCTATCTTTGTCTTGTAATTCCCCTCTATCATGTTTATCTTTGTCTGATATTCCTTTTCGAGGATCTCCTTCAATTCCTTTACATCCTTTGAAGATGCACCTGTTATTGTGGTCGATTCCTCGTCTTTCAACTTCAGCATTTCTTCTTTGATTCTCAGTTCGTTCTCCAGTTCCTTGATTCTTTCATCCTTGATCTGGAGGCCTTCCATGAATGTGCTTATCTCCTTCTGTTTCGACCTCAAGCTCTCTTCAAGTTTTCTCAATTCCTTTTCCCTTTCAGCCATTGCCTCAAGGACCTTCCTATCCTCCTCGGTTGCAGCTCCCTCTGACATCTTCTTCTCCCGCTGGAGAAGTTCCTCTTCCTTCCTTATGAGTTCGATCTCTTTCTGGTCAAGCTTCTTCTTCAGATCCTCTAGATTATTTTTCATTTCAGAGATTTCCTTTATCCGCAATTCGAGATCCGGAGGGGCCCCCCCTCCCTCGGAAGATCCTGAAACCAACCTTTCCTTCAGCTCGAGGATCTCTCTCTCCTTCTCCTCAAGTTGAGAGTTGAGCCTTTCCATCTCCTTTTTCTGGTCCTCGATTATCGATGGATCCGGTGCCTTCTTCACCTTTTCCTGGATCTCCATCTCCCTTGCCTGAAACGTGAGGAATTCCAATATGGCATTCGTCTGAACCTCCCTCTCCTGGATCTCCAGTTCTTCCTGCCTTTTCAGGAGCTTGTCCTCTATCTCGTTCAATCTTCTGTCCTTTTCATCGATCTCGGAGATCTTCTTCTCCAGACGTTTTTCACTGTTCTTTAAGGCTTCCTCCATCTTATTGAGGAGAGCTTCCTTTGTCTTGAGGTCCGTCTTCAACCTCGAAAGGGCGTTTGTTACCTGGTCGAGCTCCTTCATGTTCTTGAGGATCTCTCCTTTGGCAGAGGTTGTGGCCGCCATTGTTTTCCCTCTTGACAACTCCTTGAAAAGTGCATGATATATTAATTTAAGCAACCGTCTGTTCTGTCATAAGGAAAAATGTGCTTTTAACGGTTTTGTTATAATTCATCCATTGGGGAACGAACTAGGGAACAATCTTAATCATACATATCCATTTACAGATTGATGACAGTGATCACCGTGGGGGGACCTCCAGGTTCCGGAACGAGCACAGTTTGCGGTATTCTCAAGGAACGCACCGGATTCAAGTATGTTTATGCGGGAAAAATCTTCAGGAAGATGGCAAAAGACGAAGGCAAGTCCCTCGAGGAATTCCAGAGAATATGTGAAAAGGACCCTTCGATCGACATCGAACTCGATAGAAAGATGCTGGACAAAGCAAAAAGCGGTGAAGATCTCATCCTTGAAGGCCGCATGATCGGACCCCTATGCAAAAAGGAATCCATCCCTTCATTCAAGGTATACATCTTTGCCGATACGGGTATAAGGGCAAGAAGACTTGTCGAAAGGGATGGAGGCAGTATGGAAGCTGTCATTGAAAAGATGAAGGAGAGAGAGAGATCCGAGGCAAAAAGATACATGACCTATTACGGAATGGATCCGGGAGATCTGTCTCTTTACGATCTTGCCATAGATTCCTCACACCTTTCTCCGGAAGAGGAAGTATCCTTGATACTGGAACATCTGGATGGTTTTTCATGAAGTATGAAAAGATTTCATTTTCGGAAATAATGAAGGGTGTTGCCAGAGATTTTGGAAGCCTGGGAGCGATTATTGTAATCGTCTTCTTCTTGACCATGCTCATGGGGTCACTTTTCATTCTGATCTTCATATTCAAGGAAGCTCTGATTCTTATGGGTACCATTCTATCCGTTCTACTTATCCCGATTGTTATTATCATCGGTGTCATTCTCAATAAATGTGTATACAATAAGATACCTCTAAGAAAAAGGGGGGCATGGACCTTATTTCGCAGAAGAGGCATCTCTCCCAAGGATTATTCGACAAGTTACAGAACAATGTTCATATCGAGCAGATTCGCGTTTCTCTCAATCATGATAATCCTCTTTTTCATGGTCCTTATAACAACGGGGATCCTGAACATCCTACCTTACTTTTGCTGTATTTTTGCCCCGGTTTCCATTCCTCTTATCATCATCACCATTACCCTTCCGGCAATGGCATGGATATCATTCACTTATGCCTTCGATCCTTACCAGCCAATGCCAAGGGGAATGATCGTTATTGGCATCCTATGGGGAATGCTGTCCACATTTCCCTCACTTTTCGGCAATACGTTCAATTCTTTGTGGATGGAGAATATGGGTCTTGACACCGCTGTTTTTTCAGCCCCGTTGGTCGAGGAGTTCTTCAAGATGTTGGGTTTCTTTCTCATATATTCCCAGATAAAGGATGAAACGGATGGAATAATCTTTGGTGCCGCATTCGGCGCGGGTTTCTCATTGATGGAGAACATGATATACGGGGGAAGTATTGTCTTTGTTGGCGGCGGAATACCTTTTGTTATTCTTGTGAGCTTCAGGTCCTTTTTCAACATTCTGGGGCACATGCTCGGCCCTGCCCTGATAGGGTTTCTCATCGGATTCAACAAGAGATATCTTTCGAGAAAATATGCAAAGGTGACCTTTGGCCCGACATCATATACAATTCTCAGAACTGTGTCTCTGGTAATCCTTGTAATATTCGGTTTTTCATTCGGGATTTTGAATCATGCTTTGTGGAATTATCTTGCCGGTTTCGGTCTCTCTTGGGTTATGCTGCTGTCATTGGGGATGGGGATGATCCAGTTCCTATTATTCATCGGTCTTGTTCTTGTAGGGTATTTCCTTGCCACAGAAAGATTCAATGAAAAGTTGAAGATGTTCAAGAACACGGGTTCTCATCATATTTGAGTCAAAGAGCAGATCTTCATTGTTTTCCAATCAATTTGAGCATCTCTCGCAGCTTGTGATATGGATTCGCCCCCGTGCCTCACTTCGAGAACATTAGAACATAACTATATTAACAATACAGAGAGTATTTTACGCATTCTTTGACCGTTTTCTCATACCGAAAATCTGTTTACCAGTTAACAATATCAATAATAAAAATATTATTAAAACTATCAAGTTCCAATTATCAAGATGTCTCTCTTCACCCTTATCTATTGATGCAGCAGGATCAGCAGGAAACGCATCGGAATTGTCTCCAATCCCATCTCTATCGGTATCGCTCCATTCGGTTTGGTGCGGGAAAGCATCGGAGTTGTCTCCGTAGCCGTCCCCATCGGTATCCAGCCATTCGGTAGGATCCAATGGAAACGCATCGGAATTGTCTCCATATCCGTCCCCGTCAGTATCGTACCATTCCGTAGGATCATCGGGAAACAAGTCTATTTCATCCTGATAACCATCATTATCACGATCGGGATAGAAATAATCTGAAAGATTGCCCCAGCTGATAATTCCATATCCCATCGTATCATTTCCTCCTATGCCAATTTTAATTTTCACATCTGGGGACCAATCAAGAATAGTGAAATGAAAAGACAAATCGCAACTCCCTTTAAGATGTCCATCTTGATAGATCATTGGAATATTGTGAGCATTTATTAATGCAAACGATCCGTTTGGATTCCAGATAATTGTATCGGGAAACTCATTAACAGCATCAATGACCGAGAATTTCGTCCCATTGAAACGGATCAATGTCTGACATCCACTGTATACCATGGTATTTTGTGCTCCGATAAGTGCAATTTCGCTTATTGGAGAGAATGATACATAATTCATTGAATAGTTTTTCAGGTCTGTATTATTTAATGATAATATTTTAACTCTGGAACCATCATAGTAACCGATCTCACATAGACCCCCATACGTAAAAAGAAGATAATCCCCATTCGGTGACCAAGAAGCTGAAATGAACCCATGGCCTCCAGACTTGATTTTGTTCAAAGATCCATTTTCATATTTCCAAATTTGATCTGAGCCCCCGATTAAGGCATATTTACCATCAGGTTCCCATATTACTTTTCGGAATTCATCATCAACCGTTATTATTTCTGTTAGATTCTTATCTTCTAATTTCCACAAGGAACCATTAATACCAGTAATCAATGCATAATCATTAATTGGGCAAACTGCGATGTCAGTGTATCTTTGTTCTCCTATAAAATTGGGATCATCATATTTTTCAATAATTTCAATATCCTTTCCATCTGTACATAATATAAAACGAGTATGTTCGGGATTAAGCCCAAAATAATCTGCACCTCCAACTATAATAAATCTTTTATTAAAAGAATCCCAACTGGAGGAGATATCATAACATGGATTAATTGGAATAGCTCCGATATTCCATACATCTTCTCCCTTAAAATTATTCTCGTCCGCATTACAAGGATTTTGATAATGTATTATCGATATAGTAAATATTAATACAAATATGTATGTTATTCTCATTATCTTCATCGATTCACCTTCTATAGGCACAGCTGTGAATATTAAAATAAATTATATGTATATATATATATTTAGGTCACATGAGTTGTTCTCTTTGCTACCCAAGGTTTCAGCCCTTTGGCAAAAGCGATCGGGGAATATTGATTTATAAAAAGTCGTGCAGTGGTGGAGT
>NJDO01000083.1 GCA_002254385.1 Thermoplasmatales archaeon ex4484_6 | reverse complement strand
GGTTGGATTCGAACTTGTTCTTTGGTGAAAGGACCCCTATGCATGGCTTTCACCAAAGTCCGAAAAATCTTACCGTTTTGATGTGACCTGATTTTTCGAAGACGGATCCGGCCCCTCGCACTATTTTGAATTTTGTCTCATTTTGTGAAGCTCGTGCGATGGTTATTTATTTTGAGATATCTCTATACAAGAGGGGGCCCCGTTTGGGAAAAAGGACCGTTCCGCTGCTTCTGCTCGTTCCCATCCTCGCGATCGTGATGGTGTTCTTTCTGATATTGGGCGATTTCGGGGGTTTCTACTGGGAGGAGGGGAGCTACTACCTGAAGAGCCGCTACTGGGAATATCTCAGCATTGGGCACCCGGTCTCCGGCCCCATCTTCGGGATAATCATCCTTCTCCTTGCGGCCATAACAATCCTCATGATCATAGGCCTCGTTTCGAGAAAGGGGGGGTCCTCGAAGGGGATCTACATCGCGGCATCAGTTCTGGACATCCTCATAATCTTTCTGACAGCGGCAGGGGCCACTGCCGTTGCGATAATCGGGGAGACGGGGGATTATTACGATTGGTGGTATGACGAAACGTGCTACGCCCTTTCCATCGGGTCCATTCTGATATTTCTATCTCTGATCATAATGACCATCAGGGCTTGGAAGGGCCATGCACCGAAGGAAGAGTGATCCGCCTCTCTCTTCGATATCATTCGAGGTACTCGATCTTTATATTCTGGGGTTCGAACACCGCTACCAGGGTCTTTCTCGTTGCCTTCGAACGGTGCTTCTCACCGGCCTTGATAAGTATGGCCATGTCGGGTCCGACCTCCATGGTCCTTCCCTCGACCTCGATGGAGAGGTGTCCCTCCAGCACCAGGAACACTTCATCCTTGTCATGCCGATGAAGTCTGTACTCCCCCTCCATCCATGCCAATCCCAGGTACTGGTCGTTGAATTTGAAAATGGGTGTCTTCTTGAACGTGTCCGATATCTTCAACTTGAACTCGTTTGTGTCGATTATCTCGGCCATTCTATCACCGTTCCTGTATGGGTCCATTGATATTTAATTCTGAGTCGAACGTGAAAGGATAAGGGGAAAGGGGTATAACGGATGATCATTGTCGAAATCATGAAACGGGGTGAATGGTATGTCGAACAGCGATAGGATCGGAAGGGTGCAGGAAGGATTGACACCTTCCGATAGAATATCCTCCTACAGGGGTCATCTGAAGATGGCACTGCTCAGATGTCTCATGGAGAGGGATATGCACGGCCTGGAGATGATAAACAGGATGGAAGAGATCACATCGGGAGATTGGAGGCCCAGTCCCGGATCGGTCTATCCCCAGCTCCAGGAGTTCGAGAGGAAAGGGCTTATCAGAAGGGTCGGGACCTCCGGAAGGCCGGTAAATTTCACCCTGACCGGAAAGGGAAAGAGGACCTTCAAGACACTCAGAGAACGGATGAACAATTACATGGTCTTCATTCGATGGATCACGGGACAGTGAATTCCCGAAGGGCCCTCCTCCTTTTCGAAGTTCACGAGGTGGAAAAGGATCCACACCCGAAGACCCGTTCGGAACGGGTGGTTTGAATATCGATCCAATCCACAAATAATTTAAAGGGTGCTCATTGTTCGATGCGGTATGAAAGCTTCCGGGCCTGCCGTATTCATGATCCTGATGTTCGCATCGCTGCTCATGTTCCCGCTCGCGGAAGGGAAGGTTGTTGAGGACGAGAAGGATGTGGATATCGACAGCTATGTTTGGATAAGGATAGATTTCGACGAGGGGGACGGCCTGGAACTGAAAGCGGACATATCCGCAGCTCCCGATCCCGTCTCGGTATTCCTGATCAAGGGCACCGAGGAGTTCGAGAGGTGGAGGGCCACCGAGGACCTGGATATAGATTCGGTCAAGGGTGGGAATTCCTCCTCGAGCGGGAACGATACCTTCGTAGTGGTGGAGAACTTCTCGGAATCCAACATAACATCCTTCTCGAGAAGCATGTCCATCGGAGAGAGGGACACTTACTACCTTGTCATCGTCATCTACAGGGACCCCGCCATGGATGCGCAGGAGGTCCTGGGACGGGCATCAAGGGTCTCCTACAGGGTGGAATGGAACATAGAAAGGAAGGAGGTTCCCTACTATCTGATTCCCGTGGCGGTGACGCTGTTCGTGATAGGTCTTGTCCTGATCCTTCACTACTTCAGATCCGTGAAGAGGGCCGGTTCCGGGGATGAGGAAGGACCCCGACCCGGAAAGCCGAACGGACCGGGACAGGGATCGGGCAGATTCCGGCCCCCCGGCCGCTGAGTTCATTCCTTCTTGGTCTTGTTGACGTAATTGAGCTGGAGGTCCATGAGGACCCTTCTCAGCTGTTTCTCCGTATCGCTCTCCAGAACATCCTTCAGAATGTTCAGGTTCGCCTCGTAGAGATCGATGGCCAGCCTGGCCTGGTCAAGGTCAACCCTGCTCTCGCCACTTCCCGGTATCGGTGCGAGTCCCAGATGATGCCATGCCTGGGTCGCTATCATGGACAGGTTGTACAGACCCATGTCCTTGACCGATGTAAGCAGTTTTGCCATATCCTCTTCCATGTCAGCTCCTTCATCCTGTTCGTTTTCCCCTTCCATGAACATCACCCTGGAAGGGGGATATGAGAGGAGATATATCAACGGTTCCTTCTCCGGGCACGCTTTCGGATGGTTATGGACCATTCCTCCTCATCCTCATCCGTCTCCCGCCCGCCCCCGTCATCATCCTCCATCTCCTCTTCATCGGGGTCAAGGACCATCCCTTCCTCCTCGGTACCGACCTCTGTCTCACCGTAATCGTATTCATCTTCACCGGATCCGTCTTCATACTCCTCGTCCCATTCTATCCGGTCCTCTTCCAGCTCCCATTCGTCCTCTTCCTCCTCATCCCACTCCACATCGATGTCCCCGAACTCGCTCTCGTCCTCATCGGTCCACTCGAGCTCCCATTCGTCATCGTCCCACCAGCCACTTTCCCCGGCCTTTCCCTCGGAGAGGTCTATCTCGAATTCCTCCTCTTCCTCCTCCTCTTCATCGTCCCAGTCCACTGCGCTGTGTATCCTTCTTACGACCTTCTTCCGGGGAGGCTCTCTGTCAATGCGGGGCGATGGAGCCGTCGTTCCCCTCCGTTTCGGGACCTCCCTGCCGGACGATGTCCCGCTCTCACCGAACAGGGAACTGCCGAAGTAGGGAGCTTTTCCATCCCCGGCTCCGGTCATGTATGCACCGTGGTCGATCGTCGGTGTGTTCTCCGTGGGCCTCCCTGACCGCTCGTTTGCCGGGATGGAAAAATCCGTGATGACATTTCCGTTCTCATCCCTGGGAAGGTCCGTCCTGGATTCGTTGGGATCGAAGTAAACCGCACCCTCCCCTGCCCGCGGGTCCACCTTCATCTCCTCGAATGCCCTGATCTGTTCACGGATGTACTTCTTCAGGGCTTCAGCCTTGTCGATATCCGTGCTGTAACCCAGTTTGCGGAGTCCGGAAATGAACTGCTCTCTGCTGATCTTTTTCGAATTGTAGAGCCGTATGAGCTCCTTTCTCTTCTTGATCCTCTTCGCCTTCAATTTTTGCTCTCTTGTCAGGTTCCCCTTTCCCTGCGATGTCCGAACGGCAGGGGTTTCCTGCCGGAACCGGTGCCCGCAGACCGCGCAGTAATCCAGGTGATGGATGTTGGGCTGTCCGCACCGGCTGCACCTGACCGGGACCTGTCTCATGAATATTCAAGGGATAGTGGACAATAAGAAACTATCTGCATTATTATTTGATAACGGCAGGGAGGTTGGGGCGGTGCTTCGCCCGCGTCATTTGATCTTCAGGGCTTCCCAGTCCTTCTTTCTCCTGTCAACGAGGAAAAGCTCCTCCTCCTGCTCCCACCTGAGCTCCTCGTCCCGGACCAGACCGCCTCTCCTTGTGTAGGTGAGGATAGCCGCAGCTCCCACTGCAAGGGCGATCACCCCCGCCGTGATCAGGATCGTCGCCGTCGTATGCTCCTGGATGAGGTTCACGATGACATTTTCGCTCCCGCCATCGTCCGTTCGCCTGTCCGGAAGGGTGAGGAAACCCACCGCTCCTATTCCCGGATCGTGATAGATCGACCCCGATGGTGGGTACGTGTACCCTCCGGTGATGGAAATGCCGGCTCCTCTTCTGCCGTTCAGGAGCGGGTTGTTCCAGATCTCGGAATCGGGTCCCACTATGGATATCCCGTAGAGGAACAGTCTGGCTCTTTCCGCGCTGTCTGCAGGTGAAGCTCCATCTCCGAGTCCGGCCTTCCAGTGAAACCAGGCGGTGGTCATTCTCTCCCCGTAATCCATCTCCCCCTCGTCTATACGGGACAGGGATTTGATTATCTGACCCCTCTTCTCCTCCCAGATGGTCCGGGAGCGTCCGGAGATATTCGCGGTGACTGTCGATGGTTTACCCACGAGCTCCGCCACCCTGTCGGCTCCCAGTGAGGCCTGGCTTCTGTATGCCTTCCCGAAGTACAGCGAGAAAGACAACAGCAGCTCGGGGTTCACGTTCCCGGGGTCGAAGTCCCATCCCGAGATGCGGTGGTTCATCTTCCATACTGCCCTGGCTCCCGAAAGATTGTATGTCTTGTCCCTTTTCACGGAAAGGTATGTGGAATCATCCGTGCTCTCCCTCAGGGAGTATGTGGGGATCATGACCATTCTTCCCTCTCTTGTGAGTTCGATTGTGATGTCGAACCTCACCTCGTCCAGAACGGCCACCCTTTCGGGTGAGGTGTTCCCCTCCATCTCCGCATTTTCGGTCTTTTCCATTTCCCTGTTCCCGGACCCTTCAGATCTCGCAGCCGATGTTGTATCGGGAGAGGATCCGCCAAGTACAGTGTAGGGAACGTTCCTTGCCCGCAGGGTCATGGTGAACCGGTATCCCCGCGGCGTCCTCTCCTCGAGCATGGGGGAAGCTTCCCATTCGAGTGAGAGATCCACCTTCTTGACGGCATAGTCGGGTCTCCTGAGCTCATATCTGGTGAGAGCGGGCTCGAACCGGCCGTCATCATCCGTGTCATTGAATTCCAGCAGGGAATTGAGCCGCATCACAGAATAGGTCTCGACGTTCAGCGCACGTGTCCAGTTATCCTCCCGGAACAATCCGACCGTCTCCGCACCTCTGGTGAAAATGGTGATGGGGCCTGCCCGGGTGCCGTTCCCGTAGATAATGCCGAATGCGAGAGGACCCCCCACATCGATAATCGTGTAGTTCCCCCCTCCAAGAACCTGGGTGGTCCCGCTGATCACCCTGTGATCGAGGATCCCGGCAGCGGCATCCGCGGCCTCTGAAACGGAAACGGGAAGAATCATCATTCCCTGTATGCAAAGAATCAGAACCATTGCCGCCATCAGAGTCCTTCTCGTTCCATCACCCCCAAAAAGGTATCGGGAGCGGGGAGATGGTCTCCCCGCTCCTTTCTAGGGTATTCTTTTACTTATTCTTGTCTCCCTTATTTCTCGCGTCGTTTCCTTTCCCTGTCACGTCTCATCTCCTGCCAGGGCCTTCGGGCCTCCTGCTGTCCGGGTTGTCAGATGTGTCCTTTGTCCTGTTCTTGTCCCTTTCATCCTTCAGGTCCTTGATCCTCTCCCTGACCCTGTCCCTTAGGGAGGACCTTTCGATGGTCCTTTTCGCGGGTCGGTGGATCCTCTCGTCAACGGACCTGCGGGCGAACTCCGGTCTTCCGTCGGAGTTCCTGTCTATCCAGGTGAAGACCCTGCTGATGGTCCTTATGACATCCACCGTTCCGTCATCATCCGTATCGAACAGTGTGGTCCTGACATAGGAGATGTGGACGAGTTCGGGGTGCTTGTCATCGTTCCTGTCGATGAACTTGCCTCCTACAGCGACCCTGTCCCTGATCTCCTTGTTCCCGTCGGAGTCCCTGTCCCGGGCATCACTTCTTGTTGCCTTCACGAAAATCACCTCCGGCCATCCGTTTCCGTTCCTGTCGAGCCATTTTCCGTTCATGTGCAGCTTCCCCATCTTCTCGGGGTTCCCGTCGGAGTTCCTATCCATCAGGTATCCGGTGGAGGATGAGGCCGTTATGATATCCCACATGGGCCTTCCCCTGAGATCGATCCTCGTGTAGGAGGCCCTGTGATTATACCTCTTCTCGGGGTTCCCGTCTCCGTTCATGTCCACAAGGACATGTTCGGAGGTCACGTAACCCTCGACATCCCAGGTCCCGTCTCCGTCCCTGTCGCGTGCTCTGCCGTTCCAGAAGAAGCCGAGTACCGCCTCGGGTCTGCCGTCTCCATCCCTGTCGAATATGATCTTCATCCTGACGATCAGGGATATCGACTCGGGTATGCCATCATCATCGGAATCCATGTAGACGAACCTCCAGCCCCCGATCCGGGTAGAGGTCGAGTTGGGGCTTTCCTCGTAGGGGGAGAGGGATGCTTCCGGAGCGGGAACATCCTCCGAGCCCGTCGAGTTCACAACGGGGAACCGCTTGACTATGACGACCTTTTCGGGTATCCCGTCATCGTCCGCATCGGTTACGTTGATACCTTCACCGGTATGGTTCCCGAGATAGTCGAGCATCCACTGTCCCGGATCATCCGCTCCATGTATGTCCTTGACATCCGGCAGCCTTCCCCATCTGGAGTTCATGGAATTGAACCCGATGGTGAGGAGTCTGTATCCTCTCCTGACCATTCTATCGAAGTTGATGGTTCCGTTACCGTTGAGATCATCAACATCATCGGTGTCGTTCATCAGGCCGGACAGTTCGTTCTCAAGGCCGGGCCACGCCTCGAACCAGGGCATATAATCGGGTCCGTCCGATATCTCGTCGTTCTCATATTCGTTCTCCGTTCTCACGTCCGTCCTGTCTTCCGGGGCCTCTGCAGTCCCGATGCCCATCGCCGCGCCGGAGATGAGCAGGACGAACACCGCCGAAAGGGCGGAAATCGCAAGCAGCGCTTTCTTCATTCTTCTTACCTCCTTGGAGGCCCCTGAGCCTCCTTGGAAGGTATTTTGGCCGCTGTTGATATATAAACTCGGAACTCCACTCACCCGTTTCTATCATTCCGGAACTTAAAACTATCAACATTCACCGGAGCACATTGACAGGCTCAATCGAGCTGTGACCTGTTGAACTCGACCACTTCCTTCACTTTCCTTATATCCCATTCGGTCACGTGCTCGGGATGATCCACCATTGTCTTCTCGTAGATCTCTATGACATCCCTGCATCTCTTGTAGAGATCTCGTGCCCTCTTCCTCTTCCCCTTGCCCTGGAAGTGATGTCCTGCCCGGAGCAGGGAATGGCAGTATTCCTCTGCCAGGTTCTCGAGGTCCTCGGGTCTGGCATCGCCATCCTCGAGGCTTTCGTTCACCATATCGAACAGGGGTTCCTGCTTGCCGCATATTTCCAGCATGAGGGATCCGGCAATGTCCTCGTCCCTTACCCGGATGAACGGGAAACCCCTTTCCCTTGCCAGGTCCATGAGATCGTCCTTCAGACGGTCTTCGGGTTCTATCATGGAGAGGGCCTGTTCGAGAAGATCTATCCAGTTGGCGAGGAGGTCTTTCTCCGAAAGCTTGTTGGGCCCCATCCTCTGGATGATCCTCGAGAGAGCCTCCCTTCTGGGTCCGCCCGAGATGAGGTCCCTTGCAGACGAGAGCGCCCTGAGGCGAAGGAGGTTCCAGTTCGATCATGGCAAGCAGTCTCTGGTTTCCTATGGATCTCGCAATCTCCCTTGCCCGCTCCAGTGCCTTCCTCCCCCTCATTCTCTTTCCGCCCGCCGCGAATGACCTGAATGCCTGAAGCGAGGCGTAGACCTCTCCCACGCGGTCGATCTCCCTGTTGTAGGCGGTCGCACTCTCCAGGGCTATCTGCGCGGCCTCCATGAACTCTCCTATGTTGTGAAGGGCCTTGGACAGGTGCAGCTTCTCCTTTGCCACACCCGCTCTGTCCGAGATCTTCTCGTAGGCGGAGATGGCGGATCTGTGCGAATCAATGGTCTCCTGGAATTTCTTTCTTGACCTGGATACCTGACCTCTCAGGTGAAGGAACCTTGCCCTGTTCTCGCCCTTGATGAGGCCTTCGGGGAAGGTCGCCTCGACAAGGTCCAGGGCGGACCCTGCCTTGTGCCATTCCCCCTCGAGTGAATGAAGGCTTGCCCTGTTCAATATCAGGTGCAGTCTCTTCTTCTCCGGGAGATGGGACCTCTCGAGTGCCATCATGGATGCCGTAAGCGTCTTGCCCCTGCCCCTCAGAGAGGTTTCGGAAAGGAGCATCAGGAGATTGTAGGCGAGTTCGGAGGAGCCGACATCGAGCAGTCTCTTCGTGAGGGATTCTATGTACCTTCTCAGCAGGCCCCGCAGTCCCGGGTTGTCCTCGTATGCTATGGACAGGTAGGTGGATACCAGATGTTTCTCTATCTCCGGTGGGGGCTTCAGTTCATCCTTTATAACGGGCGTGGCGCAGAGATCGGGGCCGTCCCCCCATATCCTCAGTATGACGGCTGTCTGGTATGCGATCACCTCGTCCTTGACCTCGCCTCTTCTTTCCGGGGGGATCCCCTTCATCAGATGGTCCGCTATGAGGTCATGCACCCAGAGGAGACCGTATCTGTCCTCACGGAGCAGCCCCTTCCTCTTGAGCACGTCTATATCTTCCAGCTTGATCCCCCTAAGAAGGGACCTGTGGAAGGGGACACCCATGATGGAGGATATCTCCAGGGCCCTCTTCTGTCTGGGGGAGAGGGGTGAGATGACCTCGAGGTCCAGGAATTCATGGAAGCGGTCCGACGGTCCCGAGTCCAGTGCGCTCATGAGCAGTTCTATGAACAGGGGGTGACCCTTGGTGATGTCCATCAGTATGTCCGGGTCGGCCTCCACCCTCTTCTCCCTTATCATCTGCTTTATGGCGGACTCGTCCAGACCTCCGAGCTCAAGGGTCTTGAGCTTTCCCCTGAGCTCGTATCTCGGATCGAGGAACTGGGGGCGCTCCCTTGTCAGAAGGACCAGCTTGAGTCCGGGAAAATCCATCGCGGACTTGCTGAGGGCCTCCATGTAGATATCGATCCCTCCTCCCGTCTTCTGGAGGTCGTCGATTATGAATATCAGGTTCTTCTGTGAGGTGGAAAGGTCCTTCATGGTCCTTGTCAGCTTTCCGGGCGATATATCCTCGTCGGAGAGCTTCTCGGCAATGTCGAAGTGGCCCATGTCCTGTATGATGGAGGATATCTCGTTTGTCAGCTCAACCCTGTCGGTCCAGGACTCGCAGCAGATGTAGCCCCCTTTGACCCTGTTCTCCGTGAGGGAATGAAGTATGAGTGAGGTCTTCCCCATTCCCGCAAGGCCCCATATCAGAAGGACACCGGCATTTGAAGAGATGAAATCCCTTATCACGGCCTTTTCCCTCTCCCTTCCGTAGAAATGGTCGGGGAGCTGGTAATGGCCGTATATTCTTGCCCCCTCACCCATGATCATCCCGTCGGAGGAGATCATCAGCGGTTCCTCGCCATTCCTCTTTATCTGGTATACTTCCGCCATTGTCAGGTTCAGACCGTATTCGCGGGCCTTCCTGTACGCTGTCTCTATATTGGTCCTGTGGAGCTCCCCTTCCAGGCTGATCGTGAGCGGCATCCTGGATATCCTGTCCTTCACCTCAATGATGGTCTCCTCTCCCTTGGGCGTCAGGAAATAGGCCCTCTGCCTCCTCTTCTCTCCCTTTATGTGTTTCAGTTCCGCCTCGACCATGTTGTCGGCCTGAAGCCTCTTCAGGGATCTTGATACGTTGTTTTCCAGTATGTCCAGTTTGTGGGATATTCCCTTCTGTGTGACCTCCTTGGGCACGTCCCACAGGTCCCGCTTGTTCGAGAATTCCGAGAGGAAGAGCAGTATCCTCTCGTCGGAATGCACCTTGGACCGTTTGGACCTCTGTATCATATCTTCACTGCCTCCGTTTGTACCATTCGAAGGTCCTCTTGAGACCTTCCCTCAAGGGTGTCATCTCCGTTTCCCGGAAAAGTCCCGCAAACCGGCTCATGTCCGCCATCGAACGTCTTATCTCACCCTTTCTCTCCTGCATGTGCACCTTCGGGATCTCCCTTCCGCTCATCTCGATGATGAGGTCCGCGAGCCTGATGATGCTGGTCTCGCTCCCGGTGCCCAGGTTTATCGTGCCGCTGTGCCGGGACATCGCCCCGCGGAGGAGGGCCTGTGCAACATCTTCGACGAAGATGAAATCCCTCGTCTGGAGGCCATCCCCGTAGATCATGAGCGGCTGGGATGAGGAGGCCTTCTCCATGAACCTCGAGATCACCCCCGAATAGGGGTTTGATGGGTCCTGCCTCGGGCCGTAAACGTTGAAGAACCTGAACACCAGGGTATCCAATCCCCACTGCCTTCGGTATATGTCCATGAGCTTCTCCGATGCGAGTTTATGGAGGCCGTAGGGTGAGAGGGGGTTCTGCGGTGTTTCCTCGGATATCGGCATCTCATCCGTGTCCCCGTACACTGCTGCCGAAGAGGAGAATATGACCTTTTCCACTCCGTTTTTCAATGCATGGTCCAGGACGTTCATGGTCCCCGTATAGTTCACCCTGGCATCCTCCAGGGGATGCTCGAACGATGACGTGACGTCCACCCTTGCTGCCAGATGGAATATCCATCCGATGTGAGGTCCGCCCGAGAGAGCCGCCGGTGTTACGGACTCGCCAAGCGGCCGGCTCACATCCCCCCTTATGAACCTGAAATGGGGATCGTCCGTCCATCTTTCCAGGTTGTCCAGGGTTCCGGAGGAAAGATCGTCCAGCACATAGACAACGTATCCGGACTCCATCAAGAGGTCCACCAGGTTCGACCCGATGAAACCGGCTCCTCCCGTTACCAGAACGGCCCTCTCCTTCATTCTCGAAACACCTGTCCATGTGGTACTTTACCCGGAAATCCACTGCCATATATAATAAGACAACCCCACAAGTTCCGCCAGAAATATCCATGATCACCATCGATCCTATCAGTCCGGGAGGAAATGGACAGCAGATTCCACCCGGTTCGGGAAAAATATATCTCGTATCACCCCCAATTACCCTTGACGGTCGAAGATAGGATTCATTTCCGTATCGGTGAATGCCATGAAGGATGGAAGAGAAAGCTCACCATCGCTCTTTTCCCTTTTCAAGGGAAGGATAGAGGGAAGTGTGCAGAATCCCATGACGGGGAACGTGCATCCCAGAAAGCATGTCATGGCACTCTACAGGCAGCTCATGGGAATGTCCATAGATGACCCGGCGAACAGGAGGCTTCAGCGCCTTCTCAGGATGGTTGCGGACCTTCTCGAGATCCCTCACGATATACATGACAGGCTGATAATGGAGGCCTGGAAGAACAGGAAGCTTCTCGGGGAGCCGGATGTCAGCCCCTTCGTCAGGGCAGATATCGAGGCCATGTACAACCTGATGACGGGAGATACCTATTCACATGGAAGCGCGCGACAGGAAGGGAAGAGCCCGGATCGGAAGAAATCCGGGATCGAGAGGGGCCCCCCCGGTCTCTTTGATGACCATTCGGGGATATTCGATGCGGGCTCCGTTGACGAGTATTCCATTCTATCCGAGATGGAGGCCGATGATATCTCACTCGTCGGTTCCAGCGGTATAATGGAAAGCGGTAGGGATTCCCCCTTTCGATCTTCCGGATGGGTGAAACCCGCGGGAGGAAGGGATCACGGTACATTCGGTTAGAAATGCCCGCATCCTGTCCTTCCAACTTTTTGTATGAAGATTCGGTGAAATACACCGAATCTTCACTCTTTTGCTGTGAGCATCGATCAGCATAGGGTTGATGCTCATGAGGGTTATTTTCATTATATTGGAAATTCAATATCCCTTACCCAAAGTGATCTTATGGGATATTGTGGTAAGTCCCTTCCGCTGATTGGAAAGAGAATCGGGACTTCCCCATCTATCAGCACCGGATCGTCGATTGGAGGATACCG
>NJDO01000082.1 GCA_002254385.1 Thermoplasmatales archaeon ex4484_6 | reverse complement strand
AGCTCCTCTATCTGTTTCTTGAAGAACCTCTCCTTGGGGGACCTCGGGCCTTCGGGGAACAAACCCCTCATGGTCCGGGTTATCTCCTCCATTGTCTCCTCCACCTCCTCCTTCAATCTGTCCTGGGGTGACAGGATGGCATCGGAAACGTCCTTGCAGAGAGCAAGGACCTGATCGTAATTCCCCCTTGAAAGGAGGGCCTTTGCCTCCCTGACGAGCTTCTGTGCCTTTGACATGTCCTTGCCCCTCTTCTCCTCCTGCTTCATCTTCAACCATACCTTCTGAAGGGAGTCGAGAGCCTCGGAGTAGAGCTTCACTTCCCCGTCATCATCGCATGGCTCTTCCGATACGGGGCCGCACTCTCCATCCTCTTTCACCACGGAGAGCAGAATCTCGTATGCTTTCTTTGCCGAACCCTTCATGAATATTTCCCTTGCATCCTTGATCGTCCTTTCCAGCTTCATCTGGGAAATGGCATCCGTATTTCCGCCGGAATTCTCTATCGAATACTGAACAAGGTCGTTGAAGAGCGATTCGCGAGCCTTGTTCAGGAGGCCGATGGCCAGACGTTTGTTGCCGTAACCCTGGGCTTCCCTGGAAAGGTTTATGAAGTTCATACTCCTGGTTATCGAAAGTGAGAGCCTCTTGGCCTCCTCCACCTGCCAAAGTGCCTCTTCAAGGGCATCCTTCAAATCCTCATCCTCAAGGACCGCCATATTATCTCCATCTCCGGGAGAGGGTTGGTTTTGAATCCCACGTCTTTGTTTATATCCGTTTCTCTGTTTTTATACTCACGGGGAATGCAACCCCAAAACGCATTCCCCCATCCCTTTGCTGATGAACATATTCCAGATATATATGTCATTTCTCAACCATCCGCAGGCGGCGGGGAACAAACCTTTTATAGGGTCCTCCAATCTATTCAACCTCCTCAGGGGGAGGTCCATGTCGTATCGGTTCAAGGTTCCGCTGGACAGGGTGGGGGTTCTGATAGGAAAGAAGGGCGAGACCCTCAGGCTGCTTCAGAAGAGGTGCAATGCCAGGATCGAGGTGGATTCCGAATCCGGAGAGGTCGTCCTTTACGATGATGATGCACCGGACCCGTATCTCACCTTCCGGATGAGGGACGTTCTCCGGGCGGTGGGCAGGGGATTCTCTCCCGAACATGCTCTGAAGCTGCTCGAGGACGACATGTATTACGAGGAATTCGACATAAGGGACTTCACCGGCAGGTCGAAGAAGAGAATAATACAGGTGCGGTCAAGGGTCATCGGCTCTGGGGGAAAGACCAGACGTCTGATAGAGGAGCTGACCGACTGCATGATATCAATCAAGGGCAATACCGTGGCCCTCATCGGGGACATTGAGGGAATGAAGGTGGCGTCGAAGGCGGTAACGATGATACTGAACGGATCCGAACACTCATCGGTCTATTCATACATGGAGAAGAAGAGAAGGGACCTAAAGGTGGCCAGATGGGGGTTCTGATCTCCTGCATCTGTTCGCCAGCTCATGGGCCCTCTTCACGGGCAGGGGAAGTCTACCTCTCTTGAGTGAAATGAGGACCGTTGTGACATCCCGAAGATCGGTCCCCCATCCCGTCGATATGTAGATGGGAGAGCCGCTTCCCGTCCTTGAAGCTTTACCCAGAACCTCATCCCCCACCGTAACGGAAGATATGTACTCCCCCGGACGCAGTTCCCTCCACTCACTCAACGTTCCCATTATAAGCTTCTTGGCAACTCCGCAGCTCTTCATACCGAGAGCCGTACCGACCTCGCTTGCCAGACCCATCCTGCGCGGGTGAAGTGCGCCGTTCCCGTCGATGACGAGAAGGGTATCTCCGTCAACGAAACCATTCTCCTCAGCCCTGATGACGGCGGGTATCATCAGGGGAGCTTCCCTGTAGAACAGGAACCCGCTAACGTATGGGATACCCATACCGCCCCTGTGACATATCTCCCCCACGGATTCGCCATCCGGGGTGAAGGTGCAGACGGCACAGACGTTTGTATCGTTCCGTGACGATATATCGATACCGGCAATGAGCCCGAAATCGTGTCTGTTCCCGTCAAGAAGGCCCCTCATCAGTTCCTGATGCAGGGAAAGGGAGCCGAAGGGCGAGGGCTCGAACGTGATGTGGCGGATGATCCTCTCCCCGGGGGCGAACCATACATCACCCTTCCTGACCAGTTCCATCTCTCCCGCAAGAAGGTCCACCGATGACGGGGGAACACTTCCATCGGAATAGACGATCCTGTGGCAGGGAACATCCCTCCTGCCGGCCGCCGCAAAACTCCCGACTGCCCTTGAGGCCGTTTCGGTCCCCAGCGATCTTGAAATTGTGCCGAAGGTGGTCGCATATCCCTCCGGGATCCCCTGGACAACCGTTCCCACCCATGTATCGAAATCCATCAAGGGGAACAGCTCCTTCATCAGATGATCCACCATGTCGGCCCTGCCATCGGGCACGCTGGAACAGACCTCCTTCAACTCCACAAGCTCCGCAGGTGGCGTAATCTTTAGCATCAAGCTCCACCTTCACCCACCATGGACATCTCGTTCATCTTTGCAGCGGACATCCATGGTGACATATCCGCAATGGAAGCACTGATGAAAAAAGGTAGCGATGAGGGATATCCGCCGCTTGTCCTAGGAGGGGACCTGTTCAGGTCGGGTTCGGGGAACGACCCCCATTCGCAGGAGGTGTTCCTCAGGGACAGGCTCCGGCCGGTGATATCCCGCTACAGGGGCGATGTTCTCACGATCTTCGGAAACAACGATTGGAGGTCCACAGCGGAGAAGCTTCCGGAACTCTGCCCATCCATACTGCCCCTGGGTAAGGAACCGGTGACCCTCGATGACGGAGCGGAACTGATAGGGTTTTCCTTCGTTCCCCCCACTCCCTTCATAATAAAGGACTGGGAGAGACCGGAAAGCTCAGGCCGCGGATCAGAAAGGGGAGGGAGCATGAATGGACTCTGCTCGGGAGATCGCGGCATGGAGGAGTGCTCGATCAAGGGGAGAGAGACCATTCGGGAGGAACTGCTGAAACTCGGCCCCCTCAAGGGAAGGATCCTCGTTTCCCACGGGCCGCCTTTCGGAACGTGTGCCGATATCTCCGGGGGCGGCCGTCATCTCGGCTCCCGGGACCTGACGGAGATCATCAGGGAAGAACACCCTCTTGCGGTCCTCTCGGGGCACATACATGAGGCGCCGTTCATATCGGGAAAGGCCGTATGCAGCATGTCCGGGACCCTGATAGCGAACCCCGGCAGGAGATGGGATGCTCCGACATGCATCATCGCATCCTTCAGGGAAGGGGACCTGTCCCTTGAACACGCAATCCTCGGAAAGTGATGGGTCAGAGGCTGTCCGTTACCAGCAACGTTTTAATAAGAATATCCGATAACGGGACCGGTCCCTTCCGGGACCCACATCGAGGTGTGATCATGGCAGTAAAGATCGACAAGGAAACCTGCATCGGATGCGGAGCTTGCGTTGGCACATGCCCTGTAGGGGCATTGACCATGGTGGATGGGAAATCGGTGGTAGATCCGGCAGTCTGCGTGGACTGCGGCGCCTGCGTGGCGGTATGCCCCGTGCAGGCAATGTCCCTTTGATCGGATCCGGAACCGGATAGATCGAACCATCCTTTCACATTGTTGGCTTCCCACCCTTGCCGGATACCCGGACAGGAGGAGAGGGAAAACCAGAAGGATCCATTGCGGGACACCGCATGAGAGTGCTCATCCCGGTCGGTGACCGGGGGTTCTATCCTTTCATTTCGTAGAAGGCCTTGTAGGCCCCATATGTGGACCATATATCCGCCTTGGAGGATATCTCCATGGGGGAATGCATCGAAAGAAGCGCGGGGCCCGCATCCACCACATCCATATTGTGCTCCGCCAGGAATTTTGCAATGGTGCCCCCTCCCCCTTCATCCACCTTTCCAAGCTCACCCGTCTGCCACGGGATGCCTGCCCCGTTGAGTGTCCTTCTTATCACTGCCATGAACTCGGCGCTCGCATCATTCGAGGAATACTTCCCTCCCGAACCCGTGTACTTCGTGAGACATATGCCGAGTCCCAATCTTGCGGCATTCTGGAGTTCGTGGACATCCTTGTACATGGGGTTTACCGCGCCGTTGACATCCGATGATATGGCGTACGTTGCCGATAGGGCCCTGCGAAGCTTCCTGTCGGGGTAATCGGGTTCTTTCAGCTCAAGCAGAAAGGAGAACACCTCCTCCAGAAACCTGGATTTGATGGAGGTCGGACCATCGGAGCCGATCTCCTCCTTGTCGATCACGAGTGCGATGGCCGTTCTCTTCGGGATCCCGATCTCGGTGATGGCCTTTATGCAGGTGAATGCGCAGATACGGTCGTCCTGTCCGTAGGCCCCTATCATTGACCTGTCGAATCCCACCTCCCTTGCGGGACCGGCCGGGACCACCTCTATCTCCGCCGACACGAAATCCTCCTCCACCATCCCGTATTCCTTGTTCAGATGGTCCAGGACCCACAGCTTGACCTTCTTCTTGGCCTTCCGGTCATCATAGGGCATCGATGCCAGAAGCACGTGGAGCTCCTCCCCCGATATTCCCTCCGACAGCTTCCTGTCCGCCTGTTTCTTCCTGTAGAGATGCGGAAGAAGATCGCAGATAGTGAACACCGGGTCCTTGTCCGACTCCCCGATGTGTATCTCCACCTCCTTTCCGTTAGCAAGTATCACCTTGCCGTGAAGTGCAAGAGGGATGTTCACCCACTGGTACTTCTTTATTCCACCGTAATAATGGGTCTTCAACAGGGCGAGCTTCGTATCCGCGTCCTCGTACAGGGGGTTCTGCTTGAGATCCAGCCTGGGCGCATCGGCATGGGCGGCAACGAGGTTCGCCCCCTCGGTCAGGTCATCCTTTCCCAGAACGCAGGCCGCGACGTTCTTTCCCCTGTTGACCATGTACACCTTCGTCCCGGCCCTCCATCTCTTCACCCTGTCCATGGGCCTGAAGCCCGAGCGCTCCAGGATGGCGACGATCATCTCGGTCGACATCCTCTCGGTCTTTGCCCTGCCGATGAATTCCATGTATTCCCTGGACAGCTCCTCCATCTCTCTCCTCTGCTCCTTTGTGAGGCTCCCGAGTATGGGCTCCCTCTTCAATCCGAGCTCGGATTCCCTGGCCGATATGTTCCTCTTGTTCGACATTGAGAATACCCCTGTGACATCCGGTATAACGATGCGGATGGTATTATTCGTTTCCCAACGAACCGCCGAACCCGGACTGCTCCCTATAGGATTTTATGCAATGTCCCGAATCCCTCCCCATGGACCCGAAGGAGATAGAGATCAAGATCGGGCTTTCCGACAGCCCCATTTCGGGCCTGCAGGAGAGGGCCGCAGGGGAAGCTGCCGAACTGCTCGAGGAGCATGGTTTCGAAAGAGACAGACACATGATGCAGAGGGACCTCTACCTATCTCACCCCTGCAGGGACCTCGGAGAGACAGACGAGGCACTGAGGATAAGAACGGTCAAGGATATGGACTCGGGAAGAACGGATACCTTCATCACCTACAAGGGTCCGAAACTGTCCAGCAGGTCCAAGTCCAGGGACGAGATAGAGATCCGGATCCCTGGGATCGAGGGGATGAGGGAGCTACTCTACAGACTGGGCTTCTCGAAGGTCATAATAGTCGACAAGGAGAGAAGGACATACATCAAGGACGAGGTGGAGGCAAGCATAGACATGGTATCCGACCTTGGATGCTTTCTTGAACTGGAGATGAAGAGCGGTGAAGTGAAGGGACCCGAAGAGAGGCTCCTCGATATCGCCCGGGAGCTGGGATTCGAGAAAACGGAAAGGAGGTCCTACATGGAGCTCCTCATGGAGAAACTGAATTAAATATCCGGTGCAATCCGGTGTTCGTGAGCGTGCGATAATGGCAGGACAGAATGAGGACATCGACAGGATAAGGGAGGAGCTGAGCCTCAACGAGAAGAGGCTCCTTCTGGCTCTCAGGGACGAGAGGTCCCTCAGACCCGACAAGGCCGTCAGGAAGGGCGGGTTCTCGAAAGAGGTGGAGGTGATGAACGCGGCTTCCTGGCTCCGGTCAAAGGGCCTTGTGAAGATAAGCGAGGAATTCCTCCGCAGGATCTCGCTCGGGAGAAGGACCTATGCGGTCTCGGGCCTTCCGGAAAGAAGGGTGCTCGAATATCTTGCCAAACATGACGGCGCTGCCAGCCTCGAGGAGCTGGAGGAGAAGGGAAAGTTCTCCAGGCAGGAGATCGGCATAGCCATCGGATGGCTGAACAGGAAGAGATGGGCCCGTGTAAGGAAGGAGGGGGGGCAGACATTCCTGGTAATGACCGAGACAGGAAAGAAGATGTCTGGAAAGAAGGGAGAGGACGAGAAGATAATCGACATTCTGTCCCGCAAGGAAATGGATGCGGGGGACATTCCCGCGGATGTGCTGAAGGACCTCAAGGGAAGGAAGGACGTGATCACCGAAAGGGAGGAGGTCCTGAGAAGATTGGAACTCACCGATCTGGGAAGAAAAGTGGCGGAATCGGGTCTCGAACTGAAGAGGGAGGTCACCAATCTTACCTCCGAGATGATGAGGTCCGGCAAATGGAAGGATGTCGAGTTCAGGCGGTATGACGTGAACACATTTGCCACCACCCCCGATTCGGGCAGGGTGCATCCCCTGACCCACATCATCGAGAGGATAAGAAGGATATTCCTTGACATGGGATTCTCCGAGATCACCGGCAACTATGCCGAACTGGAACTGTGGAATATGGATGCGCTCTTCATACCCCAGGACCACCCGGCAAGGGAGGAACAGGACACATTCTACATCCGAACGGTGTCACCGCTGGACCCGCTCGGTCTTGTCGAGGACAAGGACATGGACCCTTACGAACTGTTCGCCAGCGTTCACGAGAACGGCGGTGAAACGGGATCAACCGGATGGGGATACAGATGGTCCAAGGAGAAGGCGGACCGGGCGATATTGAGGACCCATACGACGGTCAATACGATCAGATACTGCTTCAACAACCCGAAACCCCCGATCAAGGTGTTCTCCATCGAGAAGGTATTCCGGAACGAGTCCATCGACTCGACCCATCTTCCCGAGTTCCACCAGATAGAGGGAATTCTGGTGGAGGAGGGAGCTTCCATGGACATGCTCGTGGGTCTGCTGAGGGAATTCTACGCCCGGATGGGGTTCGAGGATATCCGGGTGAGGCCCGGTTATTTCCCGTATACCGAACCTTCCCTTGAGGTGGATGTCCATTTCAACGGAAAATGGATGGAACTGGGGGGAGCCGGCATTTTCAGACCCGAGGTGACACAACCCGCAGGTATAGATGATCCCGTCCTGGCCTGGGGGTTGGGACTGGAGAGGCTCGCCATGATGGTCCTGGGCAGGAAGGACATAAGGGACCTCTATATTTCCGATATGGACTGGCTGAGGTCCGCTCCATTCGTTTGAGCTTCCGATTCCCCTGACGGCCTGGTTGATGGCATCGATCAATACTGTTCGTAGAACACGGGTATATCCAGCTCTGCCATGACCTCCAGCAGCTTTCTTACCCTTGATTCCTCGATCTCGGATGGATATATGATTACCTTTTCGTAGTCCGTCGCTTCCACTGCCTTCTTCTTCATCTTCGAACCTCCGTGTTCATTACCCCCCTTGATGGTAATATACCTATGTTCCAGGGGAATAAGACGTGCATGCCGATTTCCGGCGGGAACACACCTGCCTGTCACGGAAATTCCCGGATCTCCATACATATTGTCCTTTTTCAACCATTAATCGGCAATATATTTGAAATACCGGAATTGTTACATATACTAACCGGTTTTTCCGTATCTGTCCATAAAGCGTGAAGAAAT
>NJDO01000081.1 GCA_002254385.1 Thermoplasmatales archaeon ex4484_6 | reverse complement strand
AACCCACAGCGGCCGGATGGTGATCCTGTCCACGGGTCCTGCTCCGCCGGTAAGTGTGAAGTAGAAGAAATCGTAATCATTCGCGGGGCTGAGGTTCCCGTGGAGCTCGTATGTCGTGTTGGGTGTTGCCGGTATCAGATCCGCTGATGCCCAGTTGTTGTTGGATTCGCTCTCCTCTATGATGGTCCTTGTCGGCAGCATGGGAGCGTGCGGAGGCTCATCGAACGTTCCGTCCTCTCCGGTCTCGCCTCCGACAATGCCCGTTGAGGACAGCGAGATCATGAGGGCCAGTATAATGTATGGAACGGTCTGCCTGCTGAACATGGGAACACCCCTTGCTGAAGTATGGTGGATTACGGTTGATAACGATTATAACTGTTTTCATGCAGGAGGTAAAACGAACATGATTTCGGGATGTCCCGGACGGAAGCAGGAGAGAGTATGGCCTTCGGGCCGGCGGTATCCGTCATGGGTAGGCCCTTGTCATGGTCCTGGGGAAGGGTATGGCGTCCTTGATGTTGTCAAGCTTGCATATCCATGCGAGGACCCTTTCCACTCCCAGACCGTAACCGGAATGCTGCACCGAGCCGTATCTTCTCAGGTCCAGGTACCAATCGTATTTCCTCACGTCCTCGCCCTCCCTTTTCAGGGCTTCTTCCAGGGAGGCTGCATCAGTATCCCTCTCGGACCCGCCGACTATCTCTCCATACCCGCCGGGCGCTATCATGTCAAAACACTTTGCCACCGGACCCGGAGCATCGGCCTCCTCCTTCACCGGTTTGTAGAAGGCCATGGCCTCCTTGGGATACTCCACAACGGTTATCGGCGTGTCGAAATGTTTCATCAGCTCCTCCTCCTCGACTGTCCGGAGGTCCTTCCCCCATTCCACGTCCATTCCGGACCTTTCCTTGAGTATGCCCAGTGCTTCCGTGTACGTTATCACGGGCCATTTCGCCGAAATGGCGGATCTCAGCCTTTCCGGCTCCGCTTCAAGGATCTCCAGCTCCTTCATGTTCCGTTCCAGGACCTTCTCGATTATGAACTTGACCTCTCTTTCCGCCACGGAAACAGCTTCCAGGTAATCCATCCATGCCGCTTCCATCTCCGCCATCCAGAACTCGCTCAGGTGTCTGGAGGTCTTCGACCTCTCCGCCCTGAAAGTGGGTGATACGTCGTATATCCTTTCCAGGGAGAAGATGGCGGCTTCAGCGTAGAGCTGCCATGTCTGGGAAAGATATATGGTCCGGTCGTAGTACTTGACCTCGAACAGCGTCGAGCCCCCCTCCGCCTGATTGGGGGTGAATATGGGGGGGGTGAATTCATGATACCCTTCCCTCCTGAAGAACTCGTGAATGGCGCCGGTCACGGTGGACCTCACCTTCATGATGGCGTTCATCTTCCTGGAGCGAAGCCACAGGTGCCTGTTCTCCCTGAGGAATTCCTCCGAATGGTCCTTTGTGATCGGGAACCGGTCCGCCTTGGATATGGTAAGGATCTCCTTCAGGTGAACCTCGAATCCGCCCGGGGCCCTGTCATCCATGTTTATCCGGCCCTTTACAACGATCGCGGATTCGACCGGAAGCTCCCTTGCCGAGATGAACCTCTCCTCTCCGAGATCTTCCCTTGAAGCGACACACTGGATGATATCCGTCGAATCCCTGAGGACAAGGAACAGCATCCTGTTGCTTCCCCTTGTCCTGTATATCCATCCCCTAAGGGTAACCTCGTTTCCCTGTTTCGAAGGGTCCTTGGCTTCCTGTATGCTTATGGGAGCTTCATCCATGGGGATCACCATGTTCCGTTTCCGGCCCTTGATTGCGGGTCCTGTATTTATTTGCAGTGGATGTCAGCATTGAGCATCCTCGTTTACCGTGTTTGGACACGCAGGAACATCACTTATCTGTGATCCTATCACCTGCCGGCGATCCTCCTCGCGGAAAGCCGAAGGCATCTCCATCCCCCGTTCCAGGTGGCTCACCTTCCGAATCGGTCCCTCCGATCCGCCGGTCGGATATCTCTCCTCTCCGCCCGGTCCCTTTCGGACCGCAGCGGTTTCCCCTGTATTTCCCTGTCGAAAGGACCTCCCTTTCCATTCTCATGCATTCTCGGTCTCTTCCTCCTTCCGGTGGCGGGCCGCTCCCTTGCCCGGGACAGCTCTTCCTGCCATTCCTCCCTCAGCTTTCTGTTCCTCATGAAAAGGTAGATGACGGCGATGAGGCTCAGCAGTATCAACACGGCCAGAACGGTCACCATCGTTCCCGTTATGCTGCTCTTTTCTCCGGTTTCCTGTCCTCCGTCCCCCCTGTGAACGACGATGATCCTGACATGGTCGTACCTTCTGTTGCCTACCGTATCCTCCGCCACGGCCTCGATGAGGTAAACGCCGGGGGTGAGGTTCAGTTCCACTTCCCAGTTTTCCGTGCCAAGGGCCCGTATCCACTCACCGTCGTCCACGCGCACCATCACACCGGCTATGCCCCTGTCGTCCCGGGATGTACCGTTTACCCTGATGAGCCCCTCCTGAAGGGTTTCGTTGTCCAGAGGGTTGACTATGAAGATCGTGGGGGGATTCACATCATTTGCCGGGGAGTTGTCGTAGGTGTAATGCAGTTCGGTCGTTCTGATGTTGGAAGCGAGATCCTCGGCTTCCAGTCTGAACACGTTCTCACCCGGGGAGAGGGTGATGACCCAATCGAACGAGCCGGTGGTGGAAAGAAGGGTACCCGGTCCGGAATCGTTGTACCCCCTGATGGCCCTGATCCCCGTATCATCGAACACCTCTCCGTGCACCTGCACCACCATGCGTGTGAACGTGGACCTGTCCAGGGGCCTGATGGATTCGAACGTGGGGGGCTCCAGGTCCAGCATGACATCGAAGTAGAGCGTTATGGAATTCTCCACCTCGTCAGATGCCGTGATCGAGATATTGTTCCTCCCCTGGTAGAGTGCGGCAGCGAAGTGGAACTGTGTCCCGTTGATATCGGCCGGCATCCCGTTCACCTGGACCACGGCTCCCCTCTCGGTTCTCCCCGTTATGATGAGGTCCTTCCTGTTAGTATAGGCGGGAATATCCGAAACCTCGAGCAGGGGCGGAACGGAGTCCACCTCGATCCATACATATGCCGTTCTGGTGGACCCGGTACCGTCAACGGCCTTTACCCATATCCTGTTCTGCCCCTCTGTCAATCCGGTCACCCTGTGGGAAAAGCCTCTGAGATCGAAATCCACGCTCACTCCGTTCACGAACAATTCCACGGTATCATGGGAAACCGCACCCTTCACGTCTATCCAGTCGTACCTGGTCTTGGTTCCGTTCGTGGGAGAGAATATCATCACCGTGGGTGGTGAGGAGTCGAGCTTAACGGTCCTGTAAACGACCTTCTCGTTGTTTGCCCTGTCAACGGCCCTTATTTCGATCGTGTTCGTTCCTTCCTGAAGGAGAATGATGAAGGAGAAACTGCCGTTCCCGTGCGGTACGTTCTCCCCCTGGATGAACAGATCGGAGTCGGGATCACAGGTCCCCCGGATCACCATCTGCGAGGAGTTCGTCAGCGTTCCATCCTCCGGATATGACACGGTCAGGCCGGGCGGGATGGTGTCGATACCGAAAAAGAGTCTGTTCTCGGAGATCCTGCCGTCATCGTTCATGGCCCTCATCCTGAGAACATGTTCGCCATCGGAACCGAACTGTATGGGTATCCGGAAATCCTTTCTTGGTGTGATGGGGACCTCGGGCCCCCTGTCTATGAACATGGATAGATAGGTCAGCGGACGCGGATCCGATATCCTGCCCTTGATCTCTATCGATCTGTCGGAGAGCCAGGAACCGTTCTTCGGGGACAGGAATTCGATGATGGGCTCCGAAAGGATGGCGGAGATCGATGTATAATGCGAACCGCTGGCATTGAATTCCCTTGATCTTGCCGCCCCCTCGTAGGATACGGAAAGCGTGTGGGGGTCCATTGAAAAGGTCCCCGTTCTGTTGTGGATCAGGGAGACCACCGGAATGTCGAGGATCCATCCGGTATCGTCTGTCAGATCCTGCTTCTCCCTCTTCCCGGTTCGATCCTTCACCTCAACATCGGCGGATGCGGCGGGCAGTCCGCCGTTGGTGGTCACGTGTATGTCGAATCTGTAGGCTTCCCTGACCGTGGTGGCATCATCCTCCACAACGATGACTGAAAGGGTCGTGTTGAGGAGATCTACATCGGATGGTCCGCTTAGCTGTCCTACGAAGAGATCATCCATGCCCGGAGACGGAGAATAACAGTCGATGAGATCGATGGTTGATGTGTAGGCGGCAATCGCATGTTCTCCCATGGCATAGATTGAACAGTCTCTCATCATGAATGTGGATCTTGTGATCGCCACGGCCCCGGTGCAGCTCTCGAACCGGGTGAAGGTCATGTTGGCGGAGGAATCCTCGGACCGGATCCCCACTTCCTGACATGCCGTCAGGTTCAGACGGAGAGCTTCAAGGACCGAACCATCCCTGATGAGTATTCCATTCTCCGCCACGTTCGATATGACCGAATCCACAACATCGAAGCGCGCGTTGACACCGACAAGTCCGGATCCTCCCCCCTTCACTTCACTGTTTATCAGAAGGAAGCTTCCGGACTCCGAATACATCCCGCTTTTCTTTATGGTGGACATGGGAAGCCCGCACCCGGAAACGGTTGATGCATTGATCTCTATCCTGGAGCCATTCCGGGCCTCGAAGAAGAACCCGCTGTTGTTCCAACCGGACAGGCTGGAGCCGTTCCTCATTGTGAATGCACCTCCACCCCTGACCAGCAGCTTCCCCGGTCCCGAGGAGGACCCGTTTATGAGAAGGGTCACGTTCTCCAGTGTCAATGAGCCCGAGATCGTGAGGTTTCCGTTTACAACTATTTCCATGTCACGATAGGTCTCGTTACCCGTGACGGTCCAGTTTCCGGATGCAGGCGGAGGAAGGGTGGCTGACGCCGATACTCCTCCGGTGTCACGCATCATATGTTCGATGGAAGCGTTCCAAAGAAGAAGGGCCGTCAGAATGAGGCCCAGAGAGTATGTAAAATCCTTTTTTCGAGAAACCCGCATCATGCCGGTTAATTGGTTCAATGGGTTAAATACCTTTTATGGGGCCCGGGAGCCCTTCCCTGATCGCGTCTCACGACGTTTCGGCTTGTGAAGCTCCGTTCCCGTTGCCGCTTCCCTCTCCATCCTTGACGGTGTTCTCTTCCGCACCGGTTTCCGGGGTGCCGTCTTCTTCCGGAGGGGATGCCCCGTCCTGGGGGATAGCCTCCTCCGCGGGTCCCTCCGATCCCTCCTCCGCCGATGTCCGGTCGGATACGGGAGCTTCGGAGGGGATCTCCGACGGTGCGGCCTCTTCGGGGATGGCGGTCTCCTGCTCCGCGGGGACCGCCTCTCCCGTCTCTTCGATGGGGGGAGCCGCTGCGAACAGGTCTTCCGCTCCCTCCCGGGGCTGCCCGGGTTCGGCCGGCGGGGGTGCCACCGGAACGGCTTCCATCGAGGAAAGGTCGACAGGAGCCGGTGTCCCTGCCACGGGTGGGGAGAGCATCATCTGCTCGCCCATCGGCGTGGTGATCGCAGCTTCCATTCCGAGGTTGTCCGGCGGCATGACGGGACCCCCGATGCGGGTTGCCGTTCCAAGGTAATCATACTCGTCCAGTGAATTCGAATTGTAGAGCTGGGAATACTGGTTCCCATCGAAGTAATATATCCTGTCATCCAGAATGGACTTGAAAACGTAGTAGGCCCCCTTCTCGGTATCGAAGAACATCCTTGCGTCCCTCGACCTCCTTTTGAAATAGAGTACCGACAGAACAATGGCGGTTATGGCGAAGGCTGTCAGGAAGAACACGATAACCCATTTGAGGATATTCGGCCCGCTCTCCTCCTTGACGTTCTCCACATGGTAGTCAATCTTTATCTTGACCGTGGCGTTATCCCAGTCATCCTGATCCCCCTCTTTCATGTGATTGTAGAACATTATGGATTTCTGCCCGTCGGATGGACAGGTGATCTCCTCCTCGAATCTCACTGAAACGTTCTCCCTTACAAAAAAACCCTGCTGCTTGGCTATATCGAACCGAGGGATCCTGTCGGCCTGGGATTTGTCGAGGATCACTATATCTATCGGTCTCGGAACGAAGTTCTCGGAGGAGGTTCCCTTGAAGACGATTGTCAATTTCAATACGTCCCCTTTCTTGTCCATATCCTCCAGTTTCAGCGGTATGGGTGCACCCGGTGGAACCTCGTAGTTATCGTGTGTGATCGCATCTGATGGGAGAGAGACCAGCAAGGGAGCAGACAGAATCACAAGAATGATCAGGGATGCGATGGCGGAACGAAACCTCATGTAGACCCCCCGTGGAACCCGATGTACATGTTCTAACTGCAATTTAAAGGTTATATTGTTCGGGATGGTTCCGGAACGCAGGAAATACGTCTAAACATCGATCGGAGCAGGATATCTCCCGGGTTGCCCGCCCATTTCTTCAGCCGCTTCGCTGTCACTCGCGGCCAAAGAAGCCCCTGAGAACGGGATGCATCTCCATCATCTGTTCCTTGCCTATCTCCTCGTACAGACGGATCATGATGCCGACGGTGAGCAGGACCCCGGTCCCCGAGGTGGACCCCACGGTACCCACCATGTCTGCCATGGCGGCAAGTATTCCCACGAAAGCGCCCGATATGACGGTTACCGTGGGAATGTATCTGTTGAGGACCTTTTTGAGCACCCTCGGGTCGCGTCTGAATCCGGGTATTCTCATCCCGGAGCTCTGGATCTGCTTCGCTACAGCCTCCGGCCCCATGTTGGTGGTCTCTATCCAGAACTTGGCGAAAAGTACGGACCCCACCACCATCAGAGTAACGTATACCAGGACATGTACCCCTACCTGCCAGTATTCGTGATCCCCAACGTATCCCCTGTACCTGTCCCAGTTGATGAGGGGAAGCAGCCACGACTGCAGACCGTTGACCCTTGAAACGTACCAGGCGAGTCCTCCGGACGGCGAGGTGGATCCCACATCGTAGAACCCCAGCCTCCAGTTATGGCCCAGTATGGGTATGGTGGAGATCTTCTCATGATTCCAGAGCAGGAGCGAGAACATGTTGATGTTCGCGAGCAGTGCGGACATCAGGATGACGGGTATGTTGGATGCATATATGAGGCGTATGGGATATCTCCCCCTGGCCCCCCTGGCTCTTGCGTGGGAGAGGGGCAGCTCTATCTGGGTGGATTCGGCGTACGCCACCACGAAGAATATCAATGTGGTCGAGAGCAGCGCTATCAGGGGGTTGGGAGGAGAGAGGAATATGGTCTCGAATCCCCCGGACGTGAGATCACGCAAACCTCCCGATAGATTGTCTAGGATGTACCACGTTTTGGGTATGGCTCCTGCCGGTATATCCGGATAGGTCGATACCAATCTGTCGAGATTGTACTGGCTTGCCGTCTTTTCACCCAGGGGTATCCATGAAAGGGTCCCCTGGAAGATCGCCTGGGATACACCTGCGGCGATGAACATGGATATGCCGGAGCCGATACCCCATTTGGATACGACCTCATCCATGAGGAACACGAGGTAGGAACCGAACACAAGCTGGACGATGATGACCATTCTTGCCCATCCGAGTCCGATATCCCCCATCCATCCGGAGTCGGCCGGTGTCAGGTATCCGTACACCTGGGGAATGGCCTCGACGAATATCATGACGAGGACGAGTATCTTCTGAACGCCCTGGTAGATGGCCTTGTCCTCGGCCTTCTGGAGATCCAGGTTGATTATCTTCGCCCCGGAGAACAGCTGCATGATAATGGACCCGGTGACTATCGGTCCGATACCCAGATGCATCAGGGAACCGTTGGCCCCTGCCAGTATGGCTCTGAACTCCGAGAATATATCAAGGCTG
>NJDO01000080.1 GCA_002254385.1 Thermoplasmatales archaeon ex4484_6 | reverse complement strand
CCGGCACAGGGAGCAGCCAAACCGCCCGCACCGGCTCCACCTCCTGCCCCCACAGCACCTCCGGCACCCCCCAAAGTCCCACCTACACCTCCGGTGCCGAAACCGCCGGAAACCGGGCAGTAGGGCCTTGGACGATCCCTTGGAACCATCCGAGAGGAGGCGGTTCCGGGCGAATGCCCCCCGGAGATTGCAGACCTGCGGGGTACGCCTCATCTCCGTCACGGTTCCTGCTGGATGGAGTGTGAAGCCATGGGGATGAATCCTTCACGAATGTTCATCTCCAGGATATCCTGGCGGCCTCATACCAAAATATTAAATCCCAGCCAATGTTAGGTCCGCCCGAAATGGTGGTTCATTGAGCACGAGGAAGGAGAAGCTGTCGGTCATAATTCCCACCTACAATGAGAGGGAGAACATGGCCCTCATCATACCCAGACTGCACGAGATCCTTGCAGGTGAGGGAATAGACCACGAGATCCTCGTCATGGATGATGATTCACCCGATGGCACGGCAGAGGCCGTGAAAGAACTTTCCGGAACCATCGGGGAAGCAAGATGCATTGTAAGGAAGAAGGACAGAGGTCTCTCTCCTGCGGTCATCGAGGGGTTCCGGAGAGCGAAGGGTGACGTATATCTGGTGATGGATGCGGACCTCTCTCATCCGGTGGAAGCCGTCCCCGCCATGTTCCATGCGATAACCCGCGATGGAGCGGATATCTCCGTCGGGTCCAGGCATGCGAAAGGTGGGGGTATCGAGAACTGGCCCCTCAAAAGGAAAGTGATATCCTGGGGTGCGGCGCTGATGGCAAGACCGCTGACCTCCTGTTCGGATCCCATGTCCGGTTTCTTTGCCCTCAGACCATCGGTCATAGAGGGGGCGCCGTTGAAGGCAAGAGGGTACAAGATCCTTCTGGAGATCCTTGTAAAGGGCAGGTACGACAGGCTTGTTGAGGTCCCGATAACCTTCAGGGACAGGGAGGTGGGCGAATCGAAACTGGGTTCCCGCGTTATCGTGAACTATCTGGAACATCTTCTGGCCCTCTATCTTCACCCCGGTTCGGCCCCTTTCATGAAGTTCCTGTTCGTTGGCGGAACCGGTATGCTCGTGGATCTGGGGATACTTACCCTGATGCTTCTCCTTCTGGGAGAGGGCAGGAGCGAGTACCTTGTCTCACAATCGATATCCTTTGCGGCGGCCGTGAGCTGGAACTTCGTCTGGAACAGGTTCTGGACGTTCGATGCCAGATCGGGGTCGGCCGGGACACAGTATTTCCGCTTCTTCATCGTCGCCATCTTCGCATTTGCGGTCAGGTTCCTCCTGACAACATTGGGTGTGGATGTTCTGGGAGTCAGGGAACAGCCTTACTACCAGATGCTGACACTGGGAGTGATAGTGGTAGTGACCATTATCAATTATCTAGGTTCCAGGCTGTGGGCCTTTCGGAAATAGTACTTTCATCCAAAACCCTTATGATGTATTCCGTTGATTTGAAACGGCATGAAGGGGTACCTGACGATACTGCTCCATCTTTCGGCATTCCTCATTCTGCTCATGCCGACAGGGACTCCACTCGGTGCCGACGGGTTGAGGACCCGACAGGCCATCAACATGGTGGAGATCGATATCACGGAAACGTCGATATCCATCGACACCTCCTTCAACGGCTCATCGGAGGGGAAGCTGCACTGCAGCGCCAGACTCCTTCTGAACCTCGGTTTATTCGTGGATTCCGTGGACCTGCATCTTGAGGTTCGATACCCCGATGAGATTTCGGCATCGCTCTCGGAATACGATTTCACATTGACACCTTCGGAACCATTGGCGGAGTTCACCGCAAATATCACCGTTCACCCGGGCACATCCTCGACCGTCACACCGGAAGTTGTGATCGGAGGCACCGCCACGGCTCAGCCCTCCGGGACCAAGGGAGGGGTCATAGAGGATTCCGCATCGATAATCATCCTGCCGTTCTATACCGCGGAGATATCCTTCAAGGAGGATTCCGCTTCCATCCCGAAGGGGGAGAAGAAGGTCTTCACATTGAATATCGAGAACAGGGGCAATGCCGATGAGACATTCATACTGAACTGGGCCAACGAGAACGAGCTGAAGGGAGCCCATCTCGGCGTCGAGTTCGAGACCGCGGAAGTGCTCATCCCGGAGGGTGGAACGGTCGAGGTCGAGGTAACGGTCACAACGTCCAGCAGGACTTCAAGGGGTTCCTACATCATCAGGATAGAGACCTGGTCCGAAAAGAACGGTCCCTCCAACAAGGAGGAATCCAACGCGGTGATAGTCGTGGATGTCACCGACCCCTATCTGGGAACGATACAGGGATTCCTGAGTGCCAGCCCCTTCATGGTCTATCTCTTCATCGCTCTGACCGTCATGGCAGCTGGGGCCATCGTATACCTGCTCCTTCGAGTAAGGGCGAACATCGCATGGAAGCGGAGGCTCAGGCGATACCGCGAAATGGGGGAAGATCGAGGCCAGCCTGAAACACCGTCGAATGAGGCCTTCCATGAAGGCGCCGTTCTCGAGAGATGAAGGTGATCGTTCCTCACTCATCCTCTTCGAATTCGATCTCCTCGTAATCTTCTTCCATTTCCTCGAGTTCCTCGAAGACTGCTCCGCAGTTGGGGCATCTGGTCTCATCGAGCGACACGAGCTCCCCGCAGACCGAGCAGACGCTCATGCTCTCCAGCTCTTCGAGGTCCATCTCCTCTTCCTTTTCACGGGAGGCTTTTCCCTCCTCTTCCTCCTCGAAGATGGCCTCGGCCCCCTCTTCCGCGATGCCCGGGGGTCCCGCACTGGGGAGGGCAAACTTCCCGGTATATACGAGATATCCCGCAGCTATCAAGGCGACGAGAATGATCAATATGAAGATGAAGATGAGGATGCCCCAGATATCGCTGGGTTCCTTCGGAGCATGCTGGACATTGGGATTCCATGGATCATAATCGTTCCTGTTCACCACGTTATCGCCGTCTATGTCATTGTCCCTGTCGTCACCTATGCCGTCGTGATCGAAATCCCCGGGGAGGGCACCGTTCTTGGGATAGGTGTCTTCGGAGTCGGGGATGCCGTCATTATCATCGTCCGTATCCATCCAGTTGTAGGGATTCCCTGGTGAACCATCCGGAATACCGTCATCGTCCGTGTCAAGAGGTCTATCCAGCGGGTTCAGGGGATCGGACCCGAGCAGCAGCTCCCATTCGTCAAGGAAATGGTCCCCGTCATCGTCATCGTCATCCTCGGCGTCGTTCTTGCCGTCCCCGTCAAGGTCATTCGGTTTCCCGTCCCCATCGGTATCGGTAGGTATGAACTGTGCTATCAGCTTCAGCTCCTTTCCCGGTATATTGTCGGAATCGAAGGGGGTGATCGTCACCTCGATGATGTTGTTGCCCAGATAGGACCATCCGCCCTGGGAACGCGACAGCTGCGGGATCTGTTTCGAAGGTGAGGTTGGAAGTCCATCTGGGACCTATGTTCTGTATGATCACCACGCTTGACATCACCGGGTCGCCGTATATGTTGAAGTTGATGGATTCGAAGTCCATGGGCCATACCTTGTAGCTCCAAACCTCTCCCGCCTTCACGTCGGGCACCGTTGTCAGATTGTCTATGTCTGCGCCCCCGTACCTCTTTATGTATGTTCCGTTGAGGAACCAGTGTATGTATTTCCTCTGTGGTTCCGTATCCTTATCGTCGATGTCATGCCATTCCCATACTGCCAACAGGGTATCTCCGGAACGGGGTATCTCGTCCTCTCCGTTCAGTGAGATTATTCTTGCATTGGTTATCCACGGCCTGTCATTGGTGGGCAGAACGTTCACAGTGACCGTGACCTCCAGCTTCTTTCCGTGAGGGTCCGTGACGGTGATCAGGAGCTCGCCAACTCCGTTGAAATCCTTTTTCAGGTCAAGGGAAAGTGTGGTACCTACGAGAACAGGCTGGATCTCCTCGTTGAGGGTGGCGACCTCGAATGTGAGATTGCCCCCGTCGGTACCAAGATCATCGAACCATGTGGAAATGTCAACCGGACCGTCACGCAATCCTTCATCCTCGTCCGCAAGAAGGACCGATTGGAAGTCCGGAGTTGTGAAAGGTGCTTTGTAGCCGTTGTACGTCATTGTCGTTCTGCTGTCAAGGACGAAGGAATCGGAGATGTAGCTCCATATTTCCTCGGATCCGGTTGAGTGCAGATAGGAGATTGTGATGTATGCCGTCTCCCTGGATCGGTCCACCCCATTTTTGTAGACAGTGTATGTTTTTAGCTGGATCGACCAGGGTCCGATATTGTCATTGCTGGTGACCCCGGTTGCCGACCCACCAAGCTTGACCTCGATGTTGAATCTCTCATTGTCACCCTTCTCGTTCACAACATTCACTGTCAGTGTGTAGAAAAGGGAAGCCGAGTTGCCGATGGTCTCGACATCTATCTTTGAGGGATCTATTTCAGTATTGTAGAGTGTGACGTTGGCATCGGACATCCAGATCGGGGCTATTCCGTTGTCCCCGAACGTGGAGTCCCTGACGATGATCGAGCTGGAGGTCTGATTGCTGCGGAAGACGAAGATGCCCCAGCTGTTTTCCGTGAATGTGCAATCATCGATTGTGAGTGCTCCCTCTAGGTAATCCACGTTGATGCCCCTGGTGTTATCGCTGAATCCGGATCCCCTAATCGTACCGGTGGAATCATCAAGGCTCACCGCGAAACCGTTGATCTGACTGAATTGACAGGAGTCTATTGTGAAATTTGTGGAAATGATGTCCAGGCCTCCCTCTCCGTACCTGATGAGGGTTCCATCCATCTTGAGGGAATTACCATTCTCCACGGAGAGCTGGCTTAGATAGCCCAGATATCCGCCGTTGATATCGATGTTGGAACCTTCCAGGGCATTGATTGACCATCTTGAGGATGGATCAAGGGGACGTATGTATGCATTCCTCAGGTAAAGGAAACCATTCGATTCCACCTTTATTGAACCGTCGGAGGAAAGGAGAGTGAGGTTCTCGTTCTCGATGGTAAGCGCACCGGAATAGTGAACGATGATGTTCAGGTTGGCATTTGATCTGCCGGAATATCCCTTGCTTCCCAGTGAGTTCTTCCCCGCCATGGCCGTCCAGGTGAAATGAACCTGTTCCGCAGCCATTATATCCCCCCCACCATTCCCGAAGGCCTGGAAACCGGCAAGTTCCATCTCTATTGTCCCGGAGACCGAGATGGGATCGAATGTCACCGAGAGGCCCTCCCTGAGATTGTTTGAAACCGACGAGGCTTCCATCTTGACATAGACACCCTGCGAGTCGAGAAGTGACGGATCATCCACATAGACCGCTATCCCCGCTCCCCTGTTTCCGGAGGATATGATATGTTCCGCACTTCTCAGATCGACTCCCCACAACTTCATCCCGTCTCCTCCCTTGTTGTCCTTGAGAGAGAGGTATCTGGCAGAGAGAGTGCCGCCTTCCATGAACAGACCATATTTGCCGTTTTCCGAGATCTCCGAATAGGCTATCTCGGTACCGTTGATCTCCAGGTCCGAATCCTTGAGATGAATCCCGCTTCCCAGGGTGGAAAGCTTCACCACCGACCGGTAGAACGAGACATCACACCCGGAGAGGCCCCTGACCCCGTATTCGTTTCTCTCGATGAAGGTATCCGAGAAGGTGGCCGTTACATTATGTCCCATGTCCACCCCGTAATCCTCGTTGTTTCTGATGTCATATCTATCAATCGTGAGCGTGCTGCCGTCCTTTATGAGGAGCCCGCCCTCCTCGTTCATCCAGACTTCTCCTTTATCCCTGCCGTAACCAAGGGAGATATCTGCCCCCTCATATCCGTAAAGTCCGTAACCATTGTTGAGATCGAGATCGCATCCGTCTATCTCGATGGAAATATTCGTTCCCATCCAGACACCGTCGAGTTCCATGCTGCTGATCACCGAATCGTTGATCCTGAAGCCTCCGTTGTATGGCCAGTTGACCAATGCAAGACCGTGGGAGGGTCCGGTCACCATCTGGCTCCGGTAGATGACCAGGTCCGCTGTCCGGGTCGATACCAGATCCACGGTCAGGGCTCCGATTCCATCATCCCTCTCGAAAGAGGTCGAGTTGTAGGTTGACTGGAGATCGAGATAACCGAGGGACACGTCGAGGTCATAGGAGATGTCACCATTCATGTACAGGCCGGAATACTGATAGTCACTCCTCACGGTCAGGCCGTTCACATCGATAGAAACATCTTCCTCGTAAATGTCAGGAAGTTCCAGATATACACCGTACAGGTCTGCTTCGATGTCCACCTTGAACAATTTGAAAAGAGCGCTGTCGGACGTGACACCATAGGATACGTTCCTTATCTGCATCTCCGAGAGGTCCAACCAGGTCCCGTTCGATTCTATCCCTGTGAACACCTCTTCCCCGGGTGCTGCCAGGCTCGTATTCTCCATCACTATTGTTGGCCAGTCATTCTGATTGGCAAAATCGCACTTGATGAAGCCGCTCAGGTTTCCGTTTCCCATCAAAAGGGAATCCGACATGTACATTTCGCTTTTTACAACCTTCATCTGCCATGGAGCTTCCGCTCCGTAGGAGCCCGGCCCGGTCCTGAGTCCGTGGATATTCACCATTCCCGAGGAGGAGATGTTGATGAAAGTTGAAGTCGCAGACCTGATTGTGAGGTTAAGAACGTCAAGTGTCGGCCCCTTCGCCTTGTTGCTCTGGAGGAACCAATCACCCAGGACACCGCCGAAGTTGGAGTTGTCGATGAGTATCGGATCCATGTTGGAGCCGCCGATGGCGGGTCTGCTGTAATAGAGCACGCCCCCGCCCCCGGAAACGTTCCATTCTATCTGCATCTGAACTTCATCCGGAACGGTCGATAGATCGATCCTGGCATCCTTTCCATTGAGCCAGTTATCGTATGTCATTCCACTCTTCGGGAACCCGGGAAGATCCGTCCACACTCCGGTGTTGTTGTAGCGAATGTTGAGGGATGCATTCCCGCTTCTGGAATCCAGAAAATGGGGGAAGTAGAGGTATGGATCGGAGTAGATACTGCTGTTGGGAGAGACGAAATTGATAACATGAACTCCCTCGTCAAGGTAGTATATCTCATTCCCATCCACATCGAAAGGGGTCCAAACGGAGTTGTTCAGGATTCTTACGGCATCATCGAACGTGCCGTTCATGTATATGTTGTGGAGCTTCGTGCTGTCGGAAGCGTATGTATGATTTACATCGACCTTCAGACCTATGCCATCATCTGTTCCCGTAATTACAGTGTCGTTCACCAGGGCTCCTATGGATCTGACCCATATCAGGGTCCCATCTCCCGAGACCAGGGTATGGTTCAGTTCCCCGCTCCAGAGCTCCAATGCCGATGATACGGATGATGTACCGCTCTGAAGAATTGCGGAATGTGCGATGGAAAGATGGGCCCCCGGCAGGGAAAAGATGGTGAATCCGGTGCCGGATGTGGACACCACAGATCCGGCCGGAAGGGTTACGTTCGACGGGCCTGTTATATTCAGGTATCCTCCATCCTCCACAACTATGCTGTCACCATCTTCCAGAAAAAGGGATGTGCAGTTCAGAAGGTCCAAGGACCCGCCCCTGGCGATCCTTATATTGGATAGAAGCACCGTCTTGTTCACATATCCGACACTGGTGTTTACGGTCTGATCCTTGAAAGTTGTGGAGGTTGTATAGCTGAAAGTATGGTTCTTGTGATTGCCGAACC
Organism: Thermoplasmatales archaeon ex4484_6; assembly: GCA_002254385.1. Taxonomy (GTDB): domain Archaea; phylum Thermoplasmatota; class Penumbrarchaeia; order Penumbrarchaeales; family Penumbrarchaeaceae; genus Penumbrarchaeum. The sequence continues at coordinate 3,636 of NJDO01000080.1, read as the reverse complement.
TGTCGGTCGCATTTATCCTGAGTATGTGTGTCCCTATCGAGGTTGGTACTGCGAAATCCGTCCCATCCCATGTCTGTTCAGAACTGGAGTCCCACCTATACTTCACCTTCCCGTTACTGGCAGCCCATGCCGGCGTCGCAGCGGGGTCGGTATCATGGTAGAAAATGTTGATGGTCGCTGATGTGGTTGCATATGCCCTCCCCATGTAGTGGGAGATCGAGGAGCTCGGTTCAAGGGGAGCTATAACGGGGGGAGCCGCATCAACGAAGAAATGTAGAAAACTGATGTTTTCCCCGTGTTTCATCACATCCACCCTGTAACCGTCGGATATATTGATATCGATACCGTTGGAGGTGTTCACGCTGTTGGAAGTTAGATTGTTCCTTATTCCCAGATCAGCCCAGAAATCCTTGCCGGACCCGCTGTAGACCATCGGGAGTGATACCTTGTATACATTCCCCCCCAGATCGCTGGTCACATTCAGATCGATCACGAGGACATCGGAGCCCGAGGTGGGTTCTGACTCATTCTCCGCGGTAATATTGATGATGTCCCCTACTGTCACGAAGGTCCCGTTGGTGATGGTACCCTGATAGAGACCGGAGGTCTTCTCCATGGAGAGACCCTTTACCTCGTAGAACTCCGCTGCTCGAGCGTCCGTATCATCCCTGTCTCCCATCAAGAGGATGCCTGCGAGTAGGATCAAACCCACCGCAATCGGTATCGTGACAGGTGTGCCAAAAAACACGTTCTTTTGCGACATTTCACTCCTCCGGAAATACCTTTATCCATGGTTTTCAGGTGGTCGAATTTCCCTGATTTGCGCTCTCATTTACTTGTACCTATAAAAAGGATGGCTTCACAATTCTCTTTAGATGATAAGATATATCACCATTCTATAAAGTTTTGAAAAAATCGGACACGAATGATAATACATTCGTATCCGAACTCTTAACCCCCACCCCCCGATGTATTGTGTATAGGATGAATTGAGGTGTATTCAAAGAGATGATCGGCCGGATGCTTTGAATTTCCAGTATGATGAAAAAATACTCGAGAACGTTTCAACTCTTCTTCTTGATCGTCCTCATCCGGTTGTATCTTGGCAGATATAATCTGTATGCTGCCGTGAGAATGAATATCGCACCGTATGCGGAAAAAGCAAGCAGGATGATGATTAGGAGTATGAATTCCCTGATGGAAGGTATGTTGACAAGAAACACCGCCGTGAGACCCATTATCATTGTTGTCGTCGCTTCGATGAACGACAACCCTGAGGTCTGAGCGGCATGCATGACTCCCTCCATCGAGAAGTTCTTCTCCCTCACCCTTTCCGTGATATGGATGGAGAAATCCACACCGATCCCGATTATGATTGACCCAATGAGGGCGGTGAAAAGGTTGAGGTCCCCCGAGAAGAGGTTCTTGTTGCCCCAGATGATGTCACCAACAGCACCAACTCCCCAGATTGCGAAATACTGCCAGAAAACGACCAGGACCACCGGGATAAGTGTGATCAATGCAATTCTCCATGATCTGAACACCAGGAACAGAAGCAGGAATACCATAACGAGGGCCGTGAAGGTCGACTGGTTGGCATTCTTGACTAAAACATCATTTATGGTGACGAGTACCTTCCCAAAACCCGAAGTGGGTGATGCGGTATCCTTCCTATCACGAACCGATACCTGAAAATTGTGGTCTATCGCACCATCCAGCTGGTTCACGGTGGTCTCGGTATGGATGATATCCATGTTGGGGAGGGTCATGTATACGAGGGTCTTGCTGTACTCATCATTCACCAGCATCCCCCTTATCTCGATACCCATGGAGTTGTAGAATATGTTCATCATGAACGCTTCGAAAGGTTCATCCAGTATGATGTTGGAAAAGAGTGTAACGTCCGGAGGGTTCTGCATAACCGACCAGAAGCTCTTTCCGATGAGGTTCTCCTCCACCCAGCTGTCGAAAAGTGCCGGAGCGTCCACTATGAGGCCGGGGGTCCTTCCGAGCTGATCCAGGAAATCTTTGTAGTAGGAGGAGTTCCTGAAATCGGGTATCTGCACCATCTTCATGATATCGACGATGGATATCGCCCTGGCATTCTCTATTCCGGTATCATTTGCCTTTGTGGGATCGCCGTTGATCTCTATGAGCATGCTGTTTATGCGTTTAAGGACCTCGATATCCTTCATGCTGCCGTCAATGGCCTCATCCTTGTTGTCTCCGTCGAAATCGTAAGCATTCTCCCCCCTGACGATCATCATCTCTATCTGGCCGGACCCGAAGGTGTCCGACTGCTCGGCCATCTTCTGAACGACGGGTTCATCGGCGGGAGATAGGTTGATGTAGTCCATGTTGGATTGAACGATGCCGAAACCGCCTGCCTCGATACCGATGAAAGGGAGTTCGGAGACCGGTGCGAGGGCCAGGGAGAAAATTGCAAGGAGTATGCCCCCAAGGATTATCTTCCTTGAATGCTTCATGGGGATCTCCCCTATCTTCCTTGCACCCCCCTTTGAGCCGGTTCCCTTCTCCCTTGATACCTTCTTGTAATCCAGCCATATCACCAATGCGGGTGTCATCAGGATCGTGGTCACGTAACAGGCAAGGATCCCCGACGAAAGACCGAACCCCAGGACCTGCATCGTCGGCATGTTGACTGTGAGCATTGCGCCGAAACCGAATGCCGTGGTCATTGCAGAAAGGAATATGGCATTACCCGTTGTGCGCAGGGCAAGTCTGATTCTCTTCTCCCGGTCGGGAATGGCCGATTCCTCGGCGTATCGGTTGGCAACGTACAGGCCGTAGGCTACTCCCAGCGCGATCAGTATGGGTGCCACCAGGGTCACCTGCGGCGTGAGAACGGGCAGCACCAGCCCCATGAGACCGAACGCTATCATGAGAGAAGATATAACCGGGATCAGCGTGATCAGCCATATCTTCCAGGTCCTGTGGAATATCAGGAGAGAGGCCCCGACCATTGCCAGGGCCCACGGAAAGACCGTCTGCATCTCCTTCATGGTTCTGTTCGATATCATCCGGGCAAGCGGGGTGGGACCAGTGACCGTCATTCTGCAGTGAACCTGACCCGATTCATAGCGCTTCGTCCATTCTCCCGTTGTGTCCTTCGATCCCGGTCGGATCCCCACCTCCACGAAGTAGGGATCTATCTTCTCCTGTATGGACTCCAGCAGTTCATCCTGGTCAACCTCCTTGGAAAGCCCCATGAGGAGAAGCGTCGAATCGTAGATACCGTCTCCATTTATGTCAGCAACAAGGGATGACAGCTGATTCGGCGGGATACGATTGAAGAATTCATCTATCAACCTCTGGTCCTCGGGGATCGTGTAATTTCCCTTGAACTGGTCCGGGAGCTCGAAGGGGAACCTCTCGCTGTTGAGCTCTTCCAGGAAAGCGGCCTCGACGGCATTCGTTATATTATGAAGAGTCTTTATAAGGGTGGATATTGAGAAACAGAAGATGATGCCGTCCTCCCTTCCCTTGTCCAGCTTGTTGTAGTTCAGGGCCTCCTCCACATCCGAGATTTCCTTTAGAACATTATAATCTGTAATATTTGTCTCATCGGTCGGATCGAATTTGTTGTTCGTTTCTATGAATACGGTCGCAAGATCC
>NJDO01000079.1 GCA_002254385.1 Thermoplasmatales archaeon ex4484_6 | reverse complement strand
TTCTCTTCTTTCGGAGCTTCCTTCTTCTCTTCTTTCGGAGCTTCCTTCTTCTCTTCTTTCGGAGCTTCCTTCTTCTCTTCCTTGGGAGCTTCCTTCTTCTCTTCCTTCGGAGCTTCCTTCTTTTTCGGACTCGCCTTTTTCCTTGCCGGTTTTGTTGTTGTCTTCCCTTTCTTTACGGAAGCTCCTTCCTCCGGCTTTTCCGATGGTTCCCCGGCCGTTTCTTCCTCACCGGACACTTTCTTCATATTATCCTCTTCGACCATGATAATCCCTCTTTATCGTTCAACGGACCGGTTTCTCCTTCCTGCCCCTCACCATCTCATCCAGGGAAACGTTGTTGACCTTTATCACCTTGTACCTGACCCCGGGGATGTCACCATAAGAACGCCCCAAACGACCTCCAATACCCTCAACCATCACCTCGTCATGTTCATCAATGAAATTGATGGCTCCGTTGCCGGGTGCGAAGGCTGTTATCTGCCTTCCGTTCTTTATGAGCTGTATCTTCACGCATTTCCTGATGGCGGAGTTGGGCTGCTTTGCCTCTACCCCTACCTTCTCAAGAACGATGCCTCTGGCCTGGGAAGAACCCTGAAGGGGATCGGATTTCTCCTTCAGTTTCAGGACGCGCTTCTTGTAATAGCGGTCGTTCCACCTGTTCTTCTGGGCGTCTTTCCTGAGCTTTCTGGCAGTGAAAAGTCCCTTTGCCATTGATGAACACTCCTTCTGGGAATACCTGCCCCGGTTACTTATACCTGATATAAATATCTTATGGGCCATTGGGGGTGAGCTCAGAGCTTCTTCCTTAGAAGATATATGAATAATGCGGAACTCAGGAGCATTACGGCTCCCGTCACAACGATCAGAAATACCCCGCTTCTCCATACTGGCTCGCCAGGGGGCTCCTCACCGACCAGAACGATCTTTGATACCACATCATCGGACTGGTCCACCTCAAGCCACTTTTCCTTCGTGTTCACGGATACGGTCAAACGATATCTGTGACTGGCCCTGAACCTGAAAGGCTTGAACAGAATTGTGTGATTCTCACCGGGTCCAAGGTCCGTGAGGTTCAGAAGGTAGGTCGTGGCATTCAGGCTCGGGCCAAGGTCCACTATCTCCAGACTGAACCCCACCACGCTTGCGGAAGCATCCCCCGAATTCCTAACGAGAACCTCTATCTGATGCGTTCCCGGTTCAACATATGTTCCGTTCCACTCGTCCGACAGGATGTCCATGGAGATTATCCCAATGTTGATGGTCCTGACGGTCACATTGGATCGAACGGACCTGAAAAGTCCCTTTTCCGGAAATCCTGTCCCGTCAGAGGGATATATGATAAGCGTTACATTGTGATCTCCGGGAGTCGTAAACGTCCACGATATCTGCTGTTCCAGCCATTCCCCCAGGATGTAGGGGATCTCCTTTGCCTTCACCTCCACATCGTCCACCAGAAGACCAACCTCGAAACTGTCCCCGGAAGGAAATCCGAAGGTCAATGTGCTGAACACTATCACCGTCTCCATACCTGATATGACCTCTTCGGGTTGGAAATGAATTGTTCCGTTCAGGAACGTTCCCCCCGATATGGGTTCGGACCCGACTATGAGTTCCAATTGTGCACTGTCCTCTGAAAGGACCTTTCCATCCTGCATCGATCGGGCCGTGACACCGAAGTTGAACCTCCCCAGGGGAACGGGGAAGGAGAGGGTCAGGACCACCTCCAGAAGCTCGGAGGAGACGGGCCCAAGGACCATGTAGGGTGGAAATGACAGCTCCATTCCCCCTATCCCTTGAATTCCCGACACCTGGATGCTGATATTGTCCTCACCGTTGCCATGATTGAACAGATAGAGATGATAGGACATGCTCATCGTACCGTTAGGCGGGGGATCCTCTATCGTCCTGAGGGCATTGATCGTTATGAGCTCCACGGAACGGAACGTCCTGACCGTGAAGTTGAGCTTCATGACGGTCCAGGACTGGTCCACTCCCCCACTTACGATGGCGGCGAGAAGGTCCCCGTCGTCCGGGAGTGACACCCGTGATGTAACGATATACCCGATTTTGGCACCCGAAAGGGACCCGTTCGGAACCTTGATCCATCCGTCCAGGACCACCGTCTCGCCCGGGCCCAGGTGGACCTTCCCCCTTCCCCCTGTCCATTCAAGATCGGTCTCCGATACGAACGCATGATGGACCTGCTCCGCCACATTTCCACCGTTCCTCAATTCAAGGTCCAGTTCACTCCTCTTCCCCTCACCTATCTCCCCTTCGCTGCTTCCGATGAGCCTGGACTCCACGAGATGTCTGGGGACCACGAAGAAGTTGAAGGTCACATCCCGCGCAATACCTCCCCCGATGGCCCTGATCAGTATCATTCCGTCCCCCGATATCTCGTTGTCGGGGATGCTCAATGTAACCGTTATGTTCCTGACGGAGAGGTCGCTCCCGTCAAGATGGAGAATTTCGGGGTCTATTTCAACATCTTCATCCACGGAGATGGACCCCGATGCATTGATGCACTGGAACCTCACATCCACCTCTTCAAGGGTCCTTTTCGGATGAAGGTCCATGAGGAACTCCACGTCGGTTCCGGGTTCTACCTGCGCGACATCGCCCGTCCTGGCCTCAACGGAGAACGGAACGGATTCCACGAGATCCATTCCCATAAGAGTTATATCGTCCAGAAGATAACCGGTCTCGTTCACCCCGGACGAGGTCTCATCGAACCTTATCCTCACATCTTGGCCCTGATATCTGCCCAGATCAAGGCCCACCATGTGCCCTGTCCCGACATAGAAGGCCCTTTTCGCATAATCCCATGTACCTGTTGTCGTGTTACCCGTGATGGAGACGGGTTCGTCTCTTGCATCGAGAAGCGGCTCCCACGTGGTCCCGTTGTCCATGGATATCCTGAGATCCATGGAACCGTCACCGGCAGGTCCGCTGGATGAGAGATTTCCCCTGTACCGGAAGAGAAGGAAAATCTGGGGTCTTCTGATGGACCTTTCCACATCGTAGGGCTCCGGATCGAATCTCTTCAGATCCAGAAGGGGAGAGATGAGGGAGTGTGTTCCCGAAGCGGAAGCGTTCCATGTCGTTCCGTTGCCCGCATAGAAACACTCGGGATACGAATGCTGGAGGGAAGGGGCGGCGGAAAGCGGATGGACCACCGATCTCCAGCCCTCTTCGGGTGGAGCTCCCAGGGACACGCTGGTCCAACCGTCCATTTCGCTTCCGTCCCAGTATTCCGTTGCAACCCACACACCACTGTAAAAATACTTTCCCGGAAGGGGTTCATACCTGATCCCCTGGAAGAAGGGAGGGTCGGTGGACATGGGTCTTGCGTCTCCCGGAACATGAGCGGAAAGGTTGATTATGTACGCTCCTGCGAACTGAGGAACCCAGAAGAATTCCAGCATTTCCGAAAATTCCCCGTCACCGGGAGGAACATCCACCAGTTTGATGTCCTTGAACATGACCTGGCCGCGGTCAGGATAGAACCCGTCATACCAGTAGATTGTGCAGGTGACCTCCACATCCTTCAGGGGAACGTTGTTCGTATTCTCCAGTCTTGTGAAGATGGAAGTTGTGTGGTTCACCCTGCCGACCACAAGACCGTTGAACCCTGACACACCGTCAGAGGAGGCTCCGGTGGAATACAGATCGAACTTGACGAGATCCGAATACCGGTCTGGGTTTGCATCCTCACTCGTTACGAATGGTGCAGGGAGGTTGAGAATGATCAGGGTCATCAGGATCAGGGCAATGGAACGACCCGACACATTTGGACCTCGATCTACCATGTGGGATGTATCATCAACGAAGTTATTAAGGTGTTGTGAACTCCTGCATCATCAACCGAAGCGGTCGAGGGCATTATGGACAAGTATCATCGCCTGGTACGTATGAAGTGAGAGGGGCGATACCGACAGGACCCCGGATGCCCTGCTTCTCAGAAGGGACAGCTCCTTGTCCGTGAACTCCATATCGTCCGAGAGAAAGAAATTCCAGGGCCCCTCCCCAATGCCACCATTTACCATGCAGTCCGTCAGATCCTCCCCGGACTCGTGCAGCAGGAATACTGGTCCATCTATCCGGTCCAGTATTGTCTCGAGACCTCCTCTGGTCAGATGGATACCCGGTGAAGTTCGCAAGGTGGTGCCCGCATCTTCCCCCAACTTCGTTCGGAGGTTCTTCCTCATCAGAGCGGCAGAGGCCCTCTCGTCCGGATTCAGATATTTCACGCGGGCCCCGTCGATGGAGATTACCTTGGGGGGGTCGGGAGGACCCAGAAGCAGAAGGTGGATCGAAGTGTCCCTTCTCATATCATGTGAGAGGAACAAACCGGAGGAGAGGGCCCTTGCAAGACCGTCCCATCTACCGCTTGCACCGCAAAGATCGTTCAGAAAGATGGAACCGTCGGATACGGCCCGGTGTCCCATGATAATGAAGTTCCTCCGGGAACATCTGAAAGGGTCTAAACCAGGCAAATCCTGCGGGTCCTTTCCCATGCCATATCTCCGGGAGCTCACTTCTTTCCTTCCTTCCCTTCCCTCTTTTTCTTCTCTTCCTTCTCGAAGAGCAGGCGGGCCTTCTCCTTTCTTCTTATAGCGACCTGGGCTATCCTTATCTTTTCCTGGTATTTGTGCCGGGCCTTGGCCCACTTGTCCTTGTCGAGCCGGCCCGATTTATGCAACTCCCTGGCCTCATGGATCTTCTCCTCGTAATTCTCTATATCGGTCTTGAGCTTCTCGATACCTTTCGTCAGTTTCTCTATCTTTCCCATGAGACCACCTACATTCTTTCGTTGACATTCTTCATTATGAGAGAGAGCAGCTCGTCCCTGCGGGTTATCATCGAGGAGAGCTCTCCCTCGGTCCTCTCCACATATTCCGCATCCTTGATGGAACCCAGATTTATCCTGACATTCAGCACCGCCCCGTCGAGGCCGGAGGAGGCCATCAGGGCTCCCACGGCCACATCCGTTATGGAGTTGGGATTTCCGGCGGTGGAGACCCTCAAAGCCTGTTCCAAAATATCCAGACATCCCGAAGCGGTCTCCATGGGTGTGGCGATGGCTTTTCTGTACCCCGCCTGTATGGCCTCGGACCTCGCCCTCTTCTCCTCATCCGTCCCCTTTGGCATCCTGAACGCCTTGATCACGTCGTTGAAGGCATCGGTATCCTCATCCACCAGCTCGAGAAGTCTCTTTCTCAGACCCGGGAGGATCTCCACGGCCTTCCCCACCTCATCCCAGGAATCCCGGAGCTTCTCCTTTTCCAGGGTCAACTGGCAGACCATCTCGTTGAGGGCAGCTCCCAGCGAACCCGACAGTGCCGCCACGCTCCCCCCGCCGGGGGCGGGGGATGACGAGGCGAGTTCGTCCAGGAAATCCTTCATTCCCATCCCGGCAAGCCGGTTCTTTTCCGCCACCATGCGGTCGATTATCTTCTTGTCGGGTTCGAACTTGTAGAGCTGATCGAGACCCAGCCTGGATATTGCAAGAGAAACAAGGTCTTCCGTGTCATCCCTTTTCAAGCCCTCCCTTCCGGCGTAGAACCTTCCGGCTATTACAAGGGCTTCCTCGGGAACAAGACCGACTATCTCCGAACCGGTAACGTTTACACCAAGGTCCTCCGCCTCCTTCCTGCAGGCCTCGAAGGCATCATGAAGGTTGCACTGTTCGTAATCAAGAAGGTTCATGGATACCTGGGCGATATTCTCGTTGTACATCATTCCCCCGGCCTGGACCTCCTTTAGGTATCCCGGTATCCTCTCCGGTTTCCCATCGGGACCCATGATCTTGTTTCCGTCAGCATCCTTCTTCACGACCCCGCTGGTCCTTATCCTGCCGGCAATCTTAGATGCAACAGATTTGTCGGAGGTGTCCAGGTTGACGTTGTAGGCTATCAGTATGGGTCTTGCACCCGTTGCAAACGTCCCGGATCTCGGAACGAACACGGGCTCCCCGAAATCGGGAGCGAATGAAGGGTCGGAGAACTTCTCCTCCAGGGCCTCATATTCCCCTTTCCGGATATCCGGAAGTCTCACCCGGTCCGGTCTTCTTGCGGACCTGGCATAGAGGAATCCGGGGACTCCCAGCTCCTCCCATACCCTCTTGCCGAATCTGACCGCGAGCTCCGTGCATTCCTCGAACGTGACGCCTTTAATGGGTATGAAGGGGCAGACATCCAGGGCGCCCATCCTGGCATGTTCCCCACTGTGCTTCCTCATATCTATCAGGCCCATACCGACCTTTGCGGCCCTGAAGGCCGCTTCCAGGACCTCCTCAGGACCTCCCACGAAGGTGAACACTGTCCTGTTGAAATCCGCACCCGGGTCAACGTCCAGCAGTTTCACTCCATCCGTGCCGGACACGGCGCCCGCAATGGCATCAATTATCGACCTGTCCCTTCCTTCGCTGAAATTCGGAACACATTCCACTATCTTCTCCATCAGATCACCCTTTGCCTAGGTCCCGTCATCGGGGGAGGCCATTATGAGGAACCTGATAAATAAATATTCATGAACACCGAGCCCGTGTTCACAGCGAAAGAGTGAGGATCCGGCATGTTTGACAGAAATCTAGCCGGGAACCTCAAGGAATGTCGGAAGTGATCCTTATCATGAAGCCGTTCCCTCCGTTCGAACGGGAGACCGTGATCCCCCATAAGAATGTGAAACCCGTTCCACCTATGTCCGGTAAAAGATTTAAAGTCGGAACCTTCATTGAGGGGCATGATGGAGATCGAGTCGACCCCGGGTCGTATCATGCACCACTCCCTCGTTCCATTCGTGATAATACTGCTTGCACTCTATCCACTGCACCTGTTCGTTTCGGCGGATGGATCCGGTGAAGGGATGACCACCAGAGAGGCCGGAGCAAACTACCTTGATATGGAGGACGTATCATCCATGTTCCCGTCCACCGTCATCAGGAACGGTTCGTATTGGGATATCACGGCGACCCTCACATTATCCGCAGCACAGCCCCTGTATCTGGGTCCAGGGGATGTCCTGAGGTTCTCGGAAGGCTCATACCTCAACCTCTCCGCTCCCGTTCTTGTCAATGGTACGGAAGGGGGCTACGTGGAGCTGCTCCCCCTGGTGGAAGGGAGCTTCTGGGGAGGACTGAACCTTTTCGAATCGGACCCTTCCTCGGTATCGAGGATATCCCACCTGAAGGTATCGGGAGCCGTTATCGGCGTATCTACGTCCACATCGGACATTTCCATGGACCATTCGAACATCACCGGATGCGAGAGGTCGGGTATAGAGATCAGGGGGCCGCTCGATGAGGGCACCTCCGTGGATATAACCGACACTGACATCTCCGGATGCGGATACTACGGGATACATCTCCAGAAAGTTGGTTCGGCCAATGTCGAGAGAACCCTTATCTCCCAATGCGGAACGGGAATGAGGGGTTTTGCATCGACCATTTTCATCGAAGGGACATCTATCAGAAACTCGACATCTCTGGGACTGTCCCTGGTCAATTCCCGCGCTACCGCGACCGACACTGAACTCGGACCGATGACAGGTGCCCTCTCGATCGCCCAGGATCAGGTGCTGCTCGTCAACTCCAGTCTCACCTTGAACTCATCCCACATTCGCGGGGGAAAGGTTGGGATATCATGCATGAGCGGATCCTTCCTGAACATGGATAGGTCCGAGATAACTTCCGCATTCACGGACCTTGTCCAGTCCTCATCCTCGACCATACACGCCAGTGGGATGCTGCTATCCGGGGGAGGGGAGAGCGCCTTCCATCTGGTGGACTCCGAGCTCCACTCAAGCGGCTCGGATTTGATCGGGAACGGGGCTGGGTCCGGGGATGTCGTGTTCTCGAGCATTTACATGGAAAGCTCCCGTGCATTCCTGGAGGGGGGGACCGTGGCAGGGTCCGGGGACGCCCATTTCCATCTCGTCGATTCCCGTATCAC
>NJDO01000078.1 GCA_002254385.1 Thermoplasmatales archaeon ex4484_6 | reverse complement strand
TTCTCCGGGTTCGGCAACCAGGCGGAGGTAGGGGTTGCTGAGATCGATCAGCAGGTTGCAGGTGCTGTTGCCGCTCTTCCTTCCGGAAAGGTCCTCGGCCCAGTATCTGAGGGTCCAATCCCCCTGTCCCAGCTGAAAAGGGCCCGTGTAGCGAACGGGGCCGCCACCCGTATCGTAGTATGCGGTATCGTTCGGTTCCAGGGTCGCGAGCGTTATCGTCGGATCGCTCACGTAATAACCGTTCATACCATCCGGATAAGGAGGGTCCAGGCTGATGTCCAATGCCGGGTCCTTCGTATCGACCTTGAATACCATCTCCCTTGCCTCCTCCTCCAGTCCGAAATTGGACACCGCGTGGAACGACAGAACGCTGATGCCCTCCGGCGGGTGGAGAGTGGATACGTATTCCTCCTCCGGCCCTCCGTTCCACGAATAGAGTATCCTTGCATCGGGAGATGATGTCTCGAGGACCACCCCCGGTGGGGAGAGATACCATCCGTTCCTGCCATCCGGAACGGGTGGGACCACGGAAATGTTCGTGGATGGGGGGGTCCCACCCGTCTCCTCGACCGAGACCGTTATCGTTCCCCCGGCCCTCGAGGTATGCGGCATCACGTAGATCGTATCATATTCCTCCCCGAATCCGGACAGGATCCGGACGATGTCCCCGGCTCCGCTGTTCGTCAGGTTGATTGCGGAGAGTATCATCGAGCTTCCCGTTCCGACTATGGTGACCTCCACGGGATCGGGGGAGCTTACCGACAGGGACATCGTCGGGGAGCCCCCGGTAAGCCGGATGTAATAGGCCGAATACCTTACCGTCGAATCGATCGTGTGATTCACGGGATAGACGTTCGTGTTCACCTCTAAGGTCCTGATCCCTATATCTATGAGCCCCTGGTCGTATATTCCCCCGCCGAAATCCGGATCGTCCAGAAGATCCGCGACCTTCTCCCCCCTCAGAACATCCCCGAATCTTTCCGAATATCCCAGATCGGCCAGGGTGGAGTCGATGGAAGCTATCGAGTTCTGTGCGTTGGCCACGAGGTCCACTGTCAGGTCCCTCATGCCGAAATGGTATGTCAGATACGATACGAACGCATATGCCCTTCCGTAATCAGCGATCGTTCCCATATAATCGGGGGGTTCGCCCTCATCCCAGGTCAACAGGTCGTTCTCCGGATACCTCTCGTAAGCGTCGATGTGACTCTGCACACCCGATGTACCGGGTCCCAGACATATGCGGACGGAGAGATCCGCCAGACCCTCGTTGAGCCAGACATCCTCGTTGGGGTCCAGGTCGTAGTGGAGCAGATGCTGGAATTCGTGGGCCACTATCTCGAAGGTCCAGTCCAGCGAATAATCCAGATCCTGCGAGTCCACGTACAGATCGTTCCTTGTTGCCAGGGACCCCAGGAAGAAGCCTCCCACGTTCCCGGGTCCGTCCCCGAAATCATATATCCGTATATCGATGACATCATAGGGAACCGACGGATTGAACCAGTAAGTGGCATTGGGGTATATCTTCGAATCGAATACGGATCCGAGTGCGTCTATCCCGGTGGACGATACGGTGAGTCCCTCTGCGACATAGATCCTGGAATGGGTGTAGGTGCCGGCAAGGTACCAGCTTGTAGGGATCGGGTCGGTCCTTGTCGGGGTTTCCCCCTCCCCCCTGTCATGAAGCTCCCTTATTAGGGATGTGGCATCCATGGGGGGCATGATGTTCCCGCCTCCGGCCATGTCCTTTACCAGTGCCACGGCATCGTCCACGAATCGGGCGATATCCGGCATTCCGTCCTCCTGACCGGCATCCGGCCTGGACAGGGTCATCTCGGGATATGATGCGGAAAGCAGCATCAGCATCAGAACGGTGACCGCGATCGTTCTCACGATATACCATCCGAGGTATTGTAAATAAATGGAACGGCTAGAGTTGCCTGAATTCTGTCAATACGCAATATATCTTCCCGAGGGTCACGCCACCTCGATCCCCGATGATGGGGGCTGTTTCTTCTTCCCCTTTATCTTCACGGGAGGCATGGGCATTGGCGGGGGAAGGTTGACCTCCCTGCTCAGTATGACCGCCACGGGCATGCATGTCTTCATTATGGCCGAATGGATCTCCTGGGCGGCGTCGTCCGGCATCTGCCCGGTCTCCGTCCATTTCTCGTAAAGCTCCTTTGCCCTGTCCTTGTAGGTTATCCTGCCCTCCAGACTAACGTTCCCCAGCCCGGTATAGGTGGCGACGAACCTGAAATCCACCCTTGCGGTCTCCTCGTCAGTAAGGAATATCTGGGAAATGTTGGAATTAACGTCTATCCTGATGTTCATCTTCTTTCCGGCCATGCCAGCCCGTTTTGCTTCGATGGTAAGAAGTTCGGTCCTTAGGACACCCATGGGGGCGCACCTCCTTCTTCGACGTCGGGTAATAATGTGGTTCTGTTATTTCACTTTGTTCTATTCCCGACCCCCATACCGAAAGAGCAGATGGCGGACAGCGGGCATGAACCGCATGCGGGGGTCTTCCTGCAGTGGTCCTTGGAAAGAAGGACCAGAAGTGCATGGAACCTGTTGTAGAACAACGCATCCCCGGAAAGCTCCCCCATCAGGAATGACTGCAGGGAGTCGTAATCCCCCTTTCTCACCCCCTCCGGGAAGCTTCCCCCGAGGAACCTTTCAAGGAACCTCCACGTGTAGGCATCGATGACAAGGACGGGAAGGGACGCTCCGTAGCAGAGTATGGAATCCGCGGTCTCCTTTCCGATACCCTTCACGGAAAGGAGCTCCTCCCTTGCCCTTTCAAGGGGGACCGAACCCAGGTTCTCGACCCTGCCCGAAAAGCGGTCCGAGAGGAAACGGGAGAACTCCTTCAGATATACCGATTTCTGGTTGAAGAACCCGGCAGGTCGAATGAGCCGCACCAGCTCCTCGTCCGGGGTCTCGACGATCCGATCCGGAGAGATGAGATCCTTCATCTTCAGATTGTGAATGGCCCTCTCCACGTTATCCCAGCTGGTATTCTGCGTTAGTACGGCTCCCACGGCCACTTCGAACGGTGTATCCCCGGGCCACCATCCCGGGTCCCCGCAGCGAGAAAAGAGGATGGAATGGACCATGAGCAGTTCCTTCCTGATAGAGGCCCGGAGCATGGAAGGTCAATACCTTGTGGGAAATAATCATTTGCCGGAGGAAAAACAATATCGTCGGGAGCCGATGTCGCCTTCATGGTAAGGCCCCTTGCACGCCAGAAAGAGGCCAGGTGGGACACCCGCTGGAGATATCTCATCCTGGACGGCTATGTCGACGAGCCGGCGGCTCTTGGTGTCCCCCCCTACATCTCACCGCAGGCCCGGTCCATCGCAGGGGGGCTGGTCTGCGGTGGAGCTCCACGTGATCGGGTCGGGTACTTGACCGTGGATCAGTGGAGGATGTCGAGGGGAAAGGATGGGGGCCGCCTCCCCTCTGAGGGACTGGAAGCCGTGATCATCCTATCCGGCTGCGTGGTCCCCGGGAAATACCTCAGAGGCACCCCCATCTCCCGCAGGGAGGTGATCGAGCTTGTCAGCTCCCTTGATGCCCCCCTGGTCGTAATAACGGGTTCGGCGGCGGGGCAGAACAGCGGACCCGGCATGGAGATCTGCCAGGGAGACCCGGGGGTGTTGGGTGAGGGGGTCTCGGCTTCCGGAAGGGTGATATCTTCAACAAGGTCGATCGAGCAGTGGAACACACATCTGAAAGAGGGTGCGTTCATCTCCTCGCTTCATCCGGACCATCCCTCACCCCTCATCTGCGAGATAGAGACGTCAAGCGGCTGCCCGAGATTCATCTCGGGAGGGTGTTCATTCTGCATGGAGCCCGGCAGGGGTCCGGTCCGTTTCAGGGAACCCGATGACATCGCCACGGAGTTGAGGGAACTTGCATCCAGGGGAGTCGAGAACGTCAGGATCGGGGGTCAGTCGGACCTAATGTCATATCTCTCTCCGGATGTGGGACGTCTCGAGGTCCCCCGACCCGACCCCGAAGCCATAAGAGACCTGATGACGGGTGTCCGCAGCGCCCTCCATGACGGAAAGGGCGTGAAGGATGCGGTGAAACGGGGCAGAAGGATCGGTATCGACTGCGGCATCATCCACACGGACAATGCAAACCCGTCCGTCATCGCCGCATATCCCGAGACCTCCCTCGAGGCGCTGTCGGTGATCGCCGGGGAATGCACCTCCGGCTCGGTCCTTGCACTGGGTCTGGAATCCTCGGATCCGGACGTCAAGAAGCTCAACAATCTCAACTCCGATGCCGAGGAGGTCGAAGAGGCCGTGAGACTGATCAACAGGGCGGGAGGCGAATACGGCGATAACGGGCTCCCGCGCCTTCTACCCGGCCTGAACTTCCTCGGGGGCCTTCCCGGTCAGACCCCCGAATCGTTCGAATTCGACCTTGAACTGCTAGGGTCGCTGCTCGACGGGAAGCTGATGCTGAGAAGGATAAACATAAGGAAGGCCCTCTTTCCTGACAGCAGGGGCCAGTATACCGAAAAAACCCTGTCCAGGGAGGTGGAGGCTGCCTTCGGAAGGTTCCGGAAAAGGGTCCGGGACGAGTACGACAGAGGGTTCCTGTCACTGATGCTTCCCCCGGGTCATGTCCTGAAGGGGGTCATGGTGGAAGCGGCAAGCGGCCATGTCCATTTTGGAAGACAGATCGGCTCCTACCCGCTGCTGGTAGGCGTGGAGCACCGTGCGGAAGTGGGAGAATTCATCGATGTGGCGGTCACTGACATATCATCCAGGTCCGTCACCGGGTTCTCCACGCCTTTTTTCCTGGACAGGGCGTCCTTCAGCGACCTTCTCGCGCTGCCGGGCATAGGCAGGAGGAGGGCCGCTGAGCTGTTCAGGTCCGTTCCCGAAGGATGCCCCCATCCGGAAAAACTCTTCCCGGACCATCCGTGGGTGCTCCCTCACCTCAGATGCGGGAAGGGGTGAAAGATCCGGGCCCGGGGCCCTTTAGGAGGGGAAAAATGTACACTTATCACGGAAATTGTTTTAACCATATCAGTTTCATCATCGGACATGGATGGTGCAAACATGCGGCCGAGAGCGATACCCTTTCTGCTGGTCCTGTTCATGATACTCCAGTCGATCCCTCTCATGATGACATCGGGCATCCCCGGAAGGGACGCGGGAGAATTCCCGAGGAATCACAACATTCAGGATTACGAACCGAGCACCGATGAGCAGTGGGACCTGGACGTGACCATCTCCTCCGACGGGAGATTCTTCGCCGTCTGGGCCGATGACAGGCTGCTCTATTCGGACATCAGGTTCTCCAAGTCCCAGAACGGCAGCAGCTGGGGAGACGGATTGTTCAACAACAATGACATCACAGTCAACAGCGATTCCGGTGAAGGTCGCGAACACTGGCACCCCTCCATCACCGTGGATGCCATGGGTCGTCTCTACTCCATTTGGCTGGATGACGGAGCCGACGGGAACAGGCTCATGTTCGCCACATCGAACAACAGCGGAAATCTCTGGACCCCTGCAGCGCCCATCACCGATGGAACGACGGAGGGGGGTGACATATCGGAACCGTACATACGATGGTCCCCCGCATCGGGTCTGATCGTTATCTACGTTCTGGAGCACAACGCCACCGGAGGGGGAAGGCTCCAGAAGGATATCTCGATGATCCGTTCCACGGACGGCGGGGAGACCTTCTCGGACCCGATAATCCTGAACGATGATGACACGAACGAGGACCAGTTCCATCCGAGAATGACCGTCTCCACCGATGGAGAGGCAGCAGTGATCTGGGAGGATTACAGGAACGGGGACTCCGTCTCGGGAAGGAACGGGGACATCTATCTTGCAGTCATATCCGGGAATGGTGTACCCGGAAAGAACATCCGGGTCGGGCGTGAAGGCGAGGTGGAACAGCAGAACCCCGATGTGGCCTTCTCCCAGAGAGGGGACATCCTCGCAGTCTGGCAGGAATCCGGACTCGATGGCTGGAGAATACGCTATTCGATGGGATGGGCCTCTTCTCCCTCATGGGACGGCAACATGTCCGAGGACCATCAGGCCACGACGGAAAACCTGACAAGAAAGGACCAGTTCCGACCGAGGGTCGGATATGTGGAAGGAGCCTTTGCACTCGCCTGGACTGAGATAGACAGCAGGGATTTCTTCAACATAAGGATAGGGTACCTGTCAAGGAACGGTGATACCGTTTCCCGCAATCACATCGTCGATGATTCCATCTCACTCGGGACGTTCATAAACGACCCTGACATTTACATTGCGGAGATGGTAAGGGAGACAACGGCCGTGATAGGAGCGGGGAACAAGGCCCAGGTGTTCTGGATGGACCACAGGACCGACCCCAATCCGTCAAATGATATCGCGGAGGATTCGGACCCGTACACGGCCACTGCCTTCCCGGATCCCACGATCCCTCATCCCCCGGTCCCCGTCCATCCGCGACTGCGCAGTGTATCATGGGACAGCGCGGAACTGGTATGGGAACCGTCACCGGATGTCGAGTTCAAGGGCTATTACCTCACCATCGCGGAGAGGGAGGACCCACTCTATCCGGACGTACATATCAATGACGGGGCCGTAACGGACAGATTGTCCACACATTTCTCCTTCACCGGCCTTCAGCCCGATTCGAACTACCACGTGAGGTTGATGACCCTTGACCATTTCGGGAACAGAGCGGATTCCAATGTGATAACCTTCGAAACCGGGAGAAACTCCCTTCCCGTATTCAGATTCCTCGAACCTGACGGTGTGGATGACGAAACCGACACCGGCTTCCTGATCTCATGGGAATGCTCCGACGATGAGGAGGTGGCATCGTTCTCGATACATTACGATACCGACCTTGACCCCAGCGATCAGGTACTCCTCATCAACGGTACGACCGCCGAAGGGGGAGGGATCGGTGAATACTTCTGGAACACGTCCTCCCTCCCGTCGGGCGCATACACGCTCAATGCCACGATCTATGACGGGGTGAACGACCCCGTTACCGTGTATTCACCTGCGGTCATGGTCACACACAGGAGGATCATCGAGGATCATCCCCGGGTCCTGTCCGTCCGGGTGGAAGGCGGCAAGGAAAGGGCCTACATAGACCCGAAGATAACGGTGACGTTCAGCCATCATATGTCTCCGGTATCGATAGACAAGGACAGCCTGTACCTCATCGGTCCGGGCAACGTCAGGGTGAACGGCGGCATTTCCATGCCGTTACCCGACACTGTCATATTCATTCCGGACCAGCCTCTCCTGTTCGGCTCCTCTTACAACCTGATCCTGAAGCACACGATAACGGATATGAACGGAAGCCAGCTGGATGGTGAGAACCTGGGTACCCCTTCGCCCTTCGATTTCTCCTTTACCACCAGATCCGATGCGGGCACACCGGAGATACGTGAATGGGAACCGCAGGGTTCGGATGTACCGCTCAGACCCGAGATAAAGATCATGTTCGACATTCCGATGTCCCCGTCCACATTCCTGCCGGGGATCATAAGGCTCGTCGGGCCCTAGAGATACCCTTATCCGTCGAGGACGGGGGCGGAGGACTTCTGCTTCTCGCACATCCGAAGGTTCCCCTCATCAAGAGCACCACCTACATGGTCAATATCTCCTCCGAAGCATCCTCCCTGAAAGGAGAATATATTTCAGGACCCTTCGAGTGGACGTTCCATACCGGCCTGCCGAACATGGACCTGGACAGTGACGGTGATTCCGTTCCCGACGATCTGGACTGGTTCCCGGATGACCCCCTTGAATCCGAGGACTCCGACTTGGACGGGATAGGGAACAATGCGGACCTTGACGATGACGGGGACGGCATACCCGATGAATGGGAAATGAAGTACGATCTGGATCCATTGGACCCCTCGGATGCCGGGGAGGACCCCGACAATGACGGGAAGACGAACCTGGAGGAGTTCAGAAGCGGTTCCGACCCCCGATCCACCACGGAAGACGAGAGCTCCATTCTCATGTTCCTCATCGTCATGATCGTCGGGGTCATGCTCATACTCGCCCTTGTTGTCTATGCGGTATTCCAGAGGAACAGGTTGAGGGAGAGGGAGCTCGAAAGGACGTTCTTCAGAGAGGAATGAACCGCATCGATTAAATATCATGCAGAGGAAGGACCGCAAAATTATTCATAACATTGGTCAATTGGGACATCCGGCACTCCACTCGGAAGACAGGTGAGGTCCATGAAGAACCACATGCTCGCTATATCCCTCCTGATACTGCTGACAGCCCCCGTTTTACCCTTACTTCCGGGAGGGGAGGGCTCGGTATCCGACCCCGACGGTTACGGTTACAAGATCGTTGACGGGAACGAGCCGGAACCTGTTCTCGAATTCGATTACGTCAATATCCGAAGCGATCCCAACGTCGTTGAATGGGACACCAGCAACTACGAAACGCTTATCCAGGCGAATCTGGGCTTCAATTTCGATTATTACGGAACCTCCTACTCCAAGATATACGTCAGCACCTTCATCGCGATGTCGTTCGTGGAGAACAGTGCGAGTTCCTTCAGGTATTACTACCAGAAGACTATGCCCTCGACGGGATCCCCGAAGGGGCTCATCGCCGTGTATTTCAACAACAACAACTGCTACGACAGGAGCAGCAAGAGACTCTATACCCTTCAGACGACCATCGATGGAGAGAAGGCATTCATCGTCGAGTGGAATCCCACGAGCGGTGGAAAGATACAGGCCATCCTCTTCGAGGGTGGAATGATCAAATTCCAGTACCAATCCCTCCCGAGCTGGCCCAACCCAGTCGGTTCCTATACCCTGATCGGCATCGAGAATCCGGCAGGGAGCACGGCCTCCGTGTATTCGAAGTACGAGTATCTCTCCACCGCCCTGTTCACACCCCCCTTCGCCATAGCCTTCGTAAGGGACGAGATAAAGATAAGGGCCGTGGGACTTCTCAACGGTGATGGAAAATGGGGGGACACCGTTTATGCGGGAGCAAAACCCTACCATTTCAGGGTCCAGGCCACACATTCCCGCGGGGCCAAGAACTTCCTCAACGTGATCCTCACCCTGGGCTCCCTGTGGGGGCAGGAGAACATCAACATGTTCTACTCGCACAAGAACAGAACATTCTCTCAGCTTTCCGGCTTGGGATACGCGAGCCTTCACGAGGAAGACTGCACGTTCTCGCAGGACGGAAACACCCTGACAGTGGACTTCTTTGTGGACTTCTCCATCGAATATCCAAGCCAGGAGATGAGGAACGTGACAGCAAAGGTGGTGGGGAGATCGGCCGTACCCGATATTCTGGACGCCGGCCAGATCTACTGGGTGGAGACGGAGGTGCAGTGGAACGCCCAGGAGCTTTACGCGGTACGGCAGTCGGATATGAGGAGCCTCCGCATGAACGATTACGTAAAGGGTGGCGAGGTCATAAGGTTCACCGGAATCAAGGTGGTTTACGAGGATTCCGAGGTCCAGCCACCCCACACGATGTTCAACATTCTCGTGACCGATAATTTCGGGAACAGCAAGGTCGTCTACATCCAGCAGGGTTCGTACATGGATTTCACATGGACCTCGGTCCATGAATCAACCCTCATGTCATGGCACTTCGAGGTGAGGGGATTCCCGCCTCTCAACGTTCTCTCGGAGAACTTTGACTTCTCGCTCAGGGTGGACATAGACATACCCAACGAGGTGCCGTCCGTCTCGGTTCATCCCGACTCCATCGACGACCCGGCAGCGGACAATGACAATGACGGGACGGTGTTCGTGAGCTGGGAGCCCTCGGAGGACGGGGGAGCGGGTATGGGAGGCTACATCGTCAGGGCGGAAGCTCCGGGTTTTTCCACCTCGAAGGAGGTTTCCGCATCATCAAACTGGACGAAACTGGGTGACCGGTTCGGTGAGGAGCTTCCCGAGGGCATCGTCAACATCTCCGTGACCCCCAAGGACGATGTCGGTAACATGGGCCGGCCTACATGGTCACTGTTCAGGGTTGACCTCACGGGCCCGACCTACCGGCTCCTGTCCCCGGAAAGGGGAACATATGCAATGAGCACAAAACCCGAGGTGACCATCCGGATAACGGATGACAACACGGGTATAGAGGGAACCAGTCTCGTTTACAGGGTCTCGCGGGACGGAGGATACACGTACGGGGAGTGGAAGAGCTTCTACTTCTTCGGAACGGGGAATGATATAACGAGAACCCTGAAACCCACGCTGTCGGAGGGCAGGGACAATCTCATACAGGTGAAGGGGACGGACATCGCCCACTCGGAGGAGACGATCTCGGATGAGATGCCGGTATGGGTGGATGCAAGGGCCCCCTCCATCTCCATGGACGAGCCTCTGACGGACGGGAACGGAACGACCGTGGAATGGTTGAAGGACAAGAATACGGCTCTGAGGATCAAGATCCACGATTTCAAGGGTTCGGGCATCGATCCCTCCAGGATCTCCTACAGGTATTCGACCGATGGAGGAAAGACATTCTCGACGGATATACCTCTCGAGGGCGAGGGATACAACAACACCGATGGATACTTCGAGTACGCATTCGCAATAAGAAGGAAGGAATGGAACGAGGGTGACGGCAACATACTCGTTGTCGAGGCCCGGGACATGGTGGGCAGGAACACCACTGCCACGTTCAGGCTCAGGTTCGACATGGTCCCCGAAGTGACCCTGATATCCCCCCTGCCCCTGGAAAAGCTCTTCGACAACGAGACCATACATTTCCAGGTAGTGGTGGAGGACCGGGACGGAAAGGATGATGTCTCCGTATCATGGCTTTCGAACGTTGACGGGATACTGGGGATCGGAGAGAGCATCGATGTCCGCCTCTCACCCGGTGAACATATCATTCAGGTAACGGTAAAGGATGGTGTTCACACCGTCAGAAAGCTCTATTCATTCACCGTTTTTGATTCCATCCTCGAGGACCCCCGCTACAAGGACACCGACGGGGATGGAATGAACGACAGCTACGAGCAGGAGCACGGACTCAACCCATTCGCGGACGATTCCTCTGCGGATCTGGATGGGGATGGCTTCACGAACCGGGAGGAGTACTATGCCGGGACGGATCCCGCCGACAAGGGAAGCTATCCCGGATCGGAGATAGAGGAGGAGGTCTTTCCGATACTTCCGGTGCTTGTCCTCATCGGTGCACTGGTGATACTGCTCGGAGCGGGTTTTCTGCTTGCAAGGGAATCCGGCAGGGCCAGAGCGAAAACGCCTTCGATCCCGCTGCCGCCTCCTCCCGTGCATTTGCAGGGAGCCGTTCAGCAGGGAAACCTGCAGGGGATCGGCTACGAGGCCCTTCCACCGCCCGGTACAGGGACCCTATAGAGGATCGGAAGCGATCAATGAACCCTTTCATTCACCCGCTTAGTATATATCCTCTTTATCCGTCTTGCCTCCACCGGGGAACCTTCCCTGTACACCATGCGCCTTTCCGTCTTTATCTTGGTGACGACAACCTTGGTCCTTCCAAGGTCCATCAGGTCCCCGACAGCGAACTCCTCATCCGGGGCCGCCGTCAACTTCTGGGACCTCGTATTGGCTCCCTCCACGACGGATATCTTCACATCGATCGTGTCGTAGTTCTTCAACCAGAGACAGGATACCTCTTCCGCCCGGGCCCTGTCCAATCTTCTACCGCCGGATTCTATTGACGTTATACGCAGGTTGTGCCCGTCCCACATCATCTCCTCCCCCACGCGGAGGAGCTCATGGGGATAGAGTTCCATGGAGGTCTTGGTCGAGGAGCTTCCCTCCGAGATGATGGCGGGCACCTTGACGGGTTTCTCCATATCCAGATGAGCGGAATGTACCGAGCCGCACGGGACGCACTGAACGGTCCCGTCGAACCCCGCATTCTCATCCGATGATATGCTTCCCCTCAGTATCCGGTGAGGGGTCTCCTCGCCGCATATCTCACAGAAGAGATAGATAACGGATGTCTCGGCCATGGGCGAGGCAGATAAAGGGGCCTTATTTAAAATATGTCATAGAGAGGCTTTATAGAAACCCTATCAAGATGAATAAAGATAATTTCATACTTCTCTCGATATTGTAGACCATTACCATGAACAATATCTCCCGGTTCTGGTTCCAGACCTTCCTGGTATGGACACAGTCTCCCATCTTTCTCTTAATAACTGAGTTCACGGTCTCAACCTTGTTACGCTGTCGATACCGATCCTGCTCACAGCGCCGGACCTCCATTTTGGTTGAATTTTATGGGACTCACAACGAAATGGGGGGGCGATACCATAGTACTTTCGTTACGTGGAAGAGAGGGTTTCTACAAAGCCCTGAATTAACAAAATATATATCTCATCGATAACATCATATCTTGGGAACAAAATGCGAGTTTGTATATCAATAATCATTATAGCAATATCAATCATTTTCAGTTCTTTACTGTTTGGATACATTGGTAATAGTGATGGTGGTGATAACAATTCATATTTTAAGAACAATATTTCAACAAGGATTTTTTCTAAAAGCGTCAATGAATATCAGGCCATCTACAGTTCCTTTTTTGGAGGATCTCACAACGACTTTCCCTCGGATCTATATTGCGGAGAAAGTGGAGATATCTGTATTACTGGACTTACTATGTCTTCAGATTTTCCAACATCAGAAAATGCATACGATTCCTCAATAAATGGAAATATAGCAGTTTTCATATCAAGATTCTCTTCCACAACAAAGGAAATGATATTCTCCACATTCTTTGCGGGTTCGGATGGAGGCTCTCATGGATTTCCACATATTTCTTCAAACAACGTTATCAATATCGCTTTTGAAACCGTAACACCCGATTTACCTGTTGTAGGGGTTGACAGTAAACCATACAATTCCGGCTGGGATGTATATTATGGCATGTTTTCTCATGACGGGTCAAGGCTGCTCTATTCCACATACATAGGCGGGCCTGATGATGATGGAATAGCAGATATGGAATCCCGGGGAAATAACACCTACCTGCTGATGGTCTCGGAATCATCGAACATATCTTACCCGATAAATGGATATTCCACCAGCAATCCCGGGCGCTCGGCCAGTTCCTTAATCGTTATGTTCAACACTGACAGTAAAGACTTTATCGGTGGAACCTTCATCGGAGGAAGCAGCGATGATATTGCTTATGATTTGAAAGTATCTCAGAATAACAGCCTGATCATCGCAGGTGAAACTTATTCAAGTGATTATCCGGTGAATATGAACTCATTCCCTCAGGGAAATAGACCATCAGGATTTGTAACAATAGTTAGTCCTGATCTGGATGAAGTTCAATTATCTTTCTTAATAGGTGGCGCCGGTTGTGATGTGATAAAACTTGTAACGCATGACAGTAAAGGTGATTTGATAATCTCAGGACACACATATTCTCACGATTTCCCGATAACAGAAGGTGTGTTTGGTTTGAACAATACCCCGGGGGATATCGACAATTTCCTCACAAAGATCTCGCCTGATGGATCAAGAATGATATTTTCCACTTTGCTTGGGGGCACGGTAACCGGGGCTGATATCGGTCTGGACTCAAATGATAACATTATTATCATTGGAGATACGAGCGGCTCCTCTTTTCCAACAACTTACGGATGTCCTTTCCCTGATCCAATCGGATCCGGGGATATTTTCATCATGAAGATTTCCCATGATTGTGATTCCCTTATCTATTCTTCCTATTTTGGAGGATCCGGCAACGAGAACCCAATAGGAATGGATTATTTACAAAATGGAAACATCCTCTTCGCGGGAATCACTACGAATGATTATCCCGTAAGTGATGATGCATTTAGGAAAAATCGAGCAGGATTACAAGACGGGTTCTTTACGGAATTCAATTTCTCAATTCCCCCGCATCCTCCATCATTCTTTTCATACAATATCGGAAATCGGTTCGTGAATATGTCATGGGAACCTCCCGGTGAGAACGGAGGATGGCCCGTACTGGGTTATAATGTATATCGTGGGGATGAAATGGAACATATGGAACTTGTGATGTCAACAACAGCAGATATTACCTATTTCAATGACACTAATATTGAAAATGGGAGGGAGTATTATTATTCGGTCACCGCTGTCAACGTTGTCGGTGAGTCACAGACTCTGGGACCCATCCTTGTTCTTGACAAAGAGCCACCATTGATAAGGAGCATTTCATACCCAAATCATGCGAAGAACAATGAGGATATCCTTATTAGTACGGAAATTTGTGATAATGTCGGAATAGTATCCGCAGAATTCCATTACTGGTTTGATGATGGAATAATGATCAATGAGACCATGCAACGCAGAGAAGAATCCACCTTCGCAATAAGTATATTCATTCCGAGCGATGAGACGGGGGAGCTAAATTTCCTTCTATCCGTTGTTGATTTCACTGGAAATGTGAGGAATTCAACAATGATATCGATACCGATCATGGATACCATTCCACCTGTCATCGTAAGCGATAATACCCCCACGAAAGGAATTACGGGTCAGCCTATAACGTTCTCCTTTATCCCATTCGATAATATTGAAATTGCAAAAGTTAATGTCATCTACTGGTATGAAACTGATTCGGTATTCAATCGTTCAATGAGTGTCAGCGGCATTTCCTATTATCTTAATGAAACATTGATACACACTCTGGTCCCTTTGAAATACCGGTATATTATAATCGACACAAGTGGAAACATCTTTATCTCGGAGATAAGAGAGATCAAGATCATCGATAATATCGAACCAAAAATCGTCCTCGATATGAGTGGCACCTCCACCTTCACAGGAGAGGATTTCACATTCAAGGCTCAATTCCAGGACAATGTGAGAATTGAATCAGTTCGGGTGGAATACTGGTACGGTGACGGTGACCACCTGTTTCTTGAAATGGATCCTGGTGAGTCGTATTCTGCTACACTTACCATCCCCAACGACAGTATCCTCCCGTTAAGATACCGATTCATTTGCAAGGATACCAGTGGAAACAGTCTGATAACAGGGGCCACAACGGTCAAGATAATCGACAGCATACCTCCGATAGTTACCGACATTGTTTGGATGGATCCGCCCGAGAACGGAAACAGATCGCGGCTTTCGATCACAGCTTCCGATAACATTCTGGTAGATAGTGTGATCGTGGAGTACTGGTTCGATGAAGATCCTGAACATTCCATTGATAACATGATACCGAAGGAGAGGGGATGGATATGGGAACCTGATATTCCGCTTGATTCATGTTTTCTCAACTACAATTTGATCATTAATGATGGATCGAATAACTCCATCGAATATAATAGCTATAAGATACCCGTGATCGATAGGGTCCTGCCGAATGTCGACCCTGTTGAGGACCAGTATTTCAGAATAGGAGAATGGATCCTCATTCCGATCAATGTATCCGATAATCGAGGATCTTTAACGGTCACCGTAATTTCCGATATGGACCTTGAATTTGATAACGGTTCCATTCAAGGATGGTCAACATCCCAGGGAGAACATGAAGTGATCATACTCGTTACCGACGGGAGTAATAATTCCTTCGAGAGAAAATTCAGAATTCACATAGTTGATGAAGAGAATGAACAACATTTGGATA
>NJDO01000021.1 GCA_002254385.1 Thermoplasmatales archaeon ex4484_6 | reverse complement strand
TTACAAACACGCGGTTTCGAGGTCCGCCTGAACTAGTCCGGCAGTTCCACATCGCGTTCAGGGGACTTTTGTTCATGAATTGCTGGTGATTTAGGTCATGAACATGGAAGCTCGTAAACCGCTCACGTCGATCAATTACAAACACGCGGTTTCGAGGTCCGCCTGAACTAGTCCGGCAGTTCCACATCGCGTTCAGGGGACTTTTGTTCATGAATTGCTGGTGATTTAGGTCATTTACAAACACGCGGTTTCGAGGTCCGCCTGAACTAGTCCGGCAGTTCCACATCGCGTTCAGGGGACTTTTGTTCATGAATTGCTGGTGATTTAGGTCATGAACAAAAGCACAAAAGAACGTAGGGACCCCGTTCCCCCGAAGTAAAATAATTTCAGGGTCCCTACAGAGTGCATCCCATTCTTGGTTCCCACATTGTTTCTTTCACTGATCATTCCTTTAGCATGTTCCGGTACTGGGCTTCGAGGAGGTCCTTCGCCGTTCTCTCGGCTCCCAGTTCGGCGAGCAGATCCTGTCTTGCCTTCAACTTGTGTATATCGATTTGATCAAGGCCGTTCCTGATCAGCTCCCTCACACCCAACTCCATGTTCACGAAGTGTTCCATGGAGATAAGCACCTCTATCATCGACCTCACGGTGTCCGACAACCTGACCTTCACCACACCAGGGTCCTCTTCCTCGGGACCTGCAAGCAGCATGTCGATGGAGGACCTGATGGCCTCCGATCTGTTCCTGAACCTGCCTTCCCTCACAAGGAGGTCAAGGCCCTGGGCCTGATCAGGTGTCAGCCGGATGGTAACCTTGTCGGCCTTTTCCATTCGATACCCTCTATTTACAAGACAGAACCGTATATGTGACAGACAATTATTTAAGAATGTCGGACAAAACCCTTATTCCGTAAGACATTCCGATCATTCCTCCTTACTTTTGGTGCCCTCCCGGGAAAGATAAAAACGGGAGGTCCTCATTCCCGTTCGATGGCAGAGACAGCCGAAAGGCTCATACGTTTTTCCAGGCTCGCAACCCCCGAGGCCGACAGGATGCTGAGGGAATCCCCTTCCCTGCTGGACAGGGTCGTGAGCGCCCTGGAGAGCGGGGTCGACCTGCCCCTGATGATCAAACCCGAGGACATAGAGAGATGCGGCCTCGACGATAATATCATCAAAAGGAAGGAAGGATCCCCCCCGCCTGCCCGGAAAGAGGCGATCAGGCTGCCCGAAAGGAAGAATGAAAAAGTGAAACCGGAGGACATGGCCCCCATTTCTGATTCCATATCGAACCTGATGAAAAGGAGAAGAGAGACGGAGCTCGATACACCTGGACTTAAGAGCGGAAGCAGGGCCCTGGCCCGCGAGTTCGATGCGGACCTCAGAATAGTGAGGGACCCTTCCTCGAGCATGGGCAGTCAGGGAAAGATAGAGGACTTCAGGAAGCTGTTCCTGAGCAGGTACCGCAAGCTTCGTTCGATACTGCTCGAACAGCATGGTGATCTCTCACCCGTTGAGAACATCTCTGACCTCAGGGGGTCTGAGGAGGCGGCAAGGTTCGTTGGCATCGTTGATTCCGCAAGGACCACAAAGAACGGCCACATCATGCTGGAACTGGAAGATCCCACCGGCAGGATCAAGGTCCTCATATCCAAGAACAGGAGAGAGCTCCAGTCCATCAAGGTGGTGGAGGATGAGGTCATAGGGGTCACCGGGAAGTTCCGTTCGGGCAGTGGGAGGGGGGGAAGCATAGTCTTCGCGGATTCAATTCTCAAGGTCGACGTTCCCTCACATCACAGGAGAAGGATATCACCAGACAAGGGGCTGCTTGCCGCATTCACGTCGGACATCCACATAGGCTCGAGGATGTTCCTGGAAAAGGAATGGAAGAGGATGATACGCTGGTTCAAAGGAGAGGAGGCGGCCTCACTCAAGGCCGAGGACGGACTGAGGGTCAAGTACCTGGTGGTGGCCGGAGACCTTGTCGATGGCATAGGGATCTACCCCGATCAGGACAGGGACCTGATCCACAAGGATATCACAAAACAGTACGAGGCACTTGCCGAGTCCCTTTCCCTTGTTCCCGACCACATCGAGATCATCCTGATACCCGGCAACCACGATGCTGTGAGACTGGCCGAACCGCAGCCCCCTCTACCCGAGGAGTTCCGGGAGCTCTTCACGAACCCCGGAATACATTTCCTTTCCAACCCGACCACATTCGACATATCGGGTGTGAGAGTGGCGGCGTATCACGGAAAATCCATAGATGATATGGTCACACTCTTCAAGGATGTCACCTACGAGAGGCCCATACAGGGTATGAAGGAGATGCTGAGGTCAAGACATTTCGGACCAACCTACGGGATGAGGAACCAGCTTGCTCCGGAAGAGGATGACATGCTCGTCATAGAGGATGTCCCGGACATATTCGTGTCAGGGCATGTTCACAGGTTCGAGATGGATACATACAAGGGCATACAGCTCATCGAGGGTTCCACCTGGCAGTCCCAGACACCCTTTCAGAAGATGATGAACCTCAAACCCCAACCTGCAAAGATGGGGGTGGTGGAGCTCTCGCTCCCGAACACCATGTATGCCTGGGAGATCACCTGAGTCCGGCAAGCCTTATCATTATGGCCTTCTGCGCATGCATCCTGTTCTCGGCTTCCTGGAATACCACGGAAGACGGAGAATCCATGACCTCATCGGTAACCTCCTCCCCCCTGTGAGCCGGTAGACAGTGCATGAATACCGCGTTCGGCTGTGCAAGCGACATCAGCTCCCGGTTCACCTGGAAGCCGGAGAAATCCCGCAGTCTCTTCTCCTTTTCCGCTTCATCCCCCATCGAGACCCATGTATCCGAGTAGATTATATCAGCATCCTTCACGGCCTCCCGGGGATCCCTCATGACATCTATCCCGGACCCATTCTCACCTGCTATTCTCTTCGCTTCCTCCGTTATGCCGCTCTTCGGGTCATAACCCTCGGGGACGGCAGCTCTCAGGTTCATTCCAAGTATGGCCGCACCCAGCATGAGGGAGTGAAGAACGTTGTTGCCGTCCCCGACCCAGGCAAGGGTCTTGCCTCTGAGATCGCCCTTCACCTCGGTCATGGTCATGAAATCCGCAACTGCCTGGCATGGGTGTTCCACATCATCAAGGCCGTTGATAACGGGAACGTCGGAATATCTGGCAAGTTCGACCACGTTCTCATGGTCGAATGCACGGTACATTATCATATCGGCGAACCTGGAAAGGACCTTTGCCACATCATGGACGCTCTCCCTCTTTCCTATCTGGATCTCGTTGGGGGACAGATATACCGCGTTTCCACCCATCTGGGTGAATCCAACCTCGAAAGACACCCTGGTCCGGAGGCTGGGTTTCTCGAATATCATCGCCAGGGTCCTGCCCTTGAAAGCGATGTTCTCCATTCCCTCCCTGCTCTCCCCCTTCATTATGATGGCAAGGTCTATGATCTCCCTTAACTCATCCTTGATATCCAATATTCCGAGAAGGTCCCTCTTCAAGCTATCATCTCCGGATTCGGCCTCCCTAGAAACAACCCTGATATAATTCTTTCTGAAAACGTATCCTTTCATGTTTCTGTCCAACACAAGGATCCGGATTCACAAAGGTATACTGATTCCAACAAGATTTATTAACATTGAAAGAGCTTACCATACGTTGTGTGGTTCATCGCCCCATACAACAAGCTATACGAACTACGTTGCAGGGGAGTAGCTGTTTCTTAGGTGTATCACTCCAATATGCTGAACAATCCTCTCTTCCGAGACCCCTGCAACACTCTTTATTATTGTTCGACCATATCGCAAGATGATATCGTATGGACATGAAGGCACTTTCCGAGTGGACCCTGGAAATCCTCAGGAGGGCCGATTTCGAGGCTGCGGGAATAAGAAGCACCCGATCCATGAACTTCGATCTCGTTGCAAGGAGGGATGACCTCCTGACCCTCATCAAACTGATGGAGGACAGAAGGAAGTTCTCCACAAGGGATTCGTCGGATATGCGGTATCTGTCCAGGGTACTTTCCGCATCCCCCCTTCTCCTCGTACCGTCGCCACAGGGGGACCTTCAGGATGGTGTCCTCTCCCTGTCACACGGCATCCCCACAATGACCCTTGCAACCCTGAAGGAACATCTTATCGAGGATGTGCCGCCCATGGTGTATACAAGCTCGGGAGGTCATTACGTCGCACTCGATGGAGAACGCATGCGGCGGGCAAGGGAAAGATCGGGGATATCCCTTGGAGCCCTTGCCAAGGATGTCGGGGTGTCGAGAAGGGCCGTCCAGATGTACGAATCGGGAATGGGGGCGGACCTTGAGATCGCCATCAGGATAGAGGAGGCGCTCAAAGTGACATTGATCCTTCCCCTTGACCCATTCTCAAGAAGTGAGGAACTGGATGAGATAAGGGACAGCATGTCGCGCGGGGAAGGACTCTCATCGGAGGTGCTGGAACACCTCGACAGGATAGGAATGGAGGTGATTCCCACCCCGAAATGCCCCTTCGATGCACTCACAAGAGCGGAGGGCGAGATGTTCATGACCTCCATCGGGGACCCCGGAGCAAGCATTAACAGACTGGGTACAACCCTTTCGAACATATCCAGGGTAACGGGGAATGAATCATTCATAGTGACAACGGGCCCCGTGAAAGCGAGAAATATCGCCGGCACACCCCTGATCTCCGCGCGGGAGGTGAAGGATTCCCGGGACATCAACGAACTTGTGGATCTTATCAGACACAGAAGAAAGATAGGGAGAAGATAGTCCAGATAGCAACGCTTCTGCCAAATCTTATATAGTCGGGGTTTCACTTAATACTCGATATGAGATGCGGGGTTTTTCTCTCGGTCATTGGAGTCATCATGGTCCTTGTGCAGGGAAGCTTCCTTACGATGAATGTGGCGTCCCTGGACGATGCGACCAGCAACCTTCATGTGACGACAAACTCCGCCTTGAGCTCCTCATCGTTTGTCAGGTCGGGAAACGGTTCCGCCGCATCCCCCCTGATCATCTCCGACTGGAACATGAGCGGGCATTATATTAGGATCGAGAACACCGACCTTCACGTCATAATAAAGAACATCACTTTCGGTGCATCAAGTTCATGGGCCTTCTATCTTGTTAATGCGAACAACCTGATCATTGAGAACGTGACCTCCACGGACAGGGGTCTGTTCCTCTATTCTTCCGGATGTGACAATATCAGGTTCGATCACTGCAACGTAACCGGTATCACGACCCAGACATATGTTGTCAGGATCGTGAACGGCCTGAGGTTCACCATATCCAACAGCAGATTTGTCCGGAAGGATCAATTGAGTTCCGCTGCGATCAGCTTCGACAATCAGGGGTCCAATCAGGTCTTTTCCGGAAATTACCTCGAGGGTATTCCCTTCGAAGATGGAAACTTCCGCGGAGACGGTCTAATCTCCAACTGCACATTCATCGATTCACCGGTCACCCTCACAGACGGCGCCCAGGGTGGAACAGTTAGATCCAGCACCTTCCTGGTACCTGGTGGGGACTGCCTCACACTCCTGAACTGCGATTTCATGACCATAGAGGAGAATGCATTCACGGGAGACCAGGGAATATACTTCTACAGCGGGGCATGGTCCTGGACGAGCACATACGGCTCGATCGAGAACAACACCTTCGTCGACTGCGATAAGGGCATAGGGGTAAGGAATAACTGGCAGGTCCGTCCCTCGCATTACAATGTGCATCACAATTATTTCGGGAACTGCTCCACGTACGCGATAGACTGGGGCAACGGAATGTCGAACCGGATGTGGCACAACATATTCTACCACAATGCGGACGACGACCATGACGGCATTGTCGATATTCCGTACACAATCACAACGGGGGGCAGTGATACCAGACCGTCTGCCAATCCATTCTTCGATACCGAGCTGCCGAGCATCAGGATAACATCGCCCACCACCCTGTATCCCGGGAGGTCCTACATCGTCATGGAATGGGAAGCTTCGGATGACAATTCCGGTGTCGATAGAATAGACCTTGGGATCGACGATGGACCCTGGTCCCGGGTTGAGAATGTCGGTTCATGCTCGATCTTCCTGAAGAAGGGATCCCACTTCGTCCATCTGAGAGCAACGGACAGGGCGGGTCTTTTCGACACGACCACAACGCAGTTCATACTTCAGGACACCTATGATGTCATGGACATCGAACAACCGGCGGACAGGAGCTATCTCTCGAGCCAGTACGTGGATGTGGCATGGTCAGTGGCAGATTATTTCGAGGTGCGGAACCAGTCCATCACGATCGACGGCGAGACAACCTACCTCGACCCCCTGCAGAGGGTCTACAGACCAACACTTCCCGAGGGGCCGCATTCTCTGAGTATCAGTATCAGGGATGAATACGGAAAGACCTTTACGGAGAACATAAACTTCACAATCGATCTGACGGACCCGCAGGTCATCATCGATGCGCCGCAGTCGGGTTCGACGCTTTCCAACAGATTTGTCCATTTCAGCTACGGCGCGGAGGACAATTTCGGCCTGATGCACCTGGATATCAGGTTCGACGAGGGAGACTGGCAGCCGAGACCGCTGCAGGAGACCTCCTATTCCACACTGTTCGAGGACGGCAACCACACTCTGGAGATCAGGGCCGTCGACCTATCGGGAAGGGAGGCTCTGAGAAGAGTATCGTTCTCCATAGGCGATACGCCTCTTCTCCGATTTCTGGAACCTCCCAACGGAACAGCCACAAGGGAAAGCATCATGGAGGTGACATGGGATTATGACGGACCATTCATCTGGAACCATTCCTACATCCAGGTGGGAAGATCCGGAGAATTCGAGGAGATCTTCGATCAGAGGACCCTCAACATCACGCTGACCGAAGACGGAGAATATGAGCTTACCCTGCGGCTAGTTGACAGTTTCCAGAACTACATCGAGACATCCCATATCATCATCAAGGACACGACCCCTCCCATTGTTGATTTCATATCACCCGAAAGGGGATCGCTCGTGAACTCCGATATCACGAGGATCGAATGGAGAGGAAGGGACAACGATGACATGCCCATCTCTGCATACCTGATCAGCCTGGATGAGGGGGACTGGATGGACATGGGTACAAACGATCATTACGAAACCTCCCTCTCCGAGGGTGAGCACGTGGTGCGGGTCAGGGCCGTTGACATCGCGGGAAACATCGCGGAGAATCAGATGTCCTTCACGGTGGACAGGACCTCTCCCATGTTGAGGTTCATATTCCCGGAAAATAACAGCGTTCTTGCTGACTCACGAGCCGAGTTCAGGTTCGAGGCATCGGACGACAATGAACTCGTCCTTCTGAACCTCTCGATCGATGGCGCACGCAATATCTCGGTGCTGGGGAAGAGCAGTCACCTGACGACCATCGGAACGGATGGGGTCCATTCCGTGACATTGATGGCAGTGGATGGGGCCGGAAATACGGCCTCCGTGACACTGACCCTGATCGTCGACCTCACGGAACCCGTCCTCCAGTGGGTCATTCCACCTGAAGGAGCAATTTCAACAACAACCGCAACAATATCGTGGACCATCATGGAGGAGAGGGGGGTCGTTTCACTCTCCATCGAAGTTGACGGCAGTACCGAGAACCTGGACCCCGGAGTGCGGAATTACACGCTGGAACTCACCGAGGGGCTTCATTTCATAACATTGAAGGCGCGGGATTCGGCCGGATGGGAAACGATACTGACAACGGAAAAAGGTTTGCTCGTCGACCTGAAACCTCCCCGGATCATGATCGATGAATCCAGGACCAAGGTCAGATCGAACTCTGTTGAGATATTCTGGTCATCCGTGGACGAAGGCTCCGGCATATGCAGGACGATCATATCGCTTGATGGTGGCGAGGAAGAGGAAGTGCTCTCGGACGGCATTTACACGTTCGAGGGACTTTCCCCGGGCGATCACTGGATCGTCATTTCAGTCATTGACCGGGCAGATAACAGGAAAGATGTTAACTGGACATTCAGCGTCAGTATCGACACGGAGAGCGAGCCGGGGGATGGAGGCGGATTGGATATCACGCTAATCGCCGTCATCTGCGTCATAATCTTCGTCATCTTTCTCATAATCATCGGCATATTCGCCCTAAGAAAGAGGAGGAGGGAAGAGGAGGAAGAGAAGAAGAGAAGGAAGCAGAAGATGGGCAGCAAACCCGGCAGGATCAAGTTGAACATACCTGCGGCCCAACCTGCTGATGGGATCCCTCCGAATATGGTCTCCCTTGGAGACCTTCCCCCAACATCCGCACCCCCTAGAATGGAATCGACCGAGACAGGCACCGGATACATCAGACCTGAGAGAAAGAAGAAGAGGAAGGAGAAAAAGGTGATGGAGATCCCCGAGAGTGAGGAGGAAGCATCGGGTATATCGGATACGCCGGAAAGCACTCCTCATGAGGAGTCGAGCCCGGATGTTCGGGAAGGGTCGGATAGCAAAGAGGAAGGAGTGGAAGAGAATACCGGACCCGGATCCAAACCCCATTCCAAGCTCACCAATGAT
Organism: Thermoplasmatales archaeon ex4484_6; assembly: GCA_002254385.1. Taxonomy (GTDB): domain Archaea; phylum Thermoplasmatota; class Penumbrarchaeia; order Penumbrarchaeales; family Penumbrarchaeaceae; genus Penumbrarchaeum. Next base: position 16,737 of record NJDO01000021.1, on the reverse strand, counting down.
GAAGAAGAGGAGATGGAGGAGTTGGAAGAGGTGGGAGAGCAACGCGGAGTTTCCGGAAAGGTTCCCGAGGATGTTGTCCTCTGGGATGAGGACGAGGATGAAGACCTCGAGGAGCTCGAGGAACTGGAGGAGTTCGATGAATTGGAGGATTGGGGGGAGACGGAGGAACTTGACGGGGAGGAAGAGATCGAGGAATGGGGTTGAAGGAGCGGAGAAGAGATTTCCTCCGGAAAGGATCCTTGGCGGGAACGACCATTACACAATATTATTATAGGTCATCTGACTGGGTCCGGTCGATGAACGGTCCACCTCTATCGGGAAGGAAAGGTCTTTCGGGGAATCTCTGGAAAAGGATGGCAAGGGACTACATCGCAATAACAATCGGATGTGTCATCATGTCCCTTGGCCTGCTGTGGTTCCTCGACCCCTATAAGGTGACCGCAGGAGGGGTATCCGGAATTTCCATCATAGTGAATTACAGCCTGGGAGTACCCCTTGGTGTGACAATGTTCATTCTCAACCTTCCCTTGTTCCTCATAGGACTAAGGGTCCTCGGGAGGAGGTTCGGGATCAGGACCCTCTACGGATTCTTGATGTTCTCGGTCATGGTCGATGTCATCGACAATGTGATCTACGGCCTCATACTGAAAAAGGAACCATATCTGCTCAGTGATCCGGACTCCGTATCAATTCTGAGCGACCTCGATCCTCTCCTGGCCGCCGTGTTCGGGGGGGTACTGCTGGGTATCGGCCTTGGCCTGGTGTTCAGGGCCCAGGGTTCGACAGGGGGTTCCGATATCATCGCCCAGATGGCCGTAAAGTACAGGGTGGCCACTGCGGGACAGGCTTTCATGGCCTTTGACTTTCTCGTCATTTCGATCGGCGCCCTGGTTTTCGGTGGAATCGGATTCGCACTTCTGGGATTTATCGCACTTTTCGTCTCCTCCAAGACAGTGGATGTGATGATCGAGGGGCTGGGCAACACGAAGGGATTGTACATCGTCTCCGACAGCTGGGAGACGATCATGAAGAGGATATTGTCCGAGATCAACCGGGGTGTAACGGTCCTTCACGGCATGGGTGGATACACCCGCTCGGAGAAAGAGGTCCTCTTCTGTGTCGTGACAAGGAGGTCCATATACAAGGTCAGACAGATCGTCGTCGAGGAGGACCCGGAAGCCTTCATGGTCATCTCGGACCTTCACGAGGTCTATGGATTGGGATTCAAACCTCAGAAAGAGGAGGACACGCCCCTCTGACAGGGGACGGATCCACGCCACAAACGATATATCGATGTAGAACCTCAATGGCCCCGATGAGGATCGAGATCCGGGAAAAACCCCATGACCTGTATGCAGCTCTGGTCCTGTCAACACTTCTGGTGGCGATCATCATTCTCGATGAGGTGCTCGGCTTCGGAAGCCAGGTCCTGAGGGTCGTCCTGGGACTGCCCTTCATCCTGTTCATTCCCGGTTACATGCTCATCTCCGCACTCTACCCCGAGAGAAAGAGATACTTCGACAGGGAGGGGCGGCCCATAACCAGGGAGGAATGGGAAAGGATCGTGGAAGAAGGGGAATCCGAAGAGGGCGGCGGAGATGAGATCCCGGGCGGAAAGGGACTGGATGACCTGGAGCGGGTCGCCCTTTCCCTGGGACTTTCCATAGCCATCACTCCGCTGATAGGGCTGGTCCTCAACTACACCTATGATTGGGACCCCGAACATCTCGGTATCAGGCTGTTCCCCATCCTCATCTCCATCTACGCCTTCATAGTGATCACCGGGATAGCTGCCATCCTCCGAAGGAGAAGGGTTCCGAAGGAGGACAGGTACGGTATCGTGATCGACATATCCATCCCCGATGACTACTCCACGACGGACAAGCTCCTCACCGCGGGAATAGTCATCATGATGCTGGCATCCGTTACACTCCTTGTCTACATCATAGTCGTTCCCAGGGAAGGGGAGGCCTTCACCGAATTCTACATCCTGGGACCCACCGGAATGGCGGAGAAATATCCCCGGAACATGCTACTTGAGGAGGAAAAGTATGTAATCATAGGTATCGGGAACCACGAACATAGGAGAATGAACTACACCATCGTTCTCACCATCTCCCCGGAAGCGAGGAACAACACCGTCACCGGCATGGACCATGTGACCCTTTCGAGAACAAATCAACCGTCCATGGAGATCTCGGTCGGGGACAGGGAGACACTGGAGCTCCCCTGCAACTTCTCGGTCCTCGAGACAGGGTCCTACAAGCTGAGGTTCCTTCTCTTTCGCGGTGAGAAGGAATACCGCGACCTCCATATCTGGATAAAGGTGTTCTCCCCGGGCAGGTTCTCCAACAGCACTTATGGACTGGAAACATTCATCACGGGATGGGACGGCGACCCCTCGGGCCTTCCGGACAGCGTTGGTTCGAACGAGACCGTCGGAGTGGGTGTGGGGGTCAGAAATCCGACCGATACGGATAGAGATGTGCAGGTAAGGATCCGGACTGGCGATGGTGGAACGGTCCGGAGAATTGATCCCGCAGAAGGACCCTTCGAACTCGAAGAAGGGGTGACGCTAGTGCTGGAGCTGCATGTCAATGCAACCTCCTCGGTGGACGTGATGCCGATCGGACTCGTACTGCCCGACGGCTCGTGGACGGTATCGTTCCTGTTCGACGATGGGACCGAAGAGCAGACGGTTTCTTTCAGTATAGATGTGGGGGGATGAATGATGGGGAGCAGATTCACTTTCACCGGGCGTTTGATCGTGGGTCTGGTTGTGATCCTCTTCATTTCCGCCTACATGTTCTCAAGTACATTGATGGCCGTCACCGGTGCGGCGGTGCTCCTCTATCTGGCCTACAGAAGAATGGAATTCCACTCCCTGACAACAAGGGTGGACCTCAGGATAGAAAGGACCGTTCTCGAGAAGGTCGTTCACAAGGATTCGCCCTGCTCGATCAAGCTCCAGATAGAATCCGACGAGAGCATCAGGATGATCGTGTCCGACAGACCGCCCAGGACCTTCATTCATTCCTCCGGCGATATATCGATAACAGGCACCGTCAGTCCGAAAAAACCCCTTTCGACGATCTACAGCATCATCCCCAAGGAGAGGGGCTATTTCAGATTCCCGCCTCTCGGATTGACCCTCATGGAGGCACGAGGGCTGTTCACCCGGGAGATGTCGCTGCATCCCGGAACGGAGATTTTCGTAAGGGCTGCCAAGAAGGATATAGCAATGGCACACCTCATGTCCCGGAGAAAGCAGTTCGAGATCACAGGACCCGCTCACAGGAGGCACACGAGGACCTACATCTCGGACTTCAAGTCCGTCCGGGATTACATGCCCGGGGACCGGTTCAGGGATATCGACTGGAAGGCGGTATCGAGGCTGACGAAGCTCATGACGAAGGAGTTCGAACACGAGACGAGCCTTCCGACCATGATCATGGTCGACTGCTCCATTTCCATGAGGGAAGTGGTCAGACAGAGGGCCAAATTGGATCACGCACTTGCACTTGCGATGCAGATCGGCATTGTCATGCACAACAATGGACACCCGGTCGGTCTGATAACTTTCGATGAGTTCAAGGTAATGGACCATCTCACACCCGGGAAATGCGAGCTTGACGACATCGTTCTCTCTCTCTTCAAGCTGCCCAACCCCGTCGAGACCGCCGATTATCCCGGCATGCCAAGGAGATACAAGGGGGGCAAGGCGGAAGGTGAGGAAAGATTCCTTGATACGGTAGGCCCCTTTCTTGTCAAGGGGAAGAGAAGGAGCTTCACCCGTGACAGGACCTCCGGTATATTCGAGGCGATCAGGACCATGGAGCTCCTCGAGGAGACGGGTATGCTCCTGGTTGTCATCTCCGACCTGGAGACCAACAGACCTGCCATCATGAGGAGTCTCCAGATGGCAGTGAAGAGAAAGCACCGCGTGGTCGTTGTCTCGCCATCCTCCTGGCCCTATCATATCAGGGATACCGAACTCTCCGAGAAGAGGCTGGAAAGGATGTACGAGGATTACCTTGAGAAACAGACGCTCCTGAGATCGCTGAGGGCAGGGGGTGTCAGGGTGATAGAGGTGGATCCCGAAGAGAGGGGGGAGCTTGTCATATCCGGTCTGAGGAGGTTGAGCCAATGATCGGTTATCTCCTGGTCCTCTATCTTGCCCTTGTTTCCGTGCTCCACATAGATCCCAACCCGCTCTACACCCTCCCTCTTGCTGCCGTCCTCATCGGATTCCTGTTTGAAAAGAAATGGATGGGGGTTGCGGGATGGACCGGATTCGTTCTCATCTCGTTTTGGAAGCTCGGAAGTCCCAACCTTACCGATATCTGGTCCGTCTCAATTCACATCATCATTCTGGTGCTTCCCCTGATCATACTGCTGGAAGCAATACTGTCCCCCCGCCCTTACAGACTGGAGAGAATAGGTATCTGGCCGCTGGTCATTTCCATCTTTCTCTCTGCCGGGGCCATTCTATTGCTGTTCTTCCTGCCAAGAATACAGCAGATCGGCATTTACCTTGATTCTGACCCCTCGCTTCAGATCTTCATCATAACCGCGATCGCCATTCTTTTCTTCGGACCCGTCCTATTGGGTCCGGGACCCTCGGATCCAGCGAAAAGCTCCGGACCCGGTCAGCGTACCAATACTGACAAAAATGAATAAGTAAGAGAAGCTTATTCCGGCACCTCAATAGTGCAAGGTATCCATCTTTCCGGATGGTCTGGCACTATCGATCCGAGTGTAAAGAGAGCAGGTGAGTTCAGATGGCTCGCAGGGCAAGGTCAGAAAGGGGGCGAAAAAAGTCCCCGAAAAAGCAGAAGGTCCGGATCCATGAGGCGGTCCCGGACGGACAGACCGAGGTTGATAAGGCTGTGAAGAAGCCCCAGAGCCAGGGAGTCGAAAGGAGCAGAAAGGAGGAGGTCCATCGGACCACCTTCGGGGAGTGGTGGAACGCGAACAGGACGACGGTCGTCATTCTGTTCGGGATATTCGTTCTGGCATTTCTTATGAGGGAATACCTCTACTACCAGATATCCTTCAACACCTGGCCGCCGAACATAGTTGGGAATGACCCTTCATATCACAAGAGGGTCATAGACTACGTTCAGGAGAATTACCATCACGTTCGGATCGACAACCTGCTGAACTACCCGCTTTCCAGCGGCAATCCTCGACCCCCCATATTCGACTGGTCCATCGCATTGATGGGCATCGCTCTCTCCCCTCTGTTCGGCTTCAATGTGGATGCCTCCACATGGTTCGTATTCGAGTTCGCCCCCACATTCTGGGGGGCCCTTACCGTCATCCCGATGTATCTTCTCGGAAAGGAGGTCTTCGGGAAGAAGGCGGGTCTCATGGCAGCGTTCCTGCTTGCGGTGACCGCATCCCATATCGAAAGGTCCACCCTGGGATTCAGCGATCATGACTCTTTCGTTGTGTTCTTCCTTGTACTTTCGATGTATTTCATGTCAAAGGCATTCTCCGTTCAGAAGGACAGGAACTTCATTTCGGACTGGAGGATGCCTCACAAGGTCGTCCTGGGCTTCAGAACATACTTCAAGGAAAACAAGGAAGCGATGATCTATTCCGCGTTGACCGGGTTATCCATTGCGACCATCGCACTGACATGGCAGGGATACGCATATGTTATGGCCATTCTGCTGATATATTACCTGATACAGCTGCTGCTGCATCGCTTCAGGAACGAGGACGCACTTGGGACATTCATGGTGATATACATCGCCATGGGCATGGTGGTCCTCCTCTCCCTTCCCTACTACTACAGTTTCTCCATCGCCACATGGTCCCAGGGATTCTACATATTCCTGGCAATGACAATGATGGGATTCTTCATGGTCCCGACAAGGGACATCCCCTGGCTGATAGTGATCCCGACGCTCATCGTGTTTCTGGGAGCTTCATACGCCATATTGAAGATCGGTTTCTCCGATACAGCCGACCTCCTGTTCACGGGTGGCGGTTACTTCGTATCCAATAAGCTCTACAACACGATTGCGGAAGCCCAGGCACCGGAGATATCGAGGGTCGTGTTCACCTTCGGTCCCGGGACATTCTTCCTTGCACTCGTGGGTGTGGCCATGGCATTCATCAAGATCCCCAGGAACATGAGGAAGGACTACATCGTTATCGTCGTATGGACCGCTGTTGCCATATTCATGGCCCTTTCGGCCGTGAGATTCAATTTCAATGCGACACCCGCCTTTGCACTTCTCGCGGGTTGGGTCGTGATCGAGACCGTGAAGTGGTTGAAGGCCGGAGGCCTTTCCATATTCTACTCCATCCTGGCAGCCATCATCCTCCTGATAGGCATGGGGATCGTTTACGAGGGATGGGGTGGGCCGATCGTCGGAAACTACATGCTGATAACACTTCTGGGGACGCTTCTCATAAGTGTGGGAATCTTTGCATATATGAAATACAGGAAGAACCGGGAATGGTTCAAATTCCGAAAGGTTCTGACCGGGATGGGGATCGGTTTCATAGTTGTAATGCCCAATCTGTTCTTTGCCGTCGATGCGGCCATCCCAATCGAAATGAAACAGGACTTCGATCCGGACCTCTCATATCTGGGTTCATTCGGATCCTCACTTCACAGTGAATACTGGATGGATTCATACCAATGGCTCGCCGAACAGGATATCGAGGAGAACGGGCATTATCTGAAACCGGAAGAACGACCCGGTTTCATGAGCTGGTGGGATTACGGGTTCGATGAACTTCTTCTGGGAAAACATCCCACGGCAGCGGACAATTTCCAGAATGGATACCAGTTCACCGGTTCACTGATAGCATCCCAAAACGAAACCGAGGCCATATCTCTCATGACCGCAAGGCTCCTGGAAGGGGATTTCACCAGGAACGGCGGTGATTTCTCCGATGAGATATGGGACATTCTCGTTTCGCATCTGGGCGACGACCGCAATTCCACATGGTCCGCATACGAGATCCGAAGAATATACAGGAACAGTGCGTCATATATAGACAAGGTGATGGACGACCCGGACACGTACGGTAAGTTCGACGATATCACCTGGCCCAACGCCAGATATGCTGCCGCTAGAGTGGTCTTCACGAGACTTGGAGAGGAGGGCGTTGTGGACCTCTACGACGATATCATCAAGGCCACCGACAAATCCCTCAGATACTTCGCGGTTGATTACAGGTTGTTCCCGTTCAGCGCCTCCAACACGGGCATCTTCTATGCTCCCATCACACTGGCGGACAGGAATGTGGATGATTACCTTGAATACAAGGTGTATGCACAGGAGAATACCCGCGGGTCGAACGACAATCCCGTATGGACCGACTATCCCGACAATCCCATCTCAATGGAGAAGGCACAAGAGGAATCCAAGAGGCTGGGATACAAGTTCAGGATCAATCGATACGAGATGTTCTACACCGATATGTTCTACAACTCCCTTTTCTACAGGACTTACGTGGGATGGGGGCCAAAGGACATAGGGGCGCCCGATGACGGGAAATCGATTCCCGCCATGTTCGGAGACCTCCAGAACTATCCGGCCATGCAGGCATGGAACATGACACACTTCAAACTGGTCTACAGGACGATGTACTACTCCGAACTGGACAGCGATAACGCGACGTTCCCCGATGACTACGAACCCGTGTCCTCCAAGGAGGCCATTGAAAGATACAAGAAGAACGGGGGAGACGTCAAGTCCGGTCTGGGCCAGGGCGTGTTCTACATCAAGTACTACCATGGTGCAGTTCTGTCGGGAAGGGTCAGGACAGAGGAGGGAGTGGGGGTTCCGGGAGTGAGGGTGACCGTACTCGATGACTTCGGCATCCCGCACGGGAATGTCCTCACCGGGGAGAACGGGGATTACGAGATCATCGCTCCTCCCGGAGAGGTGACCATAGTGGTATCCACGGGAGAACTGGCCAACCAGTATGACAAACTCTACCAGTTCCAGGTGGACCAGTCCACCGGTCAACCCATGAACGCCATCAACATAACCAACATCGATATTTCCGATGACCTTGCCATGAGACGTATCGATGACGGAAGGATGACAAGGGATCTCGTCATTCAGGGAAAAATGATCACCGGCAAGGTATACTGGGACACGAACGATGATTCCACATACTCCGAGGGGGAGGACTCGCTCGTCACCGAAGGCTCCCTCACGTTCATCAACACTGAACAGGAAAGCATCAGGTTCGGGCCTTCCGAGATGGATGAGACGGGGAAATACACTGTCTCTGGACTCGTTCCGGGGAAGTACAACGTATTATACCAACACGGTTCCAAGAGCGACATCCTCGTTTCCGATCTGGTCGTGGATCCGCGGGACACCGATGAGAAGGACATCAGGATAGACAGGACCGAGATCAACGGGCATGTCGCCTACATAACGGGGGTTCCTGCCAGCAATCAGACCCTTTATCTGATCGATGAAGGTGGAGAAAGGACCGAGATAGCCCTTGACGGGAACGGAAACTATTCCCTTAAGGAACTATTCCCCGGAATATACAGCCTGGAGTTCCCGGGTACGAGGTACTATCATGAGCCGGTGAAGTTCTCCATCGACCAGGGAGAAACGGTCAGCAACAACATCACCCTCATCCCGGGAAATGTTCTGACCATAAGGGCAAGATATCCCGTTTTGCATTCGCAGGGAGGCGTCACGGGTGATGTCGTGAAGGGGGCGGTCGTAAGCGTGATCCTGAGAACCAATCTCTCCCATAGATGGACCACAATGACCGATGAAAGGGGAGAGGCGAGGCTGTTCCTGCCCATCGGAGGATACGACATCTCCGTTTATTCAATAGAGAAGGATCAGTACTTCTCCTATATCGGATATCATTTCCTTCACCAGGACACCGATGAACTTCTCACACCGGTCCTTGAACCCGCCTTCAGGGTTACCGGTTATCTAACCAAGCTGGTGGACAACCCGCATAATGATACCCAGGTCCAGTTCAAGAGAATTGGCGACGGGACCATGGCCAGAACCTTCTCCACTCCCGGAGGTGAATACTCCATCGTGCTTCCGAAGTCCGATTATCTGGTCATCCTCGACAACCGCTCCAAGTCCAATGTCTCCTATTTCCACATGCAGAAGATAGAGCCCCCGAAGGAATCCAATGACCTGAGGCTCGACATTTGGACACCGAAGACCGTGACCGTATCCGGAAGGGTCTACTGGGACAAGGATGGGAACGGAAGGTTCACCGACAGATCCGTTCTGGAAAAGGAGGGAGACATATACCCATTGGAATACGGCCTCGAGAACATCACTGTGAGCTTCGAGTATGCCAATGGAACGATAGATGCGGTAACGGACAGGTTCGGCAACTTCACCGTGGAGCTTCCTCCCGATGACTTCGAGATGAAGGTGGATGTGGAAGGATACGACCCGTTCGTAAGGGAGCTCACCATAGAGGGAACCGTTGCTGATTACAACCTGGGGATCAACGGAACCGATGTGATGCTTCAGGCAAGGGACCGTGCCCTCACACTCGATGTCTTCTATGATTTCTACGGAGAGAAGCAGATAGAGAAAGTCGCCCTGGACAATATCGAAGTCCTCCTGACCCCTACCGGGATACACAGGGCAGGAGTGGAGTTCACCCTCTCTACCGACGAGAACGGAATGATATACACCGAGGCATTCCCCGGGGAATATCTGGTTCAGATCAACAGAGAATACACTTCCGGAGGGATATCACATCTATTATCTTACGAAGACGTTTTCTTCATGGAACCGGGACTTGATGTCCATACCGAGGAGATCAAGGTGGAACATCTGGTGGATGTGAAGGGGCGGATGTATCTGGAGGAGAACGACCTGATAAGATATCCGCCGGAGATGACCGTCAACCTTCTTCCCATTCAGGGACAGAGGGTCACTCTCGAGACCGCCCAGACGGACTTCAACGGAGAATTCGAATTCAACGTACCCGCGGGGGTGTACATTCTCGAAGCCCATCACGACAGACCCGCTGCCCATTATCTCTACTGGAGCGTCGTGAGCTTCGATGACGAGCTGTCCTTCAAGGACTACCGGATGGTCCAGGCCCTTCCTGTTGACGGCGACATATCTCCGACCTTCGATGGGGTCAAGGACTCGCAGATCTTTTTCGAGAACGGAAGCCTCTGGACCTCCGCGGGGATGAGCGATAACGGCCACTTCTCTCTCTTCCTTTTCCCGGGAGATTACAGGGTAGTATACTACTTCCAGACAGAAGAATCCTCGGCTGACGGAGGATACAAGGTGGAATACATGTACAATGGAACGGTCAGCATAACTGGAGGGACCTTCGGTCTGGAAATAGAGCCTGACAAGTTCCTGGAGATCCAGGGCGCCGTCTATCACGACATGAACGGTGATCGAACGATACAGCAGAACGAGAGACTGCCGAACGCGAACATAACCTTCACACCCGATATCGACAAATTCGGGCCGCTCAATATCACCACCGACGAGAATGGTGATTACAGGGCCATGGTGCCGAACTCGAGGATAGAGGTTACAGTGGACATCGAGGGTTACAGATCCCGACCAAGGGATGACCTGAGCGAGTTCGATCTCAGGGAGGACCCCATTGCCTTCAGGGATATCGCGGTGATCCCGGAAGATATTGTCGTGCAGGGGATCATCTTCAATGATGCGAACAGGAACGAGATACGTGATGAGGACGAGGATTCCCTGCCGGGAATGGACCTGACCTTCACGGAGGAGGGCGGAGAGCGCTACTTTGCCTCAACGGCGGAGGACGGGAGCTTCAGGGTGGAACTTCCTCCGGGTATTTATTCCGTCCTGGGGATGAAATACTCGAACGGACTTCCTGTTTACGGCTACATGAACGAGATGAACATCGATATGGGAGATGATCTCACTGACCTTCAGCTGAACGCTGTCGGTGCCGGAAGGTTCAGGGGAACTCTCTTCTACAGGGACACCGATGGCAGGGTCCATTACGAGATCCCCAAGGACGAGGGGGTCATAGACTTCTACACTGAAGGTAGAGGGACGATCCAGGCACAGTATTCCGACTCCACCTACATGGTGGACCTGCCCTTCTACGACTTCCAGGCCAGCTCCGAGTTCCAGACCAATGAATACGACATGGAGATGACATACAGGATAGACGCCCAGGTCCATGCGGGACCTGACAGCGACCCGTCCGTCTTCTCGCTCGAATTCGTCAAATCGAAGGATTACTCCTTCAAGATCGAACTCGTCGAGGACAATCAGCACGAGATCGAGATGGGGCCGTCCTCCGAGGTCAAGATAATGTACTACCTGGAGAACGTGGGCAACGAACCCTACACGGTGGATGTGAAAAGCACGGAAAAACCCGAAGGATGGATTGTGGAGCTCCCGGAGGGAGAGGGTATTCATCTGGATATCGGTGAGAAGGTTATAAGACAGCTGAACATCAGCTCCCCCAGAGAGCCGTCCTTCACCAATTCATTCAAGTTCGAGGGCGAATCCTCGATGGGCAGCAGGAACACGTTCCAGATACAGGTGAACACCCCGCCCTCCTACAGGTTCGATATGTCCTTCGACATACCCGAGATCCTCGGGGTGGGATACAACGAAAGGCGTGTGTTCAACCTCACCGTCTCGAATCTGGGTTCGGGAGAGGATGTGGTGAACGTCAGGTTCTCTCCGGGGATGGATGAATTGGAGGACTGGAAGCTCGAGTGGGAAGGAGAGCCTTCCTTCCCGGACGAGGGAGAGAACGTCTCCCTGACACCGAGAGGGCAGAGGAAGTTCGCCATCACCATATACACACCCGAGAGGGAGGAGGATGAGCAGCTGTTCAGGGAGAGCCTCACGCTGACCTTCACGGGAAAGGACCGCCAGGGGGACGTCGTCACGAAGGACATCACTTTCAAGGTGACCAAACCCAATCTGGTGCTTCCACCCGGTTATCTGAAGCTCTCCAACAGGAGGCTCGAGGACCCTATACTCAACAGGACCGTGGAGGCGAACATCACAGTGAAGAGCCTCGGAAGGGATGCTTCCAAGGTTAACGTTTCACTCAAGATAGACGGGAAGGTCGTTGCCGAGGGTATGATCCCATACATCCCCCAGGATGGGACCGGTTACGTGAAGGTCAGGTTCAACACAACGGAGAACAACATCACCGAAAATGATTTCCACACCTTCGAGGTCCTGATAGATCCCTACAATACCATAAGGGAAACGGATGATTACGACAATGTCGGGGTATGGTACAACGTTGTTGTGGGGCAGACTCCCGAAGCGAACATAGAGATCAACTGGAGAATAGTGATCTTCGTTATACTCGTGCTCATCATAACCCTTGGTGTCATAGCCTACAAACAGCGCACCGAACCCATCTGATCGAGCTGTAAGTGATCACAAGCTCCGCATGAGCCTTGACCTTAGCTCCCCCATCCATGAGCTTCGTCCTTTCATTGGAAATATCTCTGGCTTCCCCCTAAGCCAAACACCAGATTTTAATCCACACTATTCCAATAAGAATCAAGATTGTGTATTCGATTTCAGCAACCCAACCGATAAAATGAAATGCATTGTTGGTCATTATATCATATCATCTTCGGATGAGAGGTACAATCGTGAGGGGGAAAAGAATGGTATATTTCTCCATAAGGAAGGCTTTCTCCAGCGCATTTTCCACGTTCTGGAGGAGACCATTCACGTTCATGGGGATCGTGCTGCTTTTCAGTGTGATCTCCATCTCGGTCAACGGCCTCGGTTCCTTTCTCACCGGGACCACATTGATTCTTGGCATCCCACTCTGTTTGCTGGGAATAGTTGTATCAGCATTGAGCTTCTTCTTCTTCTTCAGAGTGGGTTTCAATACAGCATACGAAAGAATGGAAAAGGATACCATTGACCCCGAGATATGGTCCGTTCTCCCGCTCGCTATTGCCACATTCCTGAGAGGTCTCCTTGTCATCGTTGGAACGATCCTTTTCATCATACCGGGGATCTACTTTTTCGTGAAGTATCGACTCGTGGAGTTCGTGATTATTGATCAGGAAAATGGACCATTGGAGGGACTGTCGGAGGCAGGAGAGCTTTCCAGAGGATGCAAATGGAAGATGTTCCTTCTCTGCATCTTCACTTTCTTCTTCACCCTCTCGGGATTGCTACTGCTGGGAATCGGGATATTCTTCACAACCGCCATATCGAACCTGATCTGGATGCATGTCTACCTGCAGCTGAAGGAGGGTGAACTTGAAGAGGAGGACCACCAGGCCATTGAAAGATGGTTGGAGGAGAGAGGCAGGGAAAGAGAGACCTACAACGATGAACCGAAATCTTACACTGCAGAAGAGGCGGAAGAGATGACGGATATGGATGAACTCGAACCGGAAGAGGTTGTGGTCCTAAAAAGTGGATTCGCGAGGGATGAGAGGGAACTGGACGACCTGGAGCTGTGAGCGAAAGAATATTCCTTCAATCCGCAATATCGAACCTTGAATGGTCCATACGAACCGAGGCTTCTCTCTCTATCAGATCGAACTGTATCCTCTCGTTGTATCCGACCAGATGAAGGATGCCCATCTTGAAGTTGCCCAGCAGTATATCCGCTCCCTCCTTCCCGGGGACCAGGCTCACCACAAGCCAGCCGGTGGATTTGAACTTGGCCCTCAGCGCCTGGGCGGTGGAAACTGTGGACTGGCCCTCCGTCAACCCCTGCATGGCACTTCCGAGCTCCTTGTGCTTCATCAATTCCCTTACCTTCTCCTCCATATCCCCGGATTCCTCGAGAATTGAGAATATCCATGGAACCCTCCCCCTGAGGGACCCTCCGAAGATGTGGCCCCTTCCGCCCATACCTCCCTCGTATGTCTTGTAGAACGAGATGTTCCTGGAGATGTTCACGGTCCTTCTGAACACATCGGGGAGCTCCTTGTACACCTTCTCCAGAAAGAGATAATCCTTCAGCTCATCGTATCCCAGAGATAGATTGGAGAAGTATGAATCTATCATCTTCTTCGAGAATCCTCTGGCCCCCCATGCTGCCTCGGACCCCCTCTCCTCGATGACTATGTTCTTCCATCCCTTGTAGTAGAGAAGGGAGGCGATTATACCCTTGACCTGCTTGGACCCCTGCCGCGGGATGACAACGCAGAGCCTGGGGCCGTCACCCGACGAGAACATCCTCTTTGCAGCCCGAAGCTTCAAGAGCTTCTTTTCCTCCATCTTTATCTTGTTCTCGAGCCGTTCCATCTCCTTTCCGTAGAATTCTATGCGTTTCCAGTGATCATCGTTGGGATCCCCTCTTGTCTTGTAGAGCTCCAGCATCTTCTCCCTGCTGCCCCTCATATCGATGGGCATGGACTCATCCAGCTTCTCGAGAAGCTTCCTGTCCCTCTCGCATTCCGAAAGGGTCTTGTCGATGGAATCCGTGATGTTGAAGAATATCCTGTTGTAGAAGGATTCCGCCTCCCTCGATATGGTCTCGGCGAAGGAGAGAATGTTCTGTGCACCCGTGACCTGACTGCAGAGAGCGGAAAGGTATTCTTCGGTCGTGATATTATCCACGAACAGCCTCTTCACGATCTCTTCCCTGCTCTCGTTCTCTCCAAGGAGAATGGAAGCCGATATGGAGATGAGTATGAGATATCTTTCCTCATCGATGTCGGGAACCCACAGCTTCATGGGGATGTCTATTACGAAATTGAGATGCCACAGATTATCGCAGACCGATGCGAGAAGTATCAGAAGTCTCGAGAACGGGTCCTTCTGCCATTTTCCCCTCTTCAGGTACTCGAGGAAAGATATCCTTCCCCCCCCGTGAACGAAGAGAAGATAGGCGCACAGACCTGCCGACGAGGAGGGATATTCATAATCATTCTCGGGGGGAGAGAGGAGGAACAGATGCTCCGTGACCATCTTCAGGTCCCTGTCCTCCGCATGGTGGTCCACCCTGAAGATGTTGCTCCCCTCCAATTCCATGTCAAGGTCTATGAAGATGTAGCAGAGCTCCCGATCCATTTCAAGAAGTGGTATCTCCTGATACTCAAGGGGGGATACATGTACCCTCCCTCGGTCAAGACCCTGATCCTTGAGCATTTCGTAGATGAAAAGGGCACCGTTCAGACCATCCATGTCATTGTGGAAATATATGACCGCTTCCTCCTTCTCACCTATGCAGGACTTGAGGGCCCTGAGAAAGAACCTTGCCTCCTCGGATGTTATATCGGTTGCATCTATATTGATGGACGGGGAGGACCTCGGGACCACATCAACCACTTCCTCGATGCCCCTCTCCTTCCGGAGCCTCGACCCGGACCTCCCCCCGGACCTCTCCATGAGGGAAATGTTGGGAAACCTGTTCCCGGCGGAATGGGGCTTTCCATTCTCGACCCCATTTTCAGGGGGGGATGTTTCGGGGAGATCCCTTTCCGCATTCGGATCCCCGCCGGCATCATTATCTTGTCGGGATATCGATACACTCTCCTCCACCTCGTCCGCTTCCGCCTCACCCTTCGATGTTTCCGGTTCCGTTCCCGTCGGTCTGCCCTCGGCCTCATCCGCATCCGCCCGGGATCGAATCAGCCCGTCTCCGGACCCCTCGATGAATATGTCCAGGGTTTCGTTGGATGTACCCTTCTTGGCTCGACCCTTTCTACGGGTCCCCTTATTCTTCCCGGAACGGCCCATGACACAGACCCTGCCTTCAACATTCGAATATGCGGGATTTCCGTAAATCATCCACGCATCTATTTATATTTTGTATGGTGAACCTCACCGAAAGTGAAGGGACATTCATTCCTCCCGGTTTCCCTTCTCCGATTCGAGGAAGCTCTCATCGAAGGTTTTCTCCTTCGGTCCCTCCTCCTCCACCTCCGACAGGTCCGACATTACTTCATCCACAACGGAACTCTCCTTCATCATCTCTTCCAGCTGTTCCTGAGTCGGTTCCGAGCCGTAGAGCTCCCGGTAGAGCTGCCTCTGCTCCGCATACGGATCCTTCTCATCCTTGATCCTTGATCTCCGGTATACGTAGATGCCCAGAAGGACTATCAGACCGACGATCACCAGGGCGAACATGAGGAAAACAGCAGATACCAGGTTGGGCGAGAGAGGCTTGAGAAATGGAAATATGTCCGTTATCAGACCGTGGAGGGTATCCGTGATCTCGCCTCCGAATCCTTCCTGATCCTTGTCCGTTATCTTGATGGTGATGTTATCGAGCACCGCAACGGTCTCCCCGTCCTCGGAGGTCACAGTCAATGTTATGGAATATGTTCCCTTCCCTGCATCCTTCGGAGGGAACACGGTTATCATGACAACCGATGGTTCCGGCTCGGAGAGCATCCTGTGGGTCTTCACCGCGTAATGATCCGTGTTGAGGTAGACCCACTTCCGGTCAACGACTTCCCCCGATAGCTTCACGGTGACGTTGTCCGAAAACGTGGCCCAGTTGAACAGCTCCACCCTGATGCCGCTCCCCTTTCCACGGTAGAACTTCTCGACCTCACCATTCCATCTCGGTTCGATATCATAATCGTTTATCTTCAACCTGGATTGAGAGACCCTTGAGAAGTTACCGTTGTTCTCCGCCATGTACTGAACGGAATATATGCCAAAGGAAAGGTTGAGATCGGCCAGCGGAAACTCCGGGTCCGGGCCCACGGGCGTCCAATCCAGTACGTCACCGTGCCAGTCCGATGAACCTATTCTGATCCAGTATGTGATGTTCATCACGGCCCAGCTC
>NJDO01000077.1 GCA_002254385.1 Thermoplasmatales archaeon ex4484_6 | reverse complement strand
CATTCCATATCAACACCGGAATATCACGAGTCCCTTGACCTGCAGAGCCAGGCAGGAAGATCCTTCTCCTTATAGTACCATATCCGTGACCCTATCGTAACATGTGATATCATGCCACAGCAATATTGCAAGTTGATAAACATCACAACACGGCAGGCCTCTCTCCTGCCAATCGCGAAGGTCCAATAAAGCCGAAGCTGATGGATGAGAATGAACTGCTCCGGTTCTCAGCTTGAAAGGAGCGGATTCCATGAAAGCCGGATAGGTCCGTCGGACCTGTCCATCTCCAGGGTAACCCTCAATTCATTGTTATAGAATTCCACATAGAACCCCCTTACAAGCGAGGTGTACCGGGTCACCCTCTTCCCGTAGGAAGTGAGCTTCCTGTCAAGAGGAGCTATCAGTCCGGAAAGCTCCAGCTCCTTGATCTTCTTGTAGGTTCCCGCAAGAGGAGTTCCCAGATCATTTGACAGCTCCTGAGCGGTGCAGGGCCTTCTCTGGGTTGCGGCTATAATCTTCAAGGCATTCCCATCGGAAAGAATCTTTGATGTCTCGAGTATGTTCATGTCCGTTTCCCCCATATGTGCATACATGTGCATACATCTATAAATATGTTTTTACCTATGCATAGATAAGCATATATATGCAATCATATGCAGGAATGCTATATCACTTAAATGAAGCTCTTTTACCCCTTGAATGCCCTTGCAGATCCATGGAAGCTTCCGATCCAATGATCAGTGGTCTTCTGGTGGATGAAATGCTTGCGAAGCTGGGAAGGTTCCTTAGGATAGCCGGCTATCAGGTTCTCATGCCAAAAGGGCTCCCCGACAGGGACCTTGCGGAGATCTCAATATCAAGGAGCCTTCTCATCGTCACCAGGGACAGGAACCTGGCCAACATGAAAGATGTTCGCGCGGTGAGAATCGTGTCCGACACAGTGGGGCATCAGGTCGAGGAACTGGCATCCTCCCCCCTCCTTAAAACAGCGCCGAGGGGACCCTCCAGGTGCCCATTGTGCGGCAGCGTTCTGTTCACCGTAAGGGAGGACGACGATGGATGGGCGGATCTCATAAGGGACCTCCCCGAAGGAGTGAGGGCGTCCCAGAAAGAGCTGTACCCGTGTTCCGGATGCGGAAAGCTCTACTGGAGGGGAAGCCACTGGAAGAAGCTGATGGCGGTCCTGGAACCTCTGGGCTTCACCCCGCATGTCTCACGGGAGCCTGCCAATGTTGATGGATCCGGTCGGGAAGGACCAACCCGGTGAGATCATGCTCCGGACGGGGCAGAGAGAATCCCGATGGATCGGACACCGGAGATGGCCCATGGATCGTCCTGGTAGGGTACAGGAACTCCCGACAGCACGTATATCTGACCTATTTCCGGAACTTTTCCTACCAAAAGGTTAATTACAACCAATAATTAGCCGTTCAGGTAGTTCAAAGGAGCAGGATCTCTTGATAGTGGACGAGATGACCTTCAGGGAGATATACAACGATCTCAATTCATACGGGGATATAGAAAAGTTGTACAGGAGGTACAAGGGAAGAAAGGGATTCTCGAGGGAGTTCTTCCTGGTCATATATACCCAGAGAAACATCAGGGATGTAACGGCAAGATTCAGAAAGGTCAAATCCAAGGTACCCCAACTTGTCAAACAATGGAAAGCCGGCAAGAGCCTTCTTGAAATAAGCAGGACCCTCGACTTCTCCCCTGTCATGACAGCCTTCCTTATACTTACCTCCATGGAGTGGGGCCGGGCCTCCTTCAGAAAGATGATCAACGATCCGGAGTCCGTGGAGGACACGAGGCTGGCAAGGGAGCTGTCGGAAGTGAGGAAAAACGACCCGATATACTCTCCGGAGGGCAATGAGGTGCAGAGGAAAAGGGGTGTCAAGGGTGAAGCACTGATAAGGGACTGGCTCGATGAGAGAGGGATCGGGTACGAGAGGGAAGAGGACCTCAGGGCCGAAGGGGGAAAGACTCCCGATTTCCTCCTCCACAAGACCATCTATTTCCGGGGCGAACCCGTCAAATGGATAGAATCGAAGGGCTCGTTCGGAGATATGAAAGAGATAAGAAAGAACATGAAGAAACAGCTGAGATCGTATAGAGAGCTCTTCGGTCCGGGGATGGTCATCTACTGGTTCGGCGTTGTGGACGATGCGCCCGTGGAGGATGGAATAATAATCGAGACCAGGGAGGTCCTCTCCGATCATTGGGACCTTGATTGAACATCATTCCCACGTTTCATCATATACTTCTCGAGGCTGTCAAGGGTCGCAAATCCCCTTATCGTGAAAGGATCGTATTCCGCATGGTCCCTTTCCCTCAACGCTGCCGCAATGTTCACCATAGACCTCACATGCTCTTCCTTTCCGACCAGTCTCTCCATTCCACCGGAATCGCTCTCCTTCCTTTTTCTCTCGACAAGAACCACATGTATGTCCGGAAGAGCCCTCAGGACATACCAGCAGATCTCGGTACCCCGGTCTGCCCTGCCATCCCCTCCAACGAGAAAGGTCCCCCGCATTGGGTCGTACTCGATGACCCTGAGAACGGTCGAATCCTCTATCGGGGTCCTCGAGATATCCCCGAAATACACGAAGCCCTCGAATGAACGGATCGCGACCGAAGTGCCTGCAGGAATATCCACACCACTGTCCTTGACTGTCGATATCAACTCCTCCATCCTTTCGATAAGTGGGATGTCCGGGGGTCTGACGCCCACCTTGATCGTACCGAGCTCGGTGCTGAGAGGTCCCGGCAGTTCCAGTCCCTCACCTGGGCCCAAGGTCTTCCTGTTCATGGCATCCTACCTCATCATGAACATTTGGAATAGAAACATGATTGACATATGGAACATCCGTCCTGATAGATAAGGGAGTTCCCGCATTCCGGACAAACACCGACGATCATGCTCTCTTCCATCTCATCCTTCTCGACATCGTGCCCGGCGGCATAATAGTCCAGTGTTGGTGCCGTGGTCTTCTCCTCCTCCAGGGAAGGTGATTGCCCGAGAAGATATCTTTCAAGGGCCTTGGCCATACCGTCGGGACATGAGAGGACCGACTGTTCCGCCATTCCAAGGGGAGCTTCCTTTGGATTGGGACACCGGATGCCCTTCATCTGTTTGACTATCTGCCAGGGGTCCACCCCGGATCTCATCGCAAGGGATGCCATACGGGCAAGTGCCTCTATCTGTGCCGCCGCACAGCCTCCGCTCTTCCCGAGGTTGGCGAACATCTCGAACGGACCGAACCTGTCAGCGTTTATGGTAACGTAGAGTGCGCCGCATCCGGTATCCACCCTGCCCGTGACCCCCGTTATCACCTTTGGCCTCTCTCGTGGTCTCAGGACCCCCGTATCCATTCCGGTCTTCTTTTTCTTGATTGTCGAGAGGACCTGTTCCTCCCTGGAACCGTCACGGTAGATCGTAACCCCCTTGCATCCGAGGTCGTAGGCAAGAAGGTAGACCTTCTTGACATCCTCGACGGTGGCATCATGTGGAAAGTTCACAGTCTTGGATACGGCATTGTCCGTATACTTCTGGAACGTGGCCTGCATCCTGGTATGCCATTCCGGTGTCACATCATGAGCGGTTGCAAATACTGCCTGGAACCTCTCCGGAACGGATGCCAGACCCCTGACGGTCCCCCTCTCGGATATCTTTTCCATCAGTTCATCGCTGTAGAAACCCTCCTCTTTTGCAAGTTCACGGAAGTATCGATGGACTTCCATCATCTGGGTCTTGTCCATGACAGTCCTCTTGAACACAAGGGCGAAGAGGGGTTCGACACCCGATGATGCCCCTGCAATGATGGAAATGGTGCCGGTGGGAGCTATCGTGGTCGTCGTGGCGTTCCTTATCGGAGGCTCTCCTCTCTGATCGAACACGGATCCCCTGAAATTCGGGAACGGACCCCTTTTCTTCGCAAGCTCCCGGGACATCTCCGTTGATTCCTTCTTCACGAAGGACATGATCCTCTCCGCAAGTTCGATGGCCCTCTCCGAATCATAGGGTATGCCCAGTCTGAACAGAATGTCGGCCCACCCCATGATGCCCAGTCCTATCTTCCTGTTCCCTTGGGTCATCTCGGATATTTCAGGAAGAGGGAAATCGTTCATATCTATTACATTGTCAAGGAAATGGACAGATGACCTCGTGACCCTTCTCAGCCTCTCCCAATCGATGGAATTGTCATCCTTGAGCATCACCGCAAGATTGATGGACCCTAGATTGCAGGATTCGTAGGGAAGGAGGGGCTGCTCCCCGCAGGGGTTGGTTGATTCGATCTCCCCCACATGAGGTGTCGGGTTGTCCCTGTTTATCCTGTCTATGAACACGATGCCGGGTTCCCCGTTCTTGTGAGCCTGCTTCACTATCATCTCGAAGATCTCCGAGGCGGATTCGGAACCTACCACCTTTCCGTCCCTCGGGTTGATCAGGGAATACTCCCCCCCGCTGTTGAGGGCTTCCATGAACCTGTCGGTAAGGGCAACGGATATGTTGAAATTGTTCAGCATCCTGTTATCATCCTTGGCAGTGATGAAGTCCCTGATATCGGGATGATCGACCCTGAGAATGGCCATATTGGCCCCCCTTCTCGTTCCTCCCTGTTTTATGACATCAGTGGCTGCATCGAAGACCTGCATGAAAGAGATGGGGCCTGATGATACACCCTTGGTCGATTTGACAAGATCGTTCTTGGGCCTGATCCTGGAGAAAGAGAAACCGGTTCCCCCTCCCGATTTGTGTATCATGGCCGTATGCTTTACGGTCTCGAAGATCCCAGGCAGCGAATCCTCTATGGGAAGAACGAAACAGGCTGACAGCTGCTGGAGCTCCCTGCCCGCATTCATTAACGTGGGTGAGTTCGGCATGAACTCCCTCTCTGCCATCATGTAATAGAATTCCTCCACCAGAGGGTCCAGGTCCTTGTCCTTATCGTATTTCAGGTCGGCCCTGGAAATATTCTGGGCCACCCTGAAGAACATCTCCTTCGGTGTTTCAATGACCTCTCCCTTGTCGTTCTTCTTCAGGTATCTCCTCTGGAGTACCGTGTTAGCATTCTCGGTGAGCTTGGGTTCCCTGAGCTGTTCTATTTCCATGCACTACCTCCATCACTGCCGTAGGGGTCTGGAAGGGACGGCCTCAAGATGATTGCACCCCCGGATCCAGGGGAAGGACCGGCCTCCCCGACAGGCCGACAACCCCCAGTAAAATGCATATGGTCCATGACCGAAGCTAACCTTCCAGAACCGGTATCTACACCATGGAAGGTTCGATTATAAGGGTAATTGGGAGTGGGGCAAAAGTATTTACCGATAATGATGCCTGGCCCGGGTGAATTACCCCATGATTATCATTTTACCGAAATTTGTAATGAAGAGGAAAAGAATATAATAGTCGTGTTTCAAGTGATTATCCCAGTCCGGTGAGAAGAGATGATCCCCTCACACGAACGCAAAAGAACCAATTACATCGGTAGAAAGGCCGAGCTGTCTCTCCTTAGCGATATCCTTGACAACGTCAGGGATGGAAAGGGAAATCTTGTTCTGATCGCCGGGGAAGCTGGGATAGGAAAGACCCGGCTTATCGAGGAGATGAAGCACCTCGATGCATTCTCCACCTTCAATCTTCTCACCGGAAGATGCCTCTACTTCAAGGATACCGACATCTACCTGCCCTTCAAGGAGATTTTCAACCAATACAAGGGCATCATGAAGAATATCGAGGTCGAATCACCCTTTTTCATAAGATCGGAGAATTCGCGGGAAGGTTCCCTGATAAGGGAGGAGGATTTCGTCCCGATGTCCCTGATACCTGCAGAGGTTGAATACCCGGAAGAGACCCGGGAGGGTATGAATGTGGAGGGGCTGATGGACTTCGATAAAATGTCGGAATTCATTTTCAAGCTCTCCGACAGGGGTCCTCTCTGTCTGTTCATCGATGACCTGCACTGGGCCGACCCGCCTTCAATAAAGCTCCTTCAATATCTCGCCCAGAAGATAACGGATCATCCGATCCTCATAGTTTGCACCTACAGACCGGAGGACCTGTTCTGGGCGGAAGACACCCCTCATCCCCTCACGGATCCTCTCAAGAGATTGTCAAGGGACAAGCTTTTCATCCCCATGGAACTCAAGAGGCTTTCAAGGGAGGAAACGGACGAGCTGATATCGGAGATACTGGAGGTCGAGAGGATACCGAGGTCCTTCGGGAGGCTGATATACAAGAGGACCAACGGCAATCCCTTCTTCGTCGAGGAGGTCATCTACTCCCTTCTCGAAAGGAATATCATCGATCCTTCGGTTCCCGACTGGCACAAGAATATCGATCCCCAGACAATATCTCTTCCGACGACCCTGAAGGATATCATTCTGCGCAGGATGCATTGGCTGTCATCGAGTTCCATAGCCGTCCTCAGGCTCTCCTCCGTATCCTCGGGTACATTGATCACGTTCGAGATCATCAAGGATGCGCTGAATCTGTCCGACGAGGAGGTCCTCGAAGCGCTCGAGGAGCTTGTAAGGGCCAAATTCCTGAGGGAGATCCCCGATGAGGAGTCATATGACTTCGAGAACCCCGTGATCCAGGAGGTCGTCTATTCCGAACTCAATCACAGCAGAAGAAGATTCCTTCACAACAAGATGGCCCATGTCCTTGAAGAGAGATTCTCCAAGAATCCCTCCTACTGGGGCAGCATAGGCATACATTTCTACAAAGGAAAGGAGTTCGAGAAGGCGCTGAAGTATCTCATCAAGGCCTCGTCCCACTTCAGCAGGGTGGCTCCCCAGAAAGCCCTGGATTATCTTACAATGGTCCTCATTTGCATGGAAAACCTTCCCCAATCTGATTCCATCAAGGAACAGAACCTCGAGGTTCTGATCGAGACCTCCAATCTCTGCCTGAAGATTTCCGAATGGGACCGGGCACTGCAATTCGCCGAGAAGGCCCTCAATCTTGCCACGGTCCTTAGAAGGAACCGGGTCAAGATGAAGGCGAAGGTCAACATAGGGGAGGTTCTCAGATGCAGGGGGGAATACGATAAGGCACTGGGCGCATACCAGGATGTTTTCTCCAACATGCAGGAGGAGGACCCCGAGACATTCGCCCAGGCATATATGGGAATGGGATACATACACTGGCGTAGAGGGGAGTTCCCCAGGGCCCTCGAGCTGTTCTCCAGATCCCTTCAGTATGCAAAACTTCAGAACAACCTCAGCACAATTGGAGCTCTTTACCTCAACATCGGGAACGTGTTCAACCACAGAGGTGACCTGGACAAGGCGATCGATTATTACAGAAGGGGATCGAAACATCTCGAGTCGCACGGAAACCTCCTGGAAGCGTGCAGGGGATACAGCAACATGGGAGGGGTCTACCTTCAGAAAGGGGAGCTCGATAAGGCGGAGGAGATGCTCAGAACGGCGCTCAACAAATCCAAGGAGCAGGGAAGATCCGACCCGTGGTGGCCCCAGATACTGATGATCAAGCTCCATGCGCTCCGGGACGAGTTCCGGGAAGCGGAGAGGATATTCGATATGGTGAATGAGGAATTGAAGGGAAGGGAGGACAGAATGGCCCAGGGAACCTCCCTTTTGTATTTTGGATTGTCCAGAATGAGGGAGGGGCGCCGGGAGCCGGACAATCGCAAAAAAGTGATTTCGGACAATGGGTGTCGCTTTTTTGCTTGCCAATGATTCAATTCTGATTATATCGGCTCCCTGACAATTATTTAACAATAGCGCCGGGAGCCGGACAGTCGCAAAAAAGTAATTTCATACCGATTTGGATCGCTTTTTTGCTTGCCAACAATTGCATTCTGATCAGATCGGCTCCCTCATGATTATATATTAATGGCGCCGGGAGCCGGACACCCATAAAAAAGTGATTACGAATGATTAATGTCGCTTTTTTACTCGCCAATTATTCTATTCTGATTATATCGGCTCCCTGACGATTATATAACAATAGCGCCGGGAGCCGGACAATCGCAAAAAAGTGATTTCGGACAATGGGTGTCGCTTTTTTGCTTGCCAATGATTCAATTCTGATTATATCGGCTCCCTGACAATTAT
>NJDO01000076.1 GCA_002254385.1 Thermoplasmatales archaeon ex4484_6 | reverse complement strand
ATCCTGATGTAGATCGAGGATACTATCACCATCATCAGGATCGGCATGATGGTGGTCATCACCGCCTCGTAGATGAGCATCTTCCTCTTCCTGAGGAACTCCGGTCTGAAGGCGTACCCGAGAAGGACCGTGGTCTCCCTGATGAATGATTTGTTCCATCTCACGAGCATCCTGAACAGCTTCGGGATGGTCTCGGGGGCAAGGGTATTGGCAACAGCCTTCCTTGAATAAACTGCCAGATAGTTCCTTCGCAGTATGTGATTGGTAAGGGATCTGTCGTCTCCGAAGGTGGAGAGCTTCCCAAGGAACATCTGTTTTTTCCATTCGGGTATGATCTCATCGAGGAGATCCTTCCTGTATGCGGATATCACACCGCTGAGACATGTGATGTTTCCGAACACGGACGCGGTGCTCCTGTAGAAATCGAAGGACATGATGTACCTGACGGCCAGCATCCTGGTAAGGAAGTTGGACCTCCAGTTCTCCACTTTCACCTTTCCGGTGGTCCCTCCCACCCTGGGATCGACAAAGGGTGCAACGAGATGCTCTATGGCGTCCTTCCTGATCCTGGTATCGGAATCTATGAACACCACGATATCGCCGGAAGCGTTCTTCACTCCCTCGGCCATGGCCTCCCTCTTCCCTCTGTTCTTCTTGAAGCGGATCACCCGGATCCTTTTCGGATACTTCCGGGCCATGGCCTTCATGTGCTGGTATGTGTCATCGGAGGAACCATCGTCCACGGCGATGATCTCCATGAGTTCCTTGGGGTATGTTGACCTCACAAGGGCGGCAAGGGATTTCCTCACGAACCTGCCCTCGTTGTATGCCGGGACCACGACGGAGACCCTGGGCCTGTAACCCCTGTCCTCGTATGGTTTGTAGAGCGTGTAGAGTATCATCCTCACGGGGAGGTAGATCAACACGATGATCGTATACATGGACATTACGAATATGAAAAGCGGAGGGGAAGTCTCGTTCATTGCCCTGAACCTTACAAGGAACCACACGAAAGCGATCGTGGCAGCTCCCAGAACGATGAACATTATCAACAGAGAGGTCCTGAGGCCCCTGTTCATCTCCATATTTTTGCAAACATCAGCTATCGATATATAAACCTTTAGATTATTTCAAAAAAAATTACATGGTTATTGAAAACCGGGGAGGGGCGGGAACCACCCTCGATGTTCGGGGGAGCTCGGGTGGAATAAGTCCGGTTCCACGTTAATACTAAATCGGACATGTGCCATCGGGAAGCAATGGGAGGAAAAAAGATAATCAACGATCCGGTCCACGGGACCATCAAGATATCGGGAGTGCTCCTGGATATAGCATCCTCCCCGGAGCTGAACAGGTTGAGCCAGATCAGACAGCTTGGTCTTGCCTACCTTGTTTTTCCCGTCCTTCACGACCTGGGACACGGGCCCTTCTCCCACACGATGGAGAAGGTCTTCCACGACAGGATCGGCAAGGATCACATGGCCCTGACAAGGGATATCATAACAGGGGAGAGCAGCGACTGGAGTTCGGAATGGCTCGACCCCGAAGAGAGAGGTCCGACAATACCGGAGATACTGGAGCATCACGGCCTCGACCCCGGAGAGGTGGCGTCCCTGGTGTGCCAGGAAGGCAGACCCTCGAATGATTCCCAGGACAAGCTGGATGTGGACGGGGGACAGGCCTATTTCGGCGGTCCGGAATATCTGTTCCAGATAATCCATTCCGCGCTGGATGCCGACCAGCTCGATTTTCTCCTGCGCGATTCCCACTACACCGGTGTGGCCTACGGCATCATCGACCTTGACAGGATAGTGAATACAATCACGCTCCACCACGGCGAGATGATGGTGGAGAAGAGGGGCATTTCGGCGCTCGAGGGCATGCTGGTGGCAAGATCCCTCATGTACAGTTCCGTCTACTTCCACAAGACCTCCCGAATTGCGGAAGGGATGCTGTGCAGGGCGGGAGAACATCTCACCGACAGCGAGCTGGAGACCGTCTGGAAGATGTCGGACGGGGAGGTTCTGAGGTTCATGATGGAGAGAGGGGGAAAGGCGGGGGAGCTGGCAAAGAGGTTGAGATTCAGGAGGCTTTACAAATCCGCGTTCAGGCTGGATTCCGAGATGCTGTCCGGTGAGGATGATGACTCCGGACAGATGAGGGAGTTCGTGAGGACCCTTGCGGATGAGAGGGAGAGAAGGAAGATGGAATCCGAGCTGGAGAGAAGGGCCAATGCTCCCCCCGGGGCCGTTCTCGTGGATGTTCCCGATCCCGGTCTCGTGCTCTCCGAGCCCAGGTTGAAGAGGACCGATATCAACGTTCTTGGGGAGAGGCCCGAACCCCTTTCGGCGATATCATCCCTTGCAAGGGCCCTTCAGAGAAGGCCCCCCGTGCCATGGTGTCTGATGGTATCCTGCCAGGAGGAGATAAGGGAAGATGTGGCAAGGGCTGCGGAAAAGGTTGTGTGGTCCGTTCTGTCCGGTTCATAGGGTGATGAAGAGGTAGGCGCCTATGAGCGCGCATCCGAGGACGAGTGTGCCTACGGCCATGAAGAGGGGCAGATGACTCCTCCTCTCGGCGAACACGGATCTCAATTTCCCGATCCTTCTGGACCATCCGTAATACATGTCGAGCTCCATGAGCTCCGTCAGCGGGTCATCCCCGACCGTTTGCAGGATCTCCGTTTGAGGCCTCATCTTTCATCAACTCTGGAGAAGGAATCCGCACTCCACGCAAACGACGTCATCCGCATCCACGACGGCACCGCACTGGGGGCAGACGGACCTTGGTGTGATCAGCTCTTTCTCCTCCATGATCCTGGTCAGCTTCTCGAAGATGTCCACCACCTCCTTTTCGGAGCGTACATTGGTGCACATCATCCGCCCGTCCTCCATGATGATCACGACCCCGTAGCTCGTCCGGGGTCTCCATATCACACCGGGAAAGTTGTCGGGGTTGTATTCGGTATCATCCAGTTTCTCGGCGACCTCCTTCAGGTTCAACCTGGTGTTCAGGCTGCTGGATGCCATCATGTTCTCGATCGTGTAGTTGACCAAGGCTATCCCTGCTTCGAAGTGTGGTTCCATCTTAATATTTTTTCCCGTCAAAAGTGGAATATGAGAAAATATCATTAATATCTCCGTGTCATATCCGAGCGGGGTGAGCCCATGGATCTAGTACCGAACCTCGACCCGCATTCCAGGACCATAATCGAGCAGTTCATCGTTTCCAGGTTCGACGATGCGGGGGCCCGGAGGGCTGTGATCGGGCTCTCCGGCGGGCTGGATTCCGCGGTAGTGCTCGGGCTCTTGTGTTCCTCCCTGGGCAGTGACAGGGTGGATGCATATCATCTTCCCTGCGGGGAAGGCTCGACCGCTGACCGGAAGCATGCCGAGGAAGCGGCAGGCAGCTGTGGAGTGAAACTGAGGACAATTGACATATCCGGGATGGTGGACTCGGCTCCGATCGAGGTTTCCGGAATGGCAAGGGGGAACCTGATGGCAAGGGTGAGAATGGTCATCCTCTATGCCGCGGCGAACACCGGAAACGGCCTGGTTGTCGGGACCTCGAACAAATCGGAGCTTCTAATGGGATATTTCACGAAGTACGGGGACGGCGGAGCCGACATCTACCCGATAGGGGACCTGTTCAAGACACAGGTGAGAAAGCTTGCACGCCAGATGGGCATACCGGAAGGGATAATGGAGAAACCCCCGTCCGCGGGACTGCTCGATGGTCAGACGGACGAGGGAGAGATGGGAATGCCGTACATTGTCCTCGATCAGGTGCTGAACGGCATGATCATGGGGCTTTCCCCGGATCGGATTGCGGAGGAGATGGACCTTTCATCCGTGAGCGATGATGAACTGAGAAGGTCCGGCATGCCGCTCCCTCCGGGAAGGGAGGACATCGAACGTGTGATGGAGACGGTTCGCAGGAGCAGACACAAGAGGATGAGCCTTGCGATACCGAAGGTGGGTCCCGCAACCATCGGTGTCGATCTGAGGGAGAGGTGGTAGGCCCTGAAGGGACCCGCGGAGTTCTACGTAATGCCTTTACATGTCAGACCGGTCGTTTCCGGCTCGGAACTGAGGAAAGGCCGGGTCGAACGCCCCCGAAGCGGGCTGGACCGCCTGTCACTGACGGACGTTGGGGAATGGGTGATTGAGGGCGCCATGTCACATGGATTGACATTCAGGGTCAAAAGCGCAAACCCACCTTTCCCCTGGGTCCTGGAGGTGTCGAATGGAGCGGATGTCGTGATGGAGGTCCGGGGGCATCTGCTGGGACCTTCGACCTTCCGTTCCATATTCGTTATAAGGATCATGCAGGCGGCGGGGGGAAAGGATCTGCTCCGGAGTTTGATGGGAACCATCGACAGGGATCCGCTGTCGTCTCCATACTGGGATATGGAAACATGGTCGGTTCTCGAGAGCCGGTTGGGGCTGACCAGGGATGAGCTGGAGAGGAGGAACGGGGAGGTCGGGAAATCGGTTCGATCCCGGTCCTGATCCGCCGGGTACGTCCCGTGTCCTTGGTCAGCGGAACCATGTCAGAGGTCCATCTCGAGCCAGGTTTCCGTGAAGGAATCCACGAGTTCGTCCATGAACGATCTCTTGAACAGTATGAGGGTCCTCGAGACGGCCTCGGGGTCCGACACGTAGAATCGCTTAATGCCGTCCTCCTCCGACTCCCTCAGCACCTCCTTCTTCACCATCTTCTTCACGTGGAATGTCAAAGTTGAGCCGGAAAGCTCGAGTTCCCTTTTCATCTCATTGTGCCTGGCTCCGGGATTCATCATGATGTACATGATTATCCTTCTCGGGATCTCCTTTCTGAGGAACGCAAGCACCTTCTTGTCCCTGGACCCTACCCTGCCCTCGGTGTAGTATCTCTTGTATCTCCCCTCCTTCCTTGCCACAACCATGTCGTTCTTCTCCAGGTTGTGGAGGTGGTATTCCACAACACCCATGGGCATGTCCAGTCTCCTTGCGATCTCCCTGAAATGTATGCCCGGTGAGGAATCGATCAGCTCGTAGATCCTCTTGCGGGTGTCCAATTCGGGGGGAGCTTCCTTCATCCGACCTGCACCCCGTCATGCACCGGAGCTCTTCCTTCGGAACAGTGCCATATAGAGCAGCAGCAGTACAAGGACATCCGACAGAAGCATCAGGTCGAAGGATGCGGCAAAGTCCCTGGGGACGTTCGTCCAGCCCGTCAGATACAGTGATACCGCAAGGATGATACCCTTCACCAGGAATACGAGAAAGGCAAGGGTGACCATTGCTATCCTGGGACTTCTGGTCCTTGACCATGAGAGATATCCTATGACCGTCAAAGCGAACGATAGGACGATAAGCACTCCCATCAGAAGGTCCTTGAATGCGGCGGCCATGTCCATCAGATCCGTCGTACCACCTCCTTCCGGGAATCGGATTCCCACTTCCTTCTCCGTCTCATCCTTATCTCCCTCAGCACAAGGGTGGCCGCCACCATCAGAATACCAAGGGCCACACCCCCGAGCATAACAGCAGGGCTGTTCCCGAGGAATCTTTCCTCCCCCCCTACGGCAGGCATGTTAGGGTCCATGCTAAGCGTGGGGTCATGATGTATCAGTCGTGCATCATCCTGCAGGGGATACACGAACCATATCTCCGCCCCCCCCTCCAGGGGGTGTACTATGGAGGCGGCCCGGGAGGGCGTATCGGCCTCACCCGCTCCCACCATGATATCCTCTCTCCAGGAATAGCTCCCGTAGGGCCTCTTTCCCTCCTTCTTCAGGGTTATGGAGTATTCGCCATCTCCACCCTCTCCCGAGGCGATCTCGGTGGAGAGCTTCCCGGTCTCATCTTTCAATACGTGTCTGACACCCAGAAAGTCCGCGTCGAGAGGCTGCCACAGGTCCAGGTCTATGTCGAACTTCTGGGAAGGAGGCTCCACTTCCATGTGCTCGGAGGAGAGGGAGAATGTCATCCTTGCCCATCCGACGGTATCTCCCGTTCCGGCGAGCTTCAGGTCAAGTATACCGTAGAGGACAATGTTGTATCCCCCGGAGAAATCCGTCTCTATCTCCCAGTTGACGTCCTCGAGATCGGTGTGGTATTTTTCCGTGTCAGCATCGGCATCGAGAATCCCGTTTCCGTTTGTATCCTCGAAGGCCGCCAGCTCCAGATAGGAAACGGAAGCTCTCGATATGCTGCTGGCCCTGCCGGAGTACGAGAAGGTCAGCACGGGTCTTGTCCGGTTCATCCTCACCTCCATCAGGGGGCCCTCGAGAACGATCTCATCACCCACGATGGAGACCTCCGTACCCGCCCCGTCGGAAGGCGGTTCGAAATCAGTATGGGAGTATTCGTTCACCGACATGTAATCCCTGGACCTTGTCTCCATCTCCGGGTCCCTGGAATAGGCATCGACGTGCAGGTTCACCTTCCCGTCCATTTGAGACCTGGATATCGGTCCTCCCGGAAACCTCAGTTCGATGATGTGGGAACCAATCCCGAGATCGAAGGGGCCCGCATTGGCCCTCATGTCCTCGCCCAGTTCCCCGTGAAGACCGTAGCTTCCCGGGACATACACTATCAATTCGACGTTCATCAGCAGATATTCGTAGATCCCGTCCCCGTCCCGGTCCAGCACATCCTCCGAGACCAGTCTTCCCAGCGCTATCTTCACCGTGTCCTGGGATCCTGCCGGGGGTGCCGAGGGAACCAGCATCAGGAGCAGCAGTCCCATCGTCACGATAATGGCAGTATGGTGTCCGGGGATCTCTTCCTTGAGCATCATGACCCCTCCTTTGGCATTCACTAGCGGAGTAGGTAGGCTGTGATTATTTAAGGTTTGTAGGTCGGTCGCGGAAGATGTCCACCCACTCTTCTATCCCTGGAACACCTCGTTCGGGATCTCGAGCACCTCTATGTTCATGGACTCTATGAGGTTTCTCAACCCGTTATCCGGTCGATTGTTCAGATGGAATATCACGAGTCCCTTCCCCTTTTCCCTGGATATCCTCAGCAGGAGCTCCATGAACCTTCTTATCTGATCGTCATTGTTGTAGGTCCGGAGTTCGGACAGGTTGTCCAGGACCAGCAGATCCACATCGTCAAGGGACAGTCTATCAATCTCCTGGTCAACCTTGAACAGCTTGAATATCGTCGGTATCTCCAGCGGGGAGCCGTTCTCGTCAAGTATTATCTTCGATGAGGATGGTTTCGAGGAATCCCTGCAGACATAGAGAACCATGTCCATGAAATGGATAGATCTGGTGCTGACCCCTCTGTTCATCAAAATCTTCTGAACGAAGATGTGGGGCCTGCCGACACAGATGTAGAGGACGGCCTTCTTCCTGTTGACGAGCATGTCTGTCATGAGCTCCACGGATACGTGATTGATGAAGAAGGGAGAGAAGGAGAGAAGGTACTCCGAACTGGGATTGAGCAGTTCCAGGTATTCCTCTATCCTTGAGCTTCCATGGTTCAAGATCATCAACTCCTCACTTGAACCCCACCTGGACGGAAAGACCGTCCCGGGAGATGTCGACCATATGCCTTCCTGTAACATGATCCGTGCCCCTCATCTTCAGAATCTCGATGTACCTTCTCCTGCCATCCTGATGTTCCAGATTGTAAAGAAGTATTATGCCGTCGGAGGTGTAGGCGACCTCCATGGGATAACGCTGATCGAAAGCGGCCTCCCCTGTAAGCAGTGTTGTCGCCTGCCAGTTCTTGAGCGATTGGGAAAGGTCGAACACGAATTCCCTGTACTGCTCCCTTAGTATGCCTCCAACGGCCGTGATGGGATCTATCACTATTCTCTGGGGCATCAGCTCCACGATCTTCTCCTCGATGACCCTCTTCAGCGTTTCGTATCTGTCCTCGGGAGGATACCTGGTCTTGAAGTAGGGTCCGAGGTCGAAGTAGATGATGTCCCTGCCGATAGCCTCCCTGTCAACGAACTTGAACCTGGAGGTGAATCTCAGCATCCAGTTGGCCGGTTCGGAAAGGGTCGTGAAGAACAGCCCCCTCTCCCCTCTCCTGGCTCCTTCCGAAAGGAACTGGAGGCAGAATGTGGTCTTCCCGCATCCACTTTCACCGGCAAGGAGAATGGTTGAGGGGAAGGGAAAACCCCCTTCTATCATTCCATCCAGACCGGGGATGCCCGTATTGATTCTGAGGAAATCCTCTTCCATTGCACTCACCGTTTTCCTTGTGAAAAAAGTCACATCTTCTTTACTTATATCTTGCCTTTTGAAAATCAATCCCAAAACTCTCTTGATGCGGACACCGCGTTTCGGGGAGATGATCCAACGGATGTCAATGGGACTTCGCCGGGAGAAAAAGGGAACCTGGATCGGCCGCATCCACAGTCTGGCCTTTCTGAAAAAAAGGTACAGATAAAAACTTATACCAGGGAAAAAGTAATATGTACACAATGTCGGCCAGCTTCCCCGCTCCGCAAGGAACCTCCTTTTCGGGAGGGCCTCCAGGGGAAGGACCGAAGGGATCCGGCATGGTGTTCATCGTTTTCCTTCTTCTGTTCATCGGTTCATCGTTCGCGTTCATGGAGGGAGCGTCGAGGGTTTCCACATCCATCATGAAAGGTGGCGAGACCTATGATGACGTCATCATAGGGTTCGGCCCCATGGGGGGAATGGATCCGAGCCTATCCATGCCGGTTCCGGACGGGGGTCCGGTTCTATCCTCTTCCCTCAAGATATCGACCGTCGAGGGAGAACCCTCTCCGCCTTCCGTCTCCATCGACGTGGGTATGGACGGAAGGGTGGACTGGTCCTTTGGCGGAGGTCCCTTCGGGGCACTGGGTTCCCAGGAGAATTTTATCTCCGGGGAGGGGGTGAAGAGGGTCCTTCAGGGAACCGACGGGGGGACCTTTTCGTTCCTCTTGCCCGCTGACGCATTGATAGACAATTCATCTCTCGTCCTCTCAACGCCCCCCCTGCCCGGGCCGGACGTGAATCCGACTTCTCTGAACATACATCCGGGAACCATGGGCGTTGAATCCCTGGATGCGGGGGATATCGACGGGGACGGATACGATGAGATGATATTCCATTCCGCGGCGGATTCGACCGTGTATCTTCTCGAAAGGGACGGAGGAACAACCTGGTCTCTCAGGGAAATGATGGATGGAGTGGTGCTGCCTCCGGTGATACGCATCCTTGACCCGTCCGAGTTCCGGGTTCACGGTTTCATAATTCAATACACGGATCCATCGACCGGCACGGATAATGTTTCCATAATCAAGCTTACCCAGTACTCGGTGCCTGAGGAGATTCATCTGTCCGGGGGGCTCGCAAGGGGCTCGGTGGGATTCCAGAAAGGTTCGGGAAGGGTTCACGGCTCGGGGGCCATCCTCGTTCTCGGGAACAACTCGGGCAGGGTGCTCGAGTATCGCTTCAACCACAACGGGGCCCTCTCCAGGCAGGTCGTTCTCGATATGTTCGGACCCACCATCGGCATCGGGGGAGGGGACCTGGACGGGAACGG
>NJDO01000020.1 GCA_002254385.1 Thermoplasmatales archaeon ex4484_6 | reverse complement strand
TTCTCGTGATCGCGCTGCTCCTCTTCACATCCGCGATCATCATCTCGCCCGGCAGGGGGGAGGAGGCGGCAGCGGATAACGAGCCGCCCGTCGCGGACGCCGGGGCCGATTATTCTGACGTCCTTCTGAACGAGGTGCACATGCTGGATGGAAGCAATTCCACCGACGAGGACATCGAGAACTGCACATGGCTCTGGGAATGTACGTCTCACACCGGTGTGGAGATACAGGACAGCGATTCTCCCGTGGCATTCTATACGGTATTCACCGAGGAACCCATCGTATTCCGCCTGACCGTGACGGACCCCGAAGGCCTCTGGGACACCGACGAGATACGGGTCACACCGGCCATCAACAACGATCCCGTTCTCGACACCCTCTCGATACTTCCGGCGGATTCGGGACCCGAGGGCCCGTTCTACGAGATAGGCACACCCGTGGAGTTCAACGCCACATCCGTTACCGATGCCGAATCATCCCTCGAGGAGCTGAGCTTCTCCTGGTCATCGGATGTTCCGGGCGAGGGGGCTTTTCCGGCGGAGCCAGCCTTCTTCAGAAAGATGAACATCCTGGGTTGGCACAACATCACGCTTGCGGTCTCGGACCCGAACGGAGGCCACTCCGAACTCGTGAAGAGGATATATGTCAGGGAAGACCCCCTCCCACCGACCGCATCCTTCACCATATGGCCCATCCGTTCCGTTTACGACAAGGGAGAGAAGATAACGCTTGATGCCTCCGCCACGAGCGATCCGAACAGCTTCGACACGCTCGAGACCATGAACTTCACATGGTCGACGAACCTTACCGGCGGGAGGGTGCTGGGATACGGCTGCACGCTCGATATCTCCGCGGAGGAGGGAGACCAGAACATATCGCTGGAGGTTACCGATGCGGACGGTCTCCGCTCCACGGCATGGGAACATTTACTGGTCGTCAATCAGCCTCCCTCTGCCGTCATCACAACCCCGGGTATGGGGGAGAGGAACGGGGTCAGGACCGTGAACGTCAGTCAGACCGCTTCCCTGTCCGGATGGATGTCGAGCGACCCGAACGGCGACAGACTGGAGTACCTCTGGGACCTCGGGGACGGCAGCAGGGCTGCCGGAGTGAACATCACCCACGCATGGACCGTCCACGGAACATACAATGTGACGCTGGAGGTGGATGACGGGTCCATGAAGGACAGCACAGCCTCGACGGTGACAAGGATAGATGTCAATACCATCCCCGAAGCTGTCATCGAATATGTGCGGGAACTGACGGTGGGAGAGCCATACAGGTTCTCGGCCAACGGGTCCGGTGACGAGGACGGGGACCATCTCACATACAGATGGGACTTCGATGGGGACGGCATATTCGATCAGACCGGCTTCAACACCACCTACACCTTCGACGAGGAGGGGACATTCGAGGTGCTTCTCAGGGTCGATGACGGGTTCGCCTGGTCCGAGGCATCGGTGGAAGTGGAAGTGGCCATACCCAATGACCCCCCGATAGCAAGAATCGTGGGTTACGAGGAAGGTGATGACCCGATAATAGTTCCCCTTGACGATAATGTCGGCGATGTGGAGCTGGATGCATCCGTATCGATAGATCCCGATGATGACATCAACAACAACGGTGTGATAGACGGGAAGGAGAGGAACAACCTCACCTTCTCATGGGACATCGATGCCGGCAAGGACGGGCCGGATGATGATCAGATCCCCGATAACGATTTCACCAGAAAGGGGAGGGTCCTACGGATGTCCATCGAGGATGACAGGATCCTCAGGGTCAGATTGAACGTTACGGACAGGGGGGGACTCTCCTCCTATCTTCTGATAGAACTGAAGGGGGACAACCCCCCCGAAGTGCTGGAGATAAAAACAAGCAAGCAGTACAAGTTGTATGTCAACTCCACGGTCGAGTTCACCTGCACCGCGGATGACCAGGACTCGGGACAGACAAGGAACCTGAAATACACATGGAACTTCGGCGACGGGTCCGTCGTGGAGAACGTCAGTTCCTCCTACTCTCACAAGTACAGGGATGCCGGGACATACGAGGTGACGGCAAGGGTCTTCGACGGATATCTCTGGGGCGAGGGCAGGACCACCATCACCGTCGTCGAGTTCGACGGTCTGGATATCAGATTCCCCCGGGACGGGTCCGTTCTCTCGGGAAGGGTGAAGCTCAGGGGGACCGTCGATTATCTCGTGGCATACCGGATAGATGAGGTCTATGTGAAGGTTGACAACGGTGAATGGATGAGAGCATCCAACCCGCCGGACTGGGAATATGATCTGGACACGCTGGGATATCCCGACGGACCTCACACCATCCATGTGAAGGTGGTCCTCGACACCGGGGTGGAGCAGGAACTATCGGTGGATGTCACAATACAGAACTCCGAGGTGAAGGACAATACCGGCCTCATCACGGGTATCATCATCATCGTGATCGTTCTTGCAGTGATAGGTCTTCTCTCCTACCTGCTCTTCGGAAAGAGAAGACGGAGGTCGCGGGACCTGCTGTATTCCATGCCCCCTCCACCCGGAGCGGGACCCGGCATACCCTCCATACCGCAGACAGGCATTCCTCCGGGTGCCGGCGGTATCGCTGCCGTTCCACCGGGTCCATCCCCGGAGGACGGAGGTGGCCCGCCCGCCCTGGAAACCCCGGCACCGGAAGAGGAGGAAAGGAAGAGGAACATCCGGGTCAAATGTCCCGCATGCGGTAAGATGTTCAGGGCGGAGGACACCGGCGAGAGACCACTGGAGCTCACCTGCACACACTGCGGTGCAAAGGGTTCCATAGCCCGTATTCCCGGAGATGAGGACAGGGAGAAGGACGGCGGCGGGGAGGCTCCCGAGGAAGAAGAGCCCGAGCCGGAACCCGTACCCATAATCTGCCCGTCCTGCAGCGGCCTCTTCGAACTGTCGGAAGTGGCCGAACAGGCGAAATGCCCCTTCTGTGGTGCCGTCGGAGACCTTGACGAGGAGACGATGGCGACACTCGAGGAGAGGTTCGGAGAACCGAAAGAGAAGGAGATAACCGTCAGATGCCCCTCCTGCCAGGGGAAGTTCTCGATAAAGTCCACTGACACCGAGATAATATGCCCCTTCTGCGGAGTATCGGGTAATGTCCCCAAGGGATCATGATGCCCGAAAGGGATAAACGGTTCACCGGGCATCCGGGTCCGCAGGCGGACAGCATGAACGGATACAATGTCGATTACGACCGGCTCGAGGGATTCATGAAGGATGTCTTCGTGGCCCTCGACGTCCCACCCGGGGACGCGGCCATATGTGCAGAGGTGCTCAGTTTCGCGGACAGAAGAGGTATCAGGTCCCACGGGATCAACAGGATGAAACCGTTCTACTATGACAGGATAAGGGCGGGGCTCCAGGTCCCGGATGCGGAGATGGAGATAGTGAGGGAGGGCCCCGGAACCGCCGTGGTTGACGGGCATTTCGGTATGGGGCATGCCATAGCCAGGAGATCCATGCAGCTGGCCATCGACAAGGCGCGGGAAGTGGGGATCGCCATGGTGGCGGTCCGCAACTCCACACATTACGGTGCCGCGGG
Source organism: Thermoplasmatales archaeon ex4484_6 (assembly GCA_002254385.1). Lineage (GTDB taxonomy): Archaea > Thermoplasmatota > Penumbrarchaeia > Penumbrarchaeales > Penumbrarchaeaceae > Penumbrarchaeum. The sequence continues at coordinate 15,929 of NJDO01000020.1, read as the reverse complement.
ATACTATTCCATGATGGCGATAGAGAACGGCATGATCGGGATCAACGGAACCAATGCAAGACCATCCGTGGCACCCACCTTCGGAACCGAGGGCATGCTCGGAACGAACCCCCTGACAATCGGATTCCCCACCGATGAGGATTTCCCCTTCCTCCTGGACTGTGCAACCTCCATATGGCAGAGAGGCAAGATAGAATACCACGCCAGGCTCGGGAAGGATATCCCCCCTGGCCTCGTCATATCCAGCGACGGGAGCTCGATGACGGACCCGGGGGAGATACTGGATTCCCTGGTGAATGGGGAAGCCGCCCTTCTTCCCCTTGGCGGCATGGGAGAGGAGACCGCCGGATACAAGGGATACGGCTATTCCACGGTGGTGGAGGTCCTCTCATCAGCCCTCCAGGCGGGACCCTTCCTTAAGGCGGTAACCGGTGTGAATGTGGGTCATTTCTTCATTGCCGTGAACATAGATGCCTTCATCCCCCTGGAAGAGTTCAGGAAAAGTGCGGGAGACATCATGAGGCAGCTCCGCTCCTCGAGGAAGGCTCCCTCCGCGGAAAGGATCTACACTCCGGGGGAGAAGGAATACCTGCACTGGATGCGCACGAAGGACAGGGGAGTGGAGCTGGAGGAGAGCCTGATGCGGGAAATCCTCCAGATGACGGAGGAGCTCTCCCTGGACGGATATGATTGGGATTTCCCCGAAAAGGTGAAATGAGAGCCCGCCCGATACAAGGACATGGTCCTTGTCATAGGGCACAGGGGTGCCGCCGGATATGAACCCGAGAACACCATGAGATCCTTCCGGAGGGCCGTTGAGCTTGGCTGTCATATGCTGGAGCTGGACGTTCACCTTGCGAGGGATGGTGAGCTGGTGGTAATGCATGATGAGACCGTTGACAGGACGACGAACGGCTCCGGCAGGGTCTCCGGGATGGAGACGGGGGAGCTGATGAAGCTCGATGCGGGAAAGGGCGAGAGGATCCCTCTCCTCACGGAGGTTCTCGATGTATTCGGCGGAGCCTGCGATCTCAACGTTGAGCTGAAGGGCAGGGATACGTCGGGCCCCGCGGCCGAACTGCTCGTGTCCTACATTGACAAAGGTGCCTGGAAGAGGGAGGCCCTTCTGGTCTCATCCTTCTCTCCGGTGGAGCTGAAGGATTTCTCGGAGCTCGGGACGGGCATTCCCGCAGCGGTTCTCATCGACGGAATTCCCCATGGAGCGGAGGAGTTCGCGGTGGAGCTCGGATGCGCGGCCGTTCATCCGAACCATCTCCATCTCGAACCGGATTTCGTCCGGACATGTCATGACCTCGGGTTGAGGGTCAACGTATGGACCCCCAACACGAGGGAGGAGATGGGGAGATGTCTGAGAATGGGTGTGGACGGGCTTATAACCGACTTGCCCGATACCGCCCTTGAGATGATATCCCTTCACGGTTCGGACCCGTGAGGGGGCAATACGATTTTCTAGCATCAGGGGATTCCGGGGGCAAGGACCCGCTGGTCATCATCGCTGTCCTCTCGATAATCATGGTCTCGGGATTCGTCCAGGGTCTCGCGGGTTTCGGGTCCGCCCTGGTCGCCTTACCTCTTCTATCGCTGTTCATGCTTCCGAACGTTGTGACGTTCCTGGTATTCTCCGTGTCGGGGATCCTGACCCCGGAGATCCTTCTCCTGTCCACGCTTCTCCTCCCGCCCCTTGCTGTCGGGATTCTTGCAGGGGAGCGTGTCTCGTCGATGGTGGGGGAGGGGGCCTTCAGGAAGGTCGCCCTTCTTCTCGTGCTTGCCGCCGGTTTGATATCGTTGGCCTCGGGTCTTTTCGCCATCGCCGGATGACGCGGCACGGGAACACCCCCTCATGAACATTGTATATATATATCGAAGAATCCATCAGAGAAGCGTCCCGCCAGTGGATCCTCTTCAGGGGGCATGTATCATGAAAGCAATGAGAACGCAGGTAGTTCTGATAACAACGCTGCTCATCCTCACGACCATTCCCGTGTTGTTAAGAGAGGTGGATGGAGGCGCCCCCATCTTCTCGGCATCCGTCAATATCCTGGGCACGGGCTATTCGGGAAGCTCCCACGAGCCCCGGGATATGGAGGTCGCTCCCGATGGGAGGATATACATTCTCTACGAGGGGAACCCCACCTTCTATTACGGAGCCTATATCGTCTATTCCGACGACGACGGCCTTACATGGTCCGAACCCATCAGGGCGGATGACGTACTGAGGGACGGGAACGAATCCAACGACAATTACTTCATGGAATTCAAGGTCAGACCTCACATGGACATCGGACCGGACGGGACCGTTTACGTCGTATGGACCGATTACAGGGAATACAACGAGGAGGCTGCATTCCACCACCCGATCCAGATAAGGCTGTCCGTGGCGGAGGACGGAGTCCACTTCGGGCGATCCGTCCGGGTATCTCCCGTACCTCCCGACAGGACCCAGGATGCCTACTATCCCGATGTTGCCGTCAACGATGACGGAAGGGTCTTCGTGGTATGGCTCGACGAGAGGGAGGTGGGCTCCAAGAAGAACGTGTGGTCGTCATATACCGACAATAATGGAGAGACATGGTCACCCGTTCTGAGAGTGGATACCGATGACATGTACAACAGCAACATACACATAAAGAACCCCAGATGTGTGATGTACGGGGACAGGGTCTATGTCACGTGGCACGATGACAGGGACCACACATACGGCGTGAAACCCTACATCGCCATCTCGGAAGACGGCGGGGCCACCTTCTCCCCTGAAAGGGAATTCACGGATGACCTGGTTGAGGGGAACGTCAGGGACATGGTATTCCCGGCCGTCGATGATTCGGGGACCCTGTATCTCGCATGGAACGATATGAGATCCGGCAAGAGCGAGATCTGGTTCGTGAGAAGCACTGACGGGGGCGGGAACTTCACGCCGGACACGAGGCTCATCGATCCTCCCGCGGATGCACAGGACATGAACCCCTACATCTCCACAATGGATTCGGGAAAGCTGCTCGTCACCTGGGAGCGGCAGGTGGAATACACGAACAATTTCGGCAACCCCTCCCAGGAAAAGGATATCTACTTCATCAACTCGACCGACTCGGGGTCCACCTTCGGTGGAATGCTCAGGGTGGACGATTCGGACAGGTTCTCCGAGGACAGGAACGACCAGGAAGCTCCGGTGGGGGCATATGCTTCCAACGGACGGGTGATCTGTGCATACTGGGGGTATTTCAAGAAGGGGGACGGGGTCGCAAGGTCTCTCTTCGTTGCGCGTCACTCGAGGACCATGGAAGGTTCGGTGAATCTCCCTGCCATATACGACCTGTCATTTTTCGGGGAGTCCGATTTCGATCCCGTTGTCGGATCCACCTCCACGGTATTCACGTTCAACATGACATACCAGGACTGGGACAATGACGAACCCCGTCAGGGATTCCCCAGAATACAGCTCTTCAGGGACGGGGCCGGAACCGACCCCCTGTTTCCCGAACCGATCGTGATGGAAAAACTGAGGGGAGAGAGGGACATCTACTACATGGACGGCGTCCCGTACCGGGTGAACCTCACCGTACCCGAGGAAGGAAGCTTCCACTGGCGTGTAGAGGTGGCCGACGAATCGGATGCCGCGATCGTCAGATCCCCGCTCCTGCCGGGACCCGTGATAGACGATACCATGCCGCATGTGGAGATCCTCGGACCCGAACCGCAGGTCTGGAATGCCTCGGACAGGGTGAAATGCAGGATCCTCGTCACCGATCTGGGCGGGGCCGGCGTGAACATACACCGGATATTCTACAATTCCTCCGTCCAGGGCCTGGAACATTTCGACAAGGGAGTGCGGATGACGGATATCACGATCATCGACAATGATACGGTCGAGGCAAGGGCGGTGGTGCCCATGTATCCGGGGAAGGACAATTACCTGAAGTTCTCCGCTTTCGACCGGGTGGGGAACGGCCCCTACGTGACGGAACCCATCAACCTGTGGCTGGACCCTGACGCCCCCTATTTCGAGAACGCCCGCCCCCTCGAGAACCTGACCCTCATCTACCCCGACGTGAACTGCTCGATAACCGTAAGGGACAACAACGAGGGTTCCACCAACGTGGATTTCACCGGAGTGGATCCCTCTTCCATCCGGTATTCCTACAAGACCACGTCCGACGATTTCTCTGAATGGATGGAGCCGGACGGTTACATCGAACTCGACAACGGGACATACAGGGCATGGGTCACCCTGACATTCCCGGATGAGGGCGTTTATTCCAGAATACGGTGGAGGGCCTCGGACATGGTCGGGAACGTCGTGGAATCGAGAGGTTTCCGCATCAATGTCGATGTGCCCGACAACTACAGACCGGTGTTCCGGGGGGATGCATGGCCCGATGTCGTGAACTCCCCCACACCCCATTTCTGGTGGGACGATGCCTTCGACGAGGACGGAGACACGCTCTACTACTGGGTGATGGTGCTGAAGAACAACCTCCAGTGGTTCGACTGGATATCCGTCGGTGAGAACACCTTCTTCGACCTTCCAGACAGCGAGGCACTGGAGCCGGGTCACTACACCCTGAGGATCAGGGTATCCGACAGGATCGGTGGAGAGGATGTGACGGACCATCCGTTCCAGATAGTCGATCAGGGGAACAGGCCCCCCGAAATGGTCCCGCCGTTCGGACCGTTCTTCACCGCAAGCCCAAATGTCACCATCTCATGGAACACGACCGACCTGCCTTCCGCAACCTACTTCCTCCGGATCGGGACGGGATACATGACGGGGGACGTGATGGAATGGACGGACATGGGGGGGACCACATCGTTCGATGTGTCGAACCTGGCTCTTGGTATAGGCACCTACAGCCTTCAGGTGATGGCATGGGGGAACGGGAACTACTCCCGGGTCAGGACATCCTACCTGAAGATATCTGATTACAACATACGGATCGACATACCAGCGTCCCACACCGCGTACAGGGGGAAGGGATTCTCCATCACGGGGCCGCTCGAGGGAGCGGCTGTCAACCTTGGAACACTCGAGGACAACGTGACACTGGTGCTCGAGGGAGAACCCGAGGAGGCGGGATGGATATACTTCGAGAGCACGGGAGAGTCTTCGATCACCCTGAACATCCAGTCGTCAAAGGGACTCAGCGAGGAGATCGGGGAAGCCTTCAAGATAGTTGTGGCACCGGAGGAAAAGACGCCGAAACGCGAATACACCTTCACGATAATGGCCGTTTCCGAGGACGGTGAGACAGAGACCGTGGTGGAAAGGATAACCATCACGGTGAAGGATGCACCCCAGGAAGAGGGAGGATCCCCCCTCACCCAGAACATAAAGGACGTGCTCCCGTTCCTGTCATCACTTCCCGAACCTCTCATAATACCCGTTTTCCTCCTCATACTGCTCATCATCATAGCGCTGATAGTATTCCTGGGCATAATGACGTACAGGTTCACCTCCAGGAGAAGAAAGGAGGCGGATCCAATTGCCGAGAGGATAAGGACCTACAGGGAGCTCTACGACCAGGAGCCTTCCGAAGAGGAGATCGGGAAATGGAGAGAGGAGCTCGCGGCAGCCCAGGGGCCCACCCTGGAAGAGGAGATGTCGGGGAAGGAGGAGAAGGCGGCGGAGCCCGAACAGGCTGCCGACGGCGGCCCCGGGGAGGAGGAGGCTGGTGCGGGATCGGAAGCTCCACCGACGGAGGAGGAAGAGGACAGGGGGAAGCTTGAAAGCGATGAGATGGACCTTCTCGACAGGCTCTTCGATTGAAACCTGTCCGGGCTCCTTCATGAATGATAACCAATAGATGTAATGGAGAAAAAAATATTAAGTATACATGAAAGTAGTCTACTCTTGTGTATACTAAAGATACCCACTTCATTGACAGGGATAACGAGATTGCCTTCATGAATAAGGTGATCAGATCGCCCATCGCCGAATTCGTAATAGTCCATGGAAGGAGGAGGATCGGGAAGACGGAGATGCTAATCCGGGCTGTCAAGGAAGGCATGTATTTTGTGGGACGCCAGGAATCTCCCAAGGATCAGCTCAAGAGATTTTCGATGAAACTCTCTGGCGTCCTGAATGACGACATGATCGGAAAGTACGGTTTGAAGAGCTGGGATGAAGCACTTGATCATATTGCATCCCACGGGAACCTCACAATAGTCTTTGACGAATTCCCCTACATGGTGGAATCGGACCCATCGATACCAAGTACATTCCAGGAATGGTGGGATCACAGATTGAGCAGAACACGGGTGAAGTTGATATTCTGCGGCTCCTCGATGTCGATGATGGAGCAGTATCTCTTCAACAGAAAGGCAGCACTTTACGGACGAAGAACAAAACAGCTGAAAATGGAACCCATGTCCTTCATCCAGGCAGAAGAATTCTTTCCTCGATTGAAATTCGAAGAAATGATCAAGATCTACGGGGCTGCGGGGGGCACGCCTGCTTACTTGACCGAATTCAGAAACGGATTCAGCGAGGGGATAATGAATTTCTTCGAGAAGAGTGAGCTGCTGTATTCGGACGCGATGTACATCCTCAGGGAGGAGGTTCGCGAACCCAGATATTACCATTCCATACTGGAAGCCATTGCCGCCGGTGCCTCCACATTTCCGGAGATAATGAACCGGACCGGACTGGGGAGAGAAGTTACCAGTAAGTACCTGGCCATTCTAAGGGATCTGAATATCATCGTCAGAAAGACGCCCGTAACCAAGAAAGGGAGTTCGAGGAAGGGGATATACGAGATCTGGGACAATTATTTCAGATTCTGGTTCAAATTCGTCTTTCCCAACGAGGATCTGATAGAAACGGGAAGAAAGGATCTCCTGAAGAAGCTGCTGGAGAGAGAATATCCGGCATACCTGGGAAAGGTCGTGGAGGGGATCATCACTCCTCTCCTCATTGACAGATACCCCGAATACAGGATTGGGCGGTGGTGGTTCAAGGACAAGGAGATCGATATTGTGGGAGTTGATGAAACATCTTCCAGGATGTTCGCCTGCGAGGTGAAATGGAAAAGGAGCCCTGCAAATTACAGGGATGTTGAGAATCTCATGGAAAAGGCAGCTTTCATAGAGAAAACAAAGGGATTCCGGAAGGAGTTCATGATCATTTCAAGAAACGGCTTCACTCCCGCTGCCTCTAGATTGATTGATGAATACAATATTACCGGTTGGTCAATGGAAGACCTCGAGGTAATGTTTGAAGCATATTCAGGAAAGGTGAAATCGAAATGAGAAAGATCATACGAACTATCCCAACAATTCTGCTTTCATTGTTGTAGGATATCTGCAAACAAGATCGGATTCAATGAACCATTCCGATAATGAAGGATCCATATTCTCCTATTTCAAGAACCTGTCAAGATAGGTTATAAATGCGGGCGGGGAGGGGGGCCCCGCCCGTGGGATGACAGCTTCAGGAAGCTTCCTCTGCTGCCGGACCCTCGACGATCTGGCTGATCGCCGTCACCTCCTGTTCACCGTTCAGGAGGTTCCTCAACCTGTTGAGGTTGATTATCATTCCCACGTATTCGGTCCCGTCCGAGGTGACGTACCTCTCCGCGCTCTCGAATGCGTTCTGACTCACGCTCAGTTTCAGCGCGCCCCCGTTCTTGGAGCGCCTGACGAATCCCATAAGTTTCGTTTCTGTTGTCATTTCTTTCAACTCCGTTTTTCTGTTTTCGCCGCCGGCAACGGACATCGACGGCACAGGGCCCATGGACAGCAGTTGATTATAAACCTGAACGAGAGAGGGCACCAAATGAAAATTGGTGCGGAGGGCCCTAACACGACATAGTCGTGTTGTCTGGGTGAAAGTAAAAAATGATGCCCGGAGACCTTCTATCCACAGAGAATCTCATCCGAAGTCAGACAGGGTCCTTTCCCCATCTGTACAGTATATTGCAGCTCCCTTCCCTGGAGACCATGCAGGGCCCTACAGGGGTATTGGGAGCACACGCCTTCCCGAACAGGGGACATTCCTTGGGGTCTATGAGACCCCTGAGGACCTCCCCGCACCTGCATCCGGGGGGCTCGGGGATGTCCATCTCCCAGACATCGGACAGCTCGTCCTCGAACCGCAAATAGGCGTCCCGATCATCGAACTCCTTCGATATGCCCAGTCCCGATCCCGGGATCGTGGGAAATCCCCTCCATGGTATATCGATGGGATCGAAGGTCCTCTCCATTGCCGAAAGAGCTTCCCGGTTGCCCTCCGGCCTCACGACCCTCCCGTAAATATTGACGAGCCGTGCCTTGCCCTCCTTCCTCTGCCTCGCAATCTCCAGGCATGCCATGATTAGGTCAAGGGGCTCGAATCCGGCTATGACCTGGGGCAGTCCGAACTCCTCCGAGATGAAATCGTAGGGCCTCTCACCTATCACCATGGACACATGCCCGGGTTGAATGAGACCGTCGAGCTTCACCTCCCCCGCCTCGGCTATGAACCTGAGCGCGGGCGGGACGGTCCTGTGATAGGACATCACCGAAATGTTCCCCGGGAGCTTCTCGTCAAGGAGCAGGGCCGATGTCGTAGGGGCGGTGGTCTCGAACCCGATGCCCAGGAAGACGAACTCCCTGTCCGGCTCCCTCTCCGCCATTTTGATGACGTCCGTGGGAGAATAGACGATACGTACATCCCCTCCCCGGGACCTGACCTCGGACAGCGTCATATCCTTCCCCGGGACCTTCACCATGTCGCCGAAGGACGCTATCACCTTTCCCTTCCTGGCAAGGGTCACCGCCGCCTCTATCTCCCTTCCGGTCGTGACGCATACAGGACATCCGGGACCCTGCCTTATCGAGACACCCGCTTCCTTCAGCAGGGGTTCGATACCGAACCTTACAAGGGTGTCCTGATGCGTTCCGCAAACATGCATCACGGTGATCTCCTGCTTCATGGCAGCCAGGGCATCGAGGGCCTTCCTGGCGATATTCCTGTCCCTGAGCCTGAATTCAACCATCTCCATCATCCTCCGGGTCCTCGACCATCAGCTTGACATTCCTGACCATGATGCCCATCCCGCTCTCTATTTCCACTTTCGAACCGCATCCGGGACAGGCAAAGGCGGGCAGCATATAATGGTAGAGGGGGTCCTCCTTCACCTCAAGATCACCCTGGTAGCCGCATGAGGTGCATTTCACCTTCACCTCCTCCTCGGATATCACAAGCTTCGATCCCTTGAGGAGCTCTCTCTCCTCCGTCACGGCCTGCCAGCAGAAACGAAGCTGCTCCTCCCCGACGAAGGTCAGCCTGCCGATGGAAAGATGGACCTCCTCGACCTTTTTCACACCATCGTATCCGGCTGCAGCCTCGAGGACGGCCTGCATCAGGTTGGATGCTATCTGAAGTTCGTGGATTATATGCCCCCTTCACCCTCTCATCTCGGCATCGAAGGCCTCAAGCGCCTCGTCCCACAATGCCAGAGTCTCCCTTGCTTCCTCCTCGTCGAGTATCTGGAGGGCGAAACCCGCATGAACCACGACCCATTCGCCCAGTTCGGGCTTCACGTAGATCGTGTTCACCTCCCTCCTCGTACCTCCGTAATCCACAACGGCCCTCTTATCATCCAGAATCTCCACAACCTGTCCGGGAATGGCAAGGCACATACTCTACCGCACGCAGAAGGTTCCTTATCAGGTTTTTGGAAAGGGTCATTCCCTTCATCACAACATTCGACCCGCCAATGCCGCCTGACCCACGGATATCCCCCCATCTCCGGGAGGGACCCTGGAATGAAGGACGGGGGTCATACCCCTGGCCTTAACCTCTTCAACGAAAGCCTCGAGGATGGGGATATCGTATGCCACCCCGCCGGAAATGCCCATCTTTCCTTCATTGTCGTCAACCCCCTTCATTCCCACCTCCACCATGTCGGAGATGATGGAACGGACCATCCCCATCGCAAGGTCCGCGGACCGCCGATCACCGGACCTGTCACCTATCTTCGGGGACCCGTTCACGAACAGTTCCTCGAGTAGTATCCTCCACCTGCCCACGACATCCACCTCCCTGCCTCTGACGGGGAGGGAGAACAGTTCGATCTCGGGCTCCCTGGCCCGTGAAAGAAGCGATTCCAGGCGCATGGCGGGTTCACCATCGTAGCTCCTCCATGTCACCCCGAGAAGCAGTGCCGACAGGGCATCCAGAAGCCTCCCCATGGAAGATGTCCTCACGGCTCCCGAGTGGGAAGCTGCCAGTATCGATCTCACCTTTTCATCACCGATGTCAAGGTCCGATCCGGCCTCCATCGAAAGCCAGTGGGCTATCCTCTCGGGGTGGTAAACGGATGCGTCGCCTCCGGGCAGTCCGAAATACTGAAGGTGACCGACCCGGTCGATATCCTCCCATGAGGCATGAAAGATCTCTCCGCCCCATGGAAGACCGTCATCCCCGTAACCCACCCCATCGACGACTATCACGCCCATCCCCTCAACGGCGGAACCCACCATCAATGATGCGGCATGGGCCCGGTGATGCTGTATCCGGATTAGAGGAACGGACCGCTCGTCCGCCATCTCACGTGCAATCTTCACGGTCTCGTACCGGGGATGAAGATCGCATGCCACGGCCTCCACATCCCCGGCGCCGAAGAGATACATGAACCTTCCTGCGGAGTCCAGGGTGTAATCGACGACCTCCGGATGTCTGGTGTTGCCCACGTACGGGCTGGTGTAGGCCCTCCCCTCCCTGGTGACGGTCACGGTCACGTTCCTCTCCGCTCCGAAAGAGAGGATCTTCCGTCCATGCGGGACCTCCAGGGGGTCGGGGACAAGGCCCCTGGCCTTCCTGACAGGGAAGCCCCTGATGGAGAAGGGGCCCTCCCTTGCGATGACCCCGTCCCCGAACGGGTCCGAAACCAGGACCGAGTCGTCGCACCTGGCGCTTATCCTCCTGTCGTGCACCAGGTATCCGTCCGCTCCCAGTTTCGAGGCTTCCCCGACATCGAGTGCCATGGGCTCCCCCGGGGGATTGGCGGATGTCATGACGATCCATGGAAGGTCCGCTCCGACGGACCCGAGGGCACGAAAGAGCAGGTGATGTATGCCCGAATAGGGCAGATATATCCCTATCGAATCGAGACCGGGGGATGCCATCTCCATGGCCGATCTGACCCATCCGGGCGCATCGTCCCTCTTCTTCAGCAGGACTATCGGCCTTGCGGGTGATATCAATGCTTTCCTGGCGCTGTCGGGGAGATGGGCCGCACTCTCGACGAATGACAGGTCCCGGGCCATCAATGCAAAGGGCTTGTAGGGTCTCCCGTACCACTCCCTCAGCGAACCCAGATTCGCCGGGTCACAGATTATGTGCATCCCCCCCCAACCCTTCACTATCAATCTCCCGCCCCCTTTCAGGGACCTGGCACATTCCAGGAAGGAATCCCAACCCTCCGCCCTGACCTCCAGATCCGATCCGAGAAACCTGTATCGCGGACCGCAGTCGGGACAGGAGATGGTCTGGGCATGGAACCTTCTGGACCCCTGATCGGAATACTCCCCCTGACAGCGGGAACACATGGGAAAATCCTTCATGGAAGTCCTCTGCCTGTCATAGGGAAGGGAATCTATGACGGTGTACCTCGCACCGCAGTCCGTGCAGTTTGTGAACGGATACAGGAACCTGCGGTCGGCCCGGTCCGTGAGCTCCCTCAGGCATCTATCGCAGATCGCCGTATCCGGGGGGAGGGGCGAATCCATCTCGCCCTCGACGGAGGGGAGGATCCTGAAAGGCCCCTCCAGCTCACCATCAACCTCCTCGAAGCTCCAGTCCTCCACCCTTGCCATGGGGCCGAGATGGGGGAGAAGGCCCTCCATGAACCTTGCGGGTTCCATGTCACAGGCAATTGTAACATGGGAGCCGTCGTTCCTGACGTACCCCGAGGCCTCCATTGACGCGGCCGCCCTGGCAACCGAGGGTCTGAAACCGACCCCCTGAACGACGCCTCTCACCCTGATGATGTACATATCGGCTTTCCTCACAAAAGAGACAGAGCTTCCGCAAGTTCCCGGATCCCCACCGAATGTTTCGCATCGGTCAGCACCAGCTCAGCATCCGGCCTCACCGACCTTGCATCCCTGACAAGGGCATCCACATCCACTTCCATTATCGGGGCCAGATCTATCTTGTTTATCACTATTACGTCGGATTCGCGGAAAATGAGGGGGTGTTTTCTCACCATATCATCACCCTCCGTGACGGATATAACCACCACGCGGATATCGGTTCCCAGGGGAAAGTCCGCCGGGCAGACCAGATTGCCAACATTCTCAACGAAAAGCACATCGACGGCATCAAGGTCCAGTTTCTCAAGGGCATGCTCTGCAAGATGGGCATCCACATGGCACTCCTTGCCCGTGTTCACATTGACGGCGGGAACGCCAAGGGATGCTATCCTCCTGTAATCGTCATCTCCCGCAACATCCCCAGTGATGACACCGGCCTTCAATCCCTTCTCCTTCAGAAGGATGCACAATCTCTCTATCAGGAGGGTCTTTCCGGACCCGATGGACCCCATCATATCCACGGAGCGTATGTTCCTGCTCCTGAGAAGATCCCTGTTCTCCTCGGCGAGCTTTCTGTTTGCTTCCAGAAGATCCTTCTCCATTTCCACCGACAGAACCTGATGCATGATATCCTACCTCGGCCTCTCTATCGCCTCATCCTCTAAAAAACATGTGCCCAGGAATGGAGATGAGCCCCTTCCAACACGGAAAGCACGATCAACTTACCCCTCCTTCGGGTGAAAAGACCCGCTCCATGGGAGCCCAAAACGGATACGGGGCAATTCTGGGCTTTTGAGAATATAATATATAATGGTATGCCCATTTCCGTATCAGCACACGAAGCGCTTTGGCCAGCCAGGGGAAGGACCCTATGGTCCGTTGACCGGGCGTGAACGTGGGTCTATGGGAGGGCAAAGAGATGTCGAAGAGAACAGGGCTTGCATTTGCTGTCATGATGCTGCTTGCGGCGCTGATCCCGTTCATGGGAGCGGCGGAACCCGCCCGGGCAATGGAAGCAGAGATAGTGGATGTTATGATAGATGGGCTCGTTGGCCCCGGTGGCGAATATGCATCCGGGAATCATGTGGTGACGTTCCGCGTGAACAATACGGGTGACGTCTATTTCGTTGACGAGACAACGCTTTACCTTACGGTCTATACGTATCCCGAAGGCACCCTGTTCTACAACACATCCAAGGTGACAACCGTGGTGGTGGACAACAATACCGCCCAGAACTTCACCTTCGGAATGGTGGACCTTCCGGAGGGGGAATACACCATCGCGGTGAACGGCACGCTCGCCGGCACCGAGACGATGGCATCCACACAGATCGATGTCGCGGATGTGATCGATCTATCCATGACGAGTGATTTCTTCGAGGAGGAGGGGACCTATCCCCTTGGCGAGGAGATGCTCCCCACATGCACGGTAACCTACACGGGCAACGTGGAGGATTGGAAGGATCAGGTGAGCATAAACCTTAGGATCGACCTCCTGGAAGACCCCATGGTCACGGTCTATGACGAGGATATGATCATAATGGATAACGAATCCTCTCCCGTGGACCCGCCGCACGACTTCTCGGTGTTCTTCAGCACGGGATGGATCCCAAATGCATCCGGCAATTACAGGGCAAGATTCTCCGTGGAATACGACACCTACAACTCGTCGAACAACTTCTACACAGTCTATTTCTCCATAGAGAACCCCCCGTCCATCACAGGCCGGGTGACCACCTCGCTGGGAGCTCCCGTACCCGATGTGACGGTCATCCTCTCCGGCATGTTCCAGATCGGAGAGACGCTGACGGACGCGGACGGATTCTATTCGTTCGAGAACATAGACGACGGCACCTACACGCTCGATTTCTCCAAGACGTGGTGTACATCCAATTCCACGACGGTGACCGTCGAATCGGGCCTTACAAAGGTTGTGAACGTCACCATCAACAAATTGGCCGTGGGAGGCCTGAGAGGCCGGGTCACCCTGCCCAACGGTCTTCCCGCTGTCGGTGCGGAAGTGACTGTCAGCTTCCCGGGCGAGGTCCCGGTGGTGGAGGTGACCGACGATAACGGGAACTACACCTTCGATACCATCAAGGCGGGCTCCGCGGACATAACTGTCACTCTCCAGGGCTACCAGGATTATTCCAGGACGGGGTTCATAATCGTGGAACAGTACTGGAACGAACTCGATGTGGAGCTGGAGGAGATCCCGTTCACGGTGACCATATCGCCTCCGGACGGGGAGCTGGCATTCTCCGTATCGGGCACGATAACCCTCCAGTTCTCAAAGCCCGTGAACAAGTCCACAATCAACGAGACCACCGTGTATCTCATCAAATTATCGACAAGCTCCAATGTTCCCCTCTCCTTCGCATTCGTGGATTCGGATAATGTCGTCCTGCTGTCACCACAGGTCACACTCGAATACCAGACGGATTACAGGATAACCGTGACGGATCTCGTGGAGGACCTGTACGGGAACAACTTCCCCCATATCTTCTACTCCAACTTCACCACGGAGACCCAGATCATAGAGATCGATCTGGCAGGAAGGTATCCCGCCGATGACCAGAGCGAGGTCCCGGTGAACACATGGATCAGGGCAGTGTTCCCCGAAGCCATGGATTCCACAACCATTTCGGCCTCCACCTTCGAGGTGTTCAAGACCGGCGGCGGCGGAGAACCCATCTCCGGCACCGTGATCTACTATCCCGGCAACTACACCGCAGTGTTCAAACCATCCCAACCGCTGGAATACGGAAGCAGGTATTCGGTCTCGCTCAGCCCCGATATCCTTGCACTTGACTCCACAAAGATATTCAGGGGGACCACCTGGTCATTCGAGACCGAGCAGCTCATCACAACGGGAACGCTGAAAGGTTACATTCTCGACGAGGACGGGAAACCGTTCCCGCCCGACAAGGTGACCATCACGCTCCAGAAGGAGGAAGGGACCCCGATCATCCTGAACGTCAACCAGCTCGGAAGGTTCGAGGGTACCGGCATAGAGGCGGGAACATACATCCTGAAGATAGAGATACCCGATTACAAGACCTACGAGACCGAGGTGATCATCACCGCAGGATCAACCATGGACCTGAAAACCATCGAACCCGAGAAGGAGGGAAGCAAGGGCAGTGAGTTCAACATCGGCTATCTGCTGCTCATTCTTCTCGTGATAGTCATCATCATCATACTGGTCTACGTGTTCCTTGGAAGAAGCACCCGGCCCGTCGAGGCTGTTGAAGAGGAGAGGGGCAGGAGGCCGGCCTTCCAGACGGGAAGGGAGAGACACTACAGGGAACCCGAGTACCAGGAACCTGCGGAGGGTGAATTCCTGTGCCCCGTCTGCGGTTTCGTGGTTGCATCCGACGAGCTCGACTGCCCCAACTGCGGAGCCGAGTTCGAGGAGGACCTCTTCGAATGCCCGGAGTGCGGTGCAAAATTCGAGGAGGAGGAAGAGGGCGAGGAGGAGGAATCCTTCGAGGAGGAAGAGGAACTCGACATCACCGAGGAATACCAGGTGGAGGAGCTCGACGAGGAGGAGATTCCCCTCGCCGGAATGGAAGGATGATGGACGGGACAGCGGCCGCATCATACAAAGGCCATAAGTATCTCCACGCAGTGTGTGGTATCGGCTAAAAAATCGAACACGAATGATAATACCTAACCTCGCCACTTGACTCTTTTCAGACCTGATCAAATCTGTGAAAAGTGCTGAATATCAATTTGACAAATGAGTTGTTACCAACGCAAATGTCAATGGCACTTGAAAAATCGTAAAAAACGGGAAACGAAAATGTTTCTTGTCCTGAACGTTTCCTTTCTGGATTGTCAATGCGGTCGGAATATCATTCATGCCTGTACAAATTCCGAATGTGATCTGCAGT